>CAZOXB010000270.1:0-4980 GCA_964583635.1 uncultured Opitutaceae bacterium | reverse complement strand
GGCGACGGCTCGTGGCAGCTTCCTTGAGTTCGCCACGATGCGACCCGACGGGTTTGCCGCGGCCACTCCGGCGGATCGCGGGAGGAATGGAAAAGTCGTCACGGCGCCGTTGACCATTCCGGCGGGCGGTGTCGTCAGCCTGACCGCGGACGTTGAGGATGGCGGCATGCTGGAGGTGGCGCTGCTCGGCCGGGATGGGCGCGAGCTGACCCGATCCCGGCGAATGACGGGATCGTTCACCGCCCGGCCCGTGGAGTGGCAGGCTCCAAACGCGGCTTTCGGAGATGGGGTGCGCCTGAGCTTCACCCTCTCCCGCTGCCACCTGTATTCGTATCAGACGGAGGATGTGGCGGGTTCCCCGAGATGACGCGGTGGCTCCCGCCGTTCCGGGCCCGTTGAACGTGGAGCGAGGGGTCGGGATGCGGATGAGTCCCGCCGGCACGACAAGCGGGAATGGGGCCGTTCATGGATTGATTGCCAGGCAGGTGATGCTTTACTCGTAAATCTCACCATGCCTTTGAATCAGAATTCCAGGGTCACCATGCAGACCGTTGCCGCCGCGATGGGGGTGACGAAGATGACGGTCTCCCTCGCGTTGCGCAACCATCCCAGTGTTTCGCCGCGCACCCGCGTGAAGGTGCGGGCCTGCGCCCGCAAACTGGGCTATGCGCCCAATCCACTCGTGTCCGCCCTGATGTCCGATCTGCGCCGCGGACGCACGGTCAAGGCTCCGCTGACCATTGCGTTTGTGACCGTCTATCCGCGGTCGGCGCTGGATTCCGGGAAGATGAAGCCCCTGCTGCGCGGTGCGCAGGCGCGTGCGGCGCAACTGGGCTACGTGCTGGAGGTATTTTCGCTCGCCGATCTCAAGGTCACGCCGACCCGCCTTGCGGGCATCCTTTCCAGCAGGGGAATCCGCGGGGTGGTGGTCGCCCCGTTTCCAGAGCCGGTGGAGGGATTCGACATGCCTTGGAAGAATTTTGCCAGCGCCACCATTGCCCGATCATTGCTGAAGCCGGAGCTCCATCGGGCCTACAGCAACCAGTATCGCGACGTGCTGCTGGCCTTCGCGCACGTCTGGAAGCTGGGGTATCGCCGCATCGGCTTCGTCGCCGAATATCAGCAGAGTGATCGCTGCGAGCACTGGTGGCGGAACGGCTTCAGATTGGGTGCGGAACGGCATGGATGTCCCCCGCCGGACTGCCCCGAATATCTGCCCGTGAAATACTCCCCGCGCGAACTGATGGCCTGGTTCCGGCGCACCGCGCCCGAAGTGATCCTGTGTGTGGACGGGCGGGTGCTCGATGTGCTGCAGAACGAGGGTATCCGGATCCCCCGCGATACGGGCTATGTGATCCTTGATCGCCAGGAAGAAACGGCCCGCTGCGCGGGCATCGACCAGCACCACGATCTGGTGGCGGGTGCCGCGGTGGACATCGTGATCGAACAGCTTTACCAGAATGAATCCGGCGTGCCCTCCCATCCGAAGTCGGTCATGATCGAAGGGGACTGGGTGGATGGCGCCACGGTGCGGCGACGCCCCTGACGCCGGACCGGGTGGCGACGTCCTTTACGGGTATAGGATCAAATGGCTCCCTTTGCGGGGATGCGCTTCTTACGGTGCCTGTCAGGCGGTCGTTGCATGCCGTGTGCCTTCTCCCCAGACTTCATTTCATGAGCGATGACGAAAGGAATGCGTGTGCACCGGTGGACGGGACGAAGGTTCCCGCGTGACGGGCAGCATCGCCGGCCGCATTGCATTTACTCCCAGTTCTCCATGCCGACAATCCATCCGATCCATCCGCGAGTAATGGCAGCCATCCCGACACCGTTGACCGAGGACGAGCGGTTGGATGTCGCGAGCCTCGAGCGCCTGATCGAATGGGTCCTGCGGGGCGGTGGGGAAGGGTTCTTCGTGGGCGGTACCATGGGGGAAGGATTCGCCCTCAGGGATCGGGAACGGGAGCGCTTGGTCCGGGAAACGGTGCGGATCGTGCGGGGTCGGGCCATGGTGTTGGCGAATGTTTCGGATGCGGGCACCGTGCGCATAAGGGAGGGCATCGATCAGATTGCCGACGCCGGCATGGACGCGATCGTGACATCGGCGCGAATCATGTTTCCCGCACGCGACCGGAGTGACACCCTGCAATTGCTGCAATCCGTTGCGACGCATTCGCCCGTGCCGGTCTGGTTTTATGAGAATCCTGGAATGACACCCGTGCGCAGCACCTTTGAGGAAATCCGCAGCATCCTGGCGCTGCCCAACGTGGGTGGATTGAAGTTCACGTCGCCCGACCGTGATCTCTACCTGAAATGTGTGCAGGCTTTCCGTGACCAGTGTCCCGTCTACAACGGCAATGCCAGGGACATCGCATTTGCAGCCCGTCATGATACCGGTGCGCTGGTGGGCATAGCGGGATTGCTCCCCGGCCTGTGCCAGCGGATATGGCAGGCCGCACGGCATGGTGACATGGCGCTGGCCGAGGATCTGCAGCGGCAGGTGGACGCCATTTATGACATCTATCTTGGCGAGAACTGGCCGCTCTGGCCGTCCGCGCAGAAGCACGCGCTGAAGAGGCTGGGAATTTTCGAGACCAGCGTGTCCACCGCGCCGTTTGCGCGCCTGACGGAGGAACAGGAGCGGAAGATCGACGAGGTTTTGGAGCGCATGAACCCGTCCATCTATGATCCGCTGAACAACGCGGCCTGAGATGGGTCCGCCCGTAAACGCGAACAATCGGGACACGCCATGGCGAAGGAAGCGACGACAATGAATGTGGGCCTTGTGGGTGCCGGCACGATGGGCGCCGGCATGGTGGTGAATCTGAGGCGCAACGGTTTTCCGGTGGCGTTTCTCGCCCGGGATTCCGAACGAGGGCGCGCGGTGAGCGGGCGTTTGGTCCAGGCGGGAGCCACCGCGGCCGCCGGATTGGACGAATTGGCCCGGAACCGCGACGTCATCCTCCTGTGCCTGCCGGACTCGCCAGCCGTTGAATCCGTGTTGGATCCATCGGGCGGTTTGGTGCCGAACCTGCGGCCCGGCAGCATTGTGGTCGATTGCTCCACCAGCGACCCCGAATCCACCCGGAGGCTGGCCGGGGCTCTGGCAGCCCGTGAGATCACCCTCCTGGACGGCCCCCTGACGGGCAGCCGGGCGCAAGCCGAAGCGGGAACCCTCAGCGTGCTGGGCGCCGGGCCGCGCGATGCATTCGAGCGGGTTCGCCCGGTGCTGGCCGGCTTCGCCGCAAACCTGTTCCACCTCGGTGATTCGGGAGCGGGCCATGCGGCCAAGCTGATCAACAATTTTCTCGGCCAGCTGGCATTGGTCGGCCTCTGTGAAGTCTGGCCCACGTTGGACAAGTACGGGATCGATCGCCAGGGCCTCTACGACGCGATCTCGGCCAGTGGAGGCAACAGCGCGACATTTCGCGGAGCATATCCGCGACTCTGGTCACGGGATTTTGCCCTGAATTTTGCCCAGCGTCTGGCGGGCAAGGACATGAGTTACGTGGCCGGGCTGGTGCATTCGGCGGGTGGTCTGGCGCCGCTGGCGGAATGCCTCGCCGGCATCTATCGGAGCTCCATCGCGCGAGGCTACGGGGATTGCGATGTCACGGAGTTGGTCCGATGTTATGAATCGGCGGTCGACAAGACTCCGGCGCCATGAACACCGGCGACAATCCCCGATGAGTCCGACGCCGCAGACAATTCACCTGCTCGATTGGGCTGCCATAGTCCTTTACGGGCTCGCGATGCTCATGATTCCGCTGTATCATGCGAGGCGGATGCGGCGGCAGGACGACCTCTTCCTCTCGGGCCGCAGCATGAGCCGGTGGCCGGTGGCCATCAGCATGTACATGGCGCTCTTCAGCACCAATTCGTTCATCGGCCTGATCGGATGGCTGAACCGACCCGCAGGCACCGTCTGGATTCTGCTGCAGAATGTCGGGATCATCGCGGCGGTGCCGCTGGTCGTCCTGCTCTTTCCGGCTTTGTTCTACCGGCTGCGCGTCACGACGGCCTACGAATACCTCGACCGCCGCTTCAACTATTCCGTGCGGGCGTTTGCGTCCCTTTTCTTCATGGGCGCCCGCATCATGTGGATGGCCACGATGCTTTATGCGGCGTCACTCGTGATCGCCCAGATGCTGGGCTGGACTGCGGAGCGCGGTGTGGAGCACGGTCTGCTCTGGGCAATCCTGCTGACGGGTGTGCTCGCCACCTTTGTCGCATTGGTCGGGGGCATGCGCGCGATCATCTGGACGGACGTGATCCAGTTCTTTGTCGTGATGTTCGGAGTGGCGGCGATGGCCTATCTGACGATCCGGGACAGCGGCGGTCTGGGCAACGTGATCGACGTCGCCCAAGAGGCCGGCAAGTTCAGAATGCCGGCTGCGTTCAGTCTGACGGATGATCTGAGTTTGCTGAGCGGATTTCTGCTCGGCTTCATCGCCTACCTCTCGAACGGCGGAGCGGACCAGTTGATCCTGCAGACCTACCTTTCCGGCAAGAGCGAACGGGAGATCAAGGCATCGTTGTGGCGCAACGGCTTCATCCTGAAACCCCTGAGCGTGATCTTTCCGATCCTCGGCCTGTTGACTTTTGTCTATTACCACGAACATCCCGATATCGCGGCGACACTGCGGATTCCCGACGACGCCTTGCCGGTCTTTGTCGTGAATGTCCTTCCGGCGGGCATCAGGGGCCTCATGATCGCGGCAATTCTCTCCGCCATGCTCAGCAGTCTTTCCGGCGGAACCACAGCGCTCTCCGCGACGCTTCAGGTGGACTTCATCCGGCGCCACATGAAAACTCCGCTCTCGGATCATGCAGCGATGACCCTGGGCAGGTGGCTAACGCTCCTATGGGGCGTCGTGATCGTGGTCGGAGCAATTTGCATCAGCCGTCTCGGCAAGGATAACAATATCATCCAGATCCTGAACATCGTGATGTATCCGTTTGTGGGGGTCCTGCTGGGAA
>CAZOXB010000269.1:0-4987 GCA_964583635.1 uncultured Opitutaceae bacterium | reverse complement strand
GAATCTGGACCCGTTTCTTCAGCCGCCCTTTTACGTATATACGTCCCTGGGGATAACCGTTGCCGTCGGGCTTACGTGCATGGCGGAGCGAAATCCGCTTCGTGGAAAGGCCTGGCTGGCCCTGGCGATTGTCTGCATACCTCACACAGGCGAAGTACCGCTCAATCCCACGAACATACAATGGATTCTGGCCCTCGGAATCCTGCTTGTGGCGCTATCGGAAGACCCCAGAAAGACAACACACTGGATATCCGATTGTTTGTATATTGGTTTGGGGGGCATGACCGGGCCGTTTATAATATTCATCATCCCGATATTTGCAGCCAGATCCATTGCACGACGCACAACACCGTCCCACGTGCTCCTGGGCCTGGCTTGCATATGCGCATGCGTGCAGCTCTGGTTCCTGCTTCATGCGCCTGCAATTCCCGAGCCCGGGCAGCCGTTCAGCATCGGTCGAATGCTTACGACGATCTCCCAGAGACTTACAGGCAACACTTTCCTGGGATTGTACGCAGGATCACTTGCACCGCCGTACTCGCTTGCGTTTGCCTGTGCCATTTTTCTCTTTTTAAGCTATGCTTGCGTGGATCTTGAATCAAACAGAAACAATTGCCTGATACTGATCGGCTTCTTGCTGCTCCTGGTGGGTGTTTCCGCGTTCAAGAAGCGTTTCGATACTTGGGCCACTGGCGACTTTGTCAATGGAGACCGTTATTTTTTCATACCCAAAGTTGTTACATTCTGGATACTAATCGTGATAATATACGAAAGCAGGAGAAAATGGATCTCCTACATCGCCGGAGCACTGCTCATTTCGTCGATTGCCCTGAATTTCAAACAGTTCCGGTTTGCACCATATGTTGACCATAAATGGTACGAAAACTGCGCAAGCATCAGATCCGGGAAGGAAGTCGATATTCGAATCAATCCCGGGTGGTCATTCAAATACACCCGCCGGGCGAAGTACGTTTTTGGTTCGTTCATTTTCGAGCACAACGCTCGGGAATGAACCGCTTTGCTTGACGGGTTCATGCCTTTCGGGGTGAACGCAAGCCATCAGGGATCCGGTTGGAGACATCGCAACGGCACAGGCTCCTGGCATTCAACCCGGTCTTCATCTGTGCGCTTGCATGTGGTTCTGCTCTGGAGTTTGGACTGCAGTGCGCACGGAATGCACAGAATCAGGGCCGGGCACCCAAACCACTGATACTGTTCCGTTCCTCCCTTGCTCCTCCTGGAGCCCTTCAGGCCCGACATCTCCTCTCTCCATGCACCTCATCTTGCGATTCTCATGGGCAATAGTGATCACGGCCACAGCGGCACCTGGTTTCGCCGCGGGCATTTCGCCGCTTCCTTTCCGTCCGCAGGTCGTGGATGACACCGTGGGCATCGGTTATGGCTTGGCGATCGCCGATGTCGACGGTGACAATCGCGACGACATCCTGCTGGCCGATGCCCGGGAGATCGTCTGGTATCGCAATCCCGCTTGGGAAAAGTTCGTGATGGCGCGTGAGCTCACGGTCAAGGACAACGTCTGCATCGCCGCGCGCGACATCGATGGAGACGGCAAGGCCGAGGTCGCCGTAGGTGCAGGGTGGAATCCCAACGACACCGTGGGAAGCGGCGCGATCTTTTTCCTCGAGCGTCCGCAGGACCCCACATCGCTTTGGCACGCGGTGCGTCTTCCCCATGAACCCACGACCCATCGGATGCATTGGATCAAGACCGATGGTGCCCGCTGGCTCCTGGCGGTGCTGCCCCTGCATGGACGCGGCAACAAGGGCGGTTCCGGCGAAGGCATCGTTTTCCAAGGCTACGCATATCCAGCCAGCCCAGCAGCCGAATGGCTCACCGTCGTTCTCAATCGCGACCTGCACCTGGCCCATAATTTCGATCTGCTGGAAACTTCCGGAGCCGCCACCTCGCTGCTGGTCGCGGCGAAGGAAGGCGTTCAGCGGCTGACACAGACGGGCGGCCGATGGTCCACTGAGGCTGTGACCACGACTCCCGCCGGCGAAGTTCGCCGCGGCCGCGACCTCAAGGGCGGTGAGTATGTCGTCACGATCGAACCCATGCATGGCAATCAGGTGTGGGTGACGCGTGCCGGCTCCTCTGGAGGCGGGCGAACGCTCCTCGACGACAGCCTCATCGAAGGGCACGCCCTGGCCACCGGTGACCTGCTCGCCATCGGACACGACCAGATTGTAGTCGGATGGCGCGGCAGTGCCGCCCGGCGCGGCCAGAAGGTGGGCATCAAGCTGTATGCGGCTGCCGAAGGCAGCGAAACCGCCTGGACGTTGCGCGGGTTGATTGACGACAACACCATGGCGTGCGAGGATTTGAAACTCGCGGATCTCAACGGGGACCTGCGCCTGGACGTCATCGCCGCCGGCCGCGCGACCAAGAACCTGGTCATTTACTGGAACGAAACTCCTTGAACTTTCCATGATGCGTTTGCTCCCGCTCAGTCAGATTGCGCTCGTTTCCTGCCTGTCTTTCCTGTCGGCCGCGGCCTTTGCCGACGACAAGGACCGGACATCCTCCTTCGTCCCTACCGAAAAGTGGGTCTACAAGACCGTCGGAGAAGCCACCCTGGAACTGCATGCGTTTCTTCCGCCTGGATACAAGGCCACCGACAAGCGTCCGGCTATCGTCTTTTTCTTTGGCGGCGGCTGGAATAAGGGACTCCCGAGCCAGTTCTACCCACACTGCGCTTACCTGGCCTCGCGCGGCATGGTGGCCGTGTCGGCCGACTACCGGGTGAAAAGCCGCCAGTCGACCACGCCGCGAGAATGCGTGCAGGACGGCAAATCCGCTCTCCGCTGGTTGCGGCAACATGCCGCAGAGCACGGTATCGATCCGGAACGGATCGCGGCCGGCGGCGGCTCCGCCGGCGGTCAAGTCGCCGCCGCCGCTGCCACGGTGAGTGGTTTCAACGAACCCCATGAAGACATGACGATCGACTGCCGGCCCAACGCTCTCGTGCTCTTCAATCCGGTGTTCGACAACGGTCCGGACGGATGGGGCTATGATCGCGTGAAGGACTATTGGCGCGAAATCTCCCCGCTTCACAACATCAGCGCACAAACTCCTCCAACCCTCGTCCTTTCAGGTGGCGCGGATAAGCTTGTCCCCGCGGCCACCGTCCGCCGTTTCGCCGAGCTGATGAAAGCGGCCGGGCGGCGCTGCGACGTGCACATCTACGAGGGGCAGTCTCACGGCTTCTTCAACTACAGTTCGCGGGAAAACTACCGCCGGACGGTGATCGAGGTGGACCGGTTTCTGGTCACGCTTGGTTTTCTGACCGGCGAACCCACCCTTTTGTCGAAGCATCCGGATTAATCGCAGCCCACGGCCGGCAAAGGGCACTCAATCCGAACCGCCTGCTCAAGGGGCCCCGAATCATGGCCGATTTAATGGTTATTCGCGGAAGTTAATGGGTTCCGCAAGTGGTAGCCGGGATCGCCGGCCCGCGCTCTGCGACTCGCTGGAGCGTCGTCTGGAGAGCGGGCAAATATCATGATTTTTCGGGGAAGGAAGGGAGGTCGAACCTGCCAAAACCCTTTTTTCCCGAGCAACATTCTGAATTCAGCCCGTTGCCGGATTCAGGTCATCGTTGACCACTTTTTCTCATGGAGCGCGGAGATTCTGTTGTTCTCCGCGAAATACTCGGCCTCAAGCCTCTTGTCCTCCACAGGATCGCTTGAACATCGCCGGAACTCCATGATTGCCGGCAACTCCTCGCTCGCACCGTTCTCGTGCAGGCGAACATGACGATCGTTTGTCATGCGATGTGATGCGTAGAAGTCGAGAAACTCACCGCCCTCTCCTGATCCAAAGAGATACCAGATCGACCATCCTGCCTGGAGGATACTGCCTCGTCTTCTATTGGCCAAGTCATCCGAAGGCAGGAAAATTTTCCAAGCGGCAAAGTACTCGTTGAATTGCGATTCAACGCCTTTCATGGTGCCGCCCTTATTTCCAACGCGCAGCGCCGCCTCCTGCATGCCGTTGTTAGGCCCTCTCATCGAGTTCCTTTAGAGTCGTGCCATCGGCGGCCTTCCACTCCGTGCGGCCGTTCGCGCCACCTCCATGTACCACAGCCGCGGCCGCACTGGGGCTTGAGAGCTCCGAGTCCTTGGTAAACACTAAGAACCCGTCCTTCTCGACAAGAGTGCCGGCGGCGACGAGTTGCTTCCGAAGGGTGACGACGTATGGGCTCCGCTCTTGGGCAGAGGGCCGATCTTTCAAGACTGCGGTCGAGCCCCTGAATACGACAAACCCTTCCGCGGTTCGCTGGCCATGAGCAACCGCCCCCTTGGTGCGACATGTGAGCGGACCGCCCACCGGAGTCTTTGCCTTTGACTGGGCGATGGGAGTGAGCAAATCCGAGCCGAGGACCGGCAAGAGCTGCCGGATGCGAGAGAGGAACACCTCCATGTCCTCCCGATCAGATTCTGGAAGCTTTGAGCCGCCCGCTTGATTCTGCTCCAAGGTGAAACGGCCCACTTTGGATGCTTCGGACAGCAGCCGACTCTCGAGGTACCTAACGTGCGCCTTCGTGAGATTTTCGTCCTTGCTGACAAAGACGACCGCCGACACCCAGAACTCTTTGCCCTTGTGCTGCTTGAGGCGATCCCGAATGACCTCCGCCTCACCGATGTAGGCGTGTGGCTCGTTGGTTGTCGGATCACTACCGGTAAGAACGTAAACGCCGGCTTTCTCACACTCATCCCGCGCGACCAATCGATCCAACTCGGTCCGGGGCGCGGCAAGAGCCTTTCCCGTCCAGTTGGAAATCTCCGCCGTGCGAAGCCCCTTCGCGTCACCGTCGGGCAGGAACAGCTTGATGGTAGCAGAACTCATGTCGCTTCCATGGGCTTAACGCATGAGGCGACCGGCGTCAACCCGCGTAGCGGCTGAGGGTCCGGTTGACCGAATAATCAGGCGTCTCATTGCCCCGGCTGCGGCAATGGGTCCGAAC
>CAZOXB010000268.1:0-5024 GCA_964583635.1 uncultured Opitutaceae bacterium | reverse complement strand
CCTGCCTCTTCTTCGCGCCTTCGCGTGAGCTCCTGGATGTTACCAAATGTTCGTTTTATCTTGCTATTGACATTTTCTCACATAGCTATGGGCTAAACCCGGATGAAGAAACTGCCCTCCGCCGCACGCCTGACCCGCATCCGCGAACGTTTCGCGAGCGAGCCGGGCGTTTCGGTCTCGGAGCTGGCGGGCGAGTTTGGCGTCAGCGAGATGACCATCCGCCGCGATCTCGCCCAACTGGAGGGACAATCCCACATCCAGCGCACGCACGGCGGCGCGGTGCTGACCGAGCGCATGCTGCTCGAATTCGACTATCGCGACCGGCGCCAGGCAAACCGCGACGCGAAGCAGGCCATCGCGCGGGAAGCGCGCAAGCTGGTAAAGCCGGGCCAGCGCCTGATCCTCGACAACGGCACGACCTCGCTCGAGCTCGCCTGCCTGCTGCGCGACGGCCAGAACCTCACGGTCATCACCCCCAGCCTCGCGGTGGCCTCTGAGCTGCTGGATGCCCCCGGAGTGGAGGTCATCCTGCTCGGCGGGGTCATCCGCCGGGGCAGTCCGGACCTCACCGGCCCCGTGACCGAGCATTGTCTCGAACTGTTTTCCGCCGACATCGTCTTCCAGGGCACGGACGGGATCGGGCCCGACGGCAAGCTTTACAACGCCGACCTCCGCCTCGCCCGCGTCGAAAAGCACATGCGGCGCATTGCGAAGCGCTCCGTCGTGCTCGCCGACCACACGAAACTGGGGCGCACCGCCCTCGCCTGCTCGGGCAGCCTCGCGGACATCGACACGCTGATCACCACCGCCGGAGCCCCTGCCGAGGTCCTGCGCCGATATGCGCGCCTGGGCGCCAGGATCATCACGGCCTGACTTTCATCAACATGAGCACAAACTCCGCCTTCAAGACACTCGAATGGGGCCGCGTGGACCTTTCCCGCGTCCCGCACCTCCCGGTTCCTCCTCCCGGCCCGCAATCGAAGCACTGGCATGATCGCTGCACGAAGCACTTCAAGGGACTGAGCGGCCAGGTGAAGCTGTTTCCGGTGAGCTTCGAGTCCGGCTCGGGATGCACCCTCAAGGATGTCGACGGCAACGAATACATCGATTTCTCCTCGGGCATCTACGTCACCACCCTCGGGCACTGTCATCCCAAGATCAGCGAAGGCATCGCCAAGGCGGCATCGCAACTGATGAACGCCCACGATTTCACCACGCCGATCAAGACGGAGCTGATGGAAAAGCTCGCCGCGCTCCTCCCGGGTGACCTGAACGGCTTCCAGCTCTACGATTGCGGCACCGCCGCGGTGGAGGCCGGCATCCGCGTGCTGCGCGCCGCCTCCGGAAAACACGAAACCGTCAGCTGCTTTTACGATTTTCACGGCAAGACCTACGGCGCTGTCTCACTCGGTCACATCCGCTCGCACGTCTATGGCGCGGTTCGCGCTCCCGGCGCCCATATGGTGCCCCGTCCCGACACCTATCGTCCGGTTTGGACCAAGCCCGACGGCACGATCGATACCGATGCCTATCTCAAGTTCTATGGCGAGTACCTGGACAAGGCCACCGTTGGCTCCGTCGCCGGCTTTGTGCTCGAACCCATCCAGGGCTGGGGAGGTTCCGTCATGCCGCCGGACGACTTCTTCCCGAAGCTCCGCAAGTTCTGCGACGACCGGAATATTCTCCTCATGGCCGACGAGGTCCTCACGAGCTGGGGACGCACCGGAAAATGGCTGGCGATGGAGCATTGGGGCGTCGTTCCCGATGTTGTGACCATGGGCAAGGGCTTCGGAAACGGATTCCCGGTGACCTGCGTCGCCGTGCGTGAGAAGTTCAAGGAAAGCTTCGAAAGCATTTCCGCGTCCTCGAGCTACGGCGGAAACCCGATGGCCTGCGCTGCCGCCCTCATCTCCACCCAGGTGATCGAAGAGGAAAACCTCCTCGGCCACGCCACCCACCTCGGCAATGTCGCGCTCAAGCGCATGCAGCGCATGAAGGAGCAGCACAGGATCGTCGGTGACGTCCGTGCCAAGGGCTGCCTCATGGGCATTGAACTGGTCAAGGACAAGTCCACCAAGGAGCCCTTCGACAAGGCGGGCACGCTGGTCTACCAGAAGGCCTTCCGGAAGGGTCTCGCCTGGATACCGGCGGGTCACATCCTGCGCATGAGTCCGCCCATCGTCATGGATGAAGCCGCGCTGATCAAGGGCCTGGACATCATCGACGAGGCCATCGGCGAAACCGCCCGGGAACTCGGCTACGCCTGAACCCCGCCCAACTCCTATCTTTCGAAATTTCCATGACTGCCTACCGACTCAACCGTCTCTTCAATCCGAAATCCGGCCGCTGTTTCGACGTGGCCATCGATCACGGCTTTTTCAACGAATACGGCTTCCTTGCCGGCATCGAGAACATCGATCACGCGGTCGCCACGGTCGTGGGCGCGGCGCCGGATGCGGTGCAGCTCAGTGTCGGCCAGGCGCGGCATCTCCAGAAGATTGCCGGGCGCTTCAAGCCTTCGCTGGTGCTGCGCATCGACGTGGCCAACGTCTACGGCAAGCAGCTTCCCCGCAAGCTCTACAGCCGCACGATTGAGACGCCCGTGGAGCAGGCCCTGCGGCTCGACGCCGCCTGCATGTGCGTGAACCTCTTCCAGATTCCCAACGAGCCGGAAGTCGGTGAGCAATGCGTCGAGAACATCCTCCGGCTGAAACCGGCCTGCGAACGCTACGGCATGCCCATGATGGTCGAGCCGCTGGTTTTCCAGGCGAACGAAAAGGCAGGCGGCTACATGGTCGACGGCGATGAAAAGAAGATCATCCCGCTCGTCCGGCAGGCGGCGGAGCTGGGCGCAAACGTCATCAAGGCCGATCCCACCGACAATGTCTCCCTCTACCACAAGGTCATCGAGGCCGCCAGCGGCATCCCCGTGCTGGTGCGCGGCGGTGGCAAGGTCGGTGACCGCGAGATTCTCCAGCGCACGCATGAACTCCTGGCGCAGGGAGCCTCCGGCATCGTCTATGGCCGCAACATCATCCAGCACGCCAAGCCCGCCGCCATCACACGCGCGCTCATGGGACTGGTGCACGACGGCCTTTCGGTGGACGCCGCCTTTGATCTGCTGGCGAAGAGCTGATTCAGGCACGCTGGGCGCGCATTTGAGATCTCCGATTTGAAATGCAAAGCAAGCGGAAGGAGTCCACAGCGTGCACGGAATGCACGGAATCAGACCGGAGTCGGTCTCGTCCTGACACCTTATTATCTCCTTCATCGCTTGCCTTGGCACCAGTCATGACTGATTCGAACAGTGTCCAATCATGAGCAACCTGTTGATTCGTGATGCCCGCCTCGTTCTGCCGGGAGAGGCCATTCTCCCGGGGGACCTGCTGGTGCGCGCAGGTCGTATCGCCGAGGTGGGTATGGTCCGCACGCCAGCCTCATCCGACATGCCGGTGGTCGACGCCCGCAACCGTCTGCTCACGCCGGGCCTGATCGATATTCACACCCACGGCATCAAGAACAGCCTCTATGAGGACGGACTCGAGGGGGTGCGGAATGCGGCACTTTCGCTGGGCGAATTCGGTGTCACCACCGTGCTGCCGACGTTGATTCCGCGGATCACGGACGCCTGGTTCGAGCTGGTTTCCGAAACCTGCGCCGCCCTCGCCTCCATCACGTCGGTCAATGTTCCGGGCCTTCATATTGAAGGACCCTTCATGGCCGTGGGCGGAGCCGCCTGCCCGACTCTTCCCGGGGACCTCGCCTTGCTCGAACGGATCCTCAAGGCCACGAACGGACGCCTGGCGGCGATGTCGCTCAGTCCCGACGCCCCCGAGGTTGTCCCGGTCATTCGACGCCTCCGCGAGAAGAACATCCCCGTCTTCCTCACCCACACCCGCGCCAATGCCGAACAGACGGAGGCGGCGCTCGACGCCGGTGCCAACCACGCCACGCATTTCTACGACGTCTTTTATGCCCCGCCGGAAACCGATCCCGGGGTGAGGCCGGTGGGAGCGGTGGAAGCGATTCTCGCGGATTCACGTGCATCGGTCGACTTCATCGCCGATGGGGTGCACGTTCACCCCGCGGCGATCCGTGCCGCCCTGGCCGCCAAGGGCTGGCAAGGCATCATCCTCATCACCGACTCCAACGTCGGTGCGGGGCTTCCTCCGGGGCTCTACGACACGCCGTGGGGATATCAGATCCGCGTCGCGCCGGAGACCGCGGCCCGCCATTCCGAGAAGAATTTCCTCGCGGGCAGCGCGCTCACCATGAACCGGGGCATCGCCAATCTGCTCAAATGGCTCCGCCTGCCTCCCGAGCAGGTCTGGGCGATGGGCACGCTCAATCCGGCGCGCCTGCTCGGGCTCGAACGCAAGGGCCGGCTCTCCGCAGGTGCGGATGCCGACCTCGTATTGTGGAACGAAGATCTCACCCCGGCCCGGACCTGGGTGAACGGACATTCTGTTTATGAAGAAAAAATCCCCTCAGTTTAGCTTCGAACCCGCGGAGTTCATTCCCTTCCGCGACCGCAAGGTGCTTGACCGCGTCCGTGCGATCAAACGGGAGGACATCACCCGGCATCGCAACAAGGACTATCGCATCCAGGTGATTCCCGACGCCGAGTTCGGCTTCACGTGGCTGAATGACATGTTCCACCGCATCAAGACGGCGATGGAGCGGGAGCGGCCGTTTGTGATGATCATGCCGAATCCGTGGCCACGCTACGCGCAGCTCGCCGCCATGATCAACCTGCACCGGATCAACCTTCGCTGGCTGCACACGTTCAACATGGACGAATATGCCAACGAGAAGGGCGACATCGCCCCCGACACCTGGGAATTCGGCTTCGGACACGCCTTCAAGAAATATTTCTGGTCACAGGTCGATCCCAAGCTGCGCCAACCTCTGAAGCAGGTGAACGGGCCGACGAATCGGAACATCAACGTTTACGGCCGGATGATCGCCGACCTTGGAGGTGCCGACATCTGCTACAGCGGTCCCGGTTGGACGGGACATCTGGC
>CAZOXB010000267.1:0-5075 GCA_964583635.1 uncultured Opitutaceae bacterium | reverse complement strand
GCCCCGCTTGCACTCGGTCGGGGATTCGCGTAGACCCCACCGCGCCATGAGTTCATCGCGGCCCTTTGCCGATTTCCGCCGTACCAAGATTGTCGTCACACTCGGACCCGCCACCGAAAGCGAGGCGATGCTGGAAACACTCATCCGCTCCGGTGCCGACATCGTGCGCCTGAACATGGCCCACGCCACCCATGAGTGGACGCGTGCGACCATCCGCCGCATCCGGGCGGTGTCCCAGCGGGTCGAGCGCGAGGTCGCCATCATGATGGACATCAAGGGTCCCGAAATTCGCACGGGCGACCTGGCCCATCCAATCGAATTGAAGGCCGGGGAGGTGTTCGATTTCACCATCAAGCCGGGCGGGGCGGCGGCGGTCGGAGACAATGCCGAGGAGGTTCGCTCGGTGGACGTCAACTACAAGGACCTGGTCAACGATGTGAGTGTCGGCGACACCGTGCTGGTCGACAATGGCCTCATCCGTCTGGAGGTCCTTGAAAAAAATGCCGCGCACATCCGCTGCCGCGTGCTGGTGCCGGGCGAACTGAAATCCCGGAGGCACATCAACCTCCCCGGCGTGACCGTCAACCTTCCCGCGTTCACCGAGAAGGATCGCAACGACACGCTGATGGGGCTCGAGGAGGGCATCGACTTTGTCGCGCTTTCCTTTGTCCGGGAGGCGAAGGATGTGGAAACGCTGCGGGAGTTTCTGCTCACCCGGAATTCGCCGGCCCGGATCATCTCCAAGATCGAGGACCAGTCCGCGGTGGCCAACCTCGACACGATTGTCCGCGCCAGCGATGCGCTCATGATTGCACGCGGCGACCTGGGCATCGAGTGTCCGCTCGAGGAACTGCCGATCATCCAGCGCCGCGCCGTCGAGGCCTGCCTCCATCACGGCCGCCCGGTCATCATCGCCACGCACATGCTGGAATCGATGATCTCCGCGCCGGTTCCCACCCGCGCCGAGATCACGGATGTCGCCAACGCCGTTTTCGAACGCACGGATTGCGTGATGCTCTCGGGTGAAACCACCGTCGGGAAATTCCCCGCGGAATGCGTGGAGGTGCTCAAGCGCATCTCCATCCGCATTGAAAACCAGCATGCCCCGCCATTCGAGGAGCCCGCCCACATGCAGGGCGACAAGGTCAAGCTCCTGCAATCCGCGGTGCACCTCGCCAACGAGATCGAAGGCAGCGCCCTCCTGACCTTCACCCGGCGCGGCTTCATGGCCTCCGGCCTCTCGGCCATGCGCCCGAGGTTTGCCCCCATTTTCGCATTCACCCCCTCGCTGCAGACCTTGAGACACCTGAGGATCCTGCGCGGAGTGGAACCCTTTCTTCTCCCGCTGGATTCGGACCCTGACCTGACCATCTCCCGCGCGATTGGCTTTTTGCAGCGTGAAGGCCGCATCCAGCCGGGCAGCAAGCTGGTCATCGCGACCGACATCCTGTCCTCCAACAATCTGGTCGACAGCGTCCAGTTGCGCACCGTCGGATAGAACATCATCCCTGCAATCGATTGAGCGGAAAGTGCTCATCGATGTGCGGAAAGTCCCGGTCGTTCTCAAGAAGGGCGACTCCATGTTGCATGACAACTGCCGCAATCAGACAATCGATCGAATTGCGGATGGTAACCCCTTTTCCGCGCAGCTCCCTATAGAGGGTCGCAGCCAGCTCGAATGTGGAGCGATCATCAGAGAGATAAACCAGCCCTTCAAAAAGCCGCTTGGTGTAACGCAGCTCCTTTTCGTCACGAATCCCCTGCAGGACTTCCGTCAGAACAAATCCACAGCAGCACAAATCTTCACGATTTTGAATGCACTGTTCCAAAATTCTGCCCTTGGGCGAATCGACTCCACGGAAAAAATCGATCCAGACCGTGGTATCAACCAGAACCCTCATGCCGTGCGCGTGCGGCGCATCGCGTCAATATTCCCCTCCCACTGCACCCTGCCTTTTAACGAGAGCAAATCCGTCTGCCTTTCCCTGCGCACGAGTTCGCGCAGGGCATGATCAACCAGCGCGCGCCGGGTTTTTATACCCGTCGTCCGCATGCCTTCGCGCACGAGTTTTTCATCGAGCAGAATGTTGGTCCTCTTCATGATCTACACATCCTGTCCAGCTTTCGTGTGTATGCAAGGCCGGACGATTTGCTCGGGCCCGTCCCGCATTCTTGCATCAACGGGCTTTGACGCCTTGGCCCGCGTATCTTTTCGTGGGGCAATATGGAGCTGGTCAAACAGTGGGCGGCAGCGTTGGACGACTATGTGATCGACATGGCGTGGTCGCCGTCCGACGAGTTCCTGGCGATCGCGTCCGCTGCGGGGCCGGTCGTGGTGTTTGCCGGCGCCGACGGTTCCAACCAGGCCTCCCTGCCCGGTCACGAGGGAGGGACCAACGTGCTCGCCTGGGGACCTGCCGGGCTGGCGTCCGGGGGACAGGATGGACGGGTGAAGGGCTGGGACATCATCACCCGGCAGGCGACTCTCAGCGTGGCCTTTGAACGCGCCTGGGTCGAGCATCTCGCGTGGCGCCCAAAGGGCAGGACGTCCCCGGATCGCCCTCCCCTGCTGGCGGCGGCAGCCGGACGACAGTTGAAATTGTTGAATGCCGACGGCAGCATCCATCACTCGTTTCCTCCCGCACCCAAGACCGTTTCCTCCCTCGCCTGGGACCCTGCGGGCCATCTGCTCGCCGTCGCGTACTTTGGAGGCGTCTGTTTGTGGGACGCTGACGGATTGGTGTCGTTCAAGGAATTCGGCTATGCCAACAGCATTCACAAGCTGACCTGGTCCCAGGACGGGAAGTGGCTGGTTTCGGGCAATCAGGATCCGAGCGTCCACCTGTGGATTCCCGAATCGGGCTTCGAGTTCCACATGAGCGGATACCAAACCAAGGTTGAGGATGTCTGTTTCGATCACACGGGCAGGTGGCTGGCCACGAGCGGCGGCAACGAGGCCTGCGTGTGGGATTGCGAGGGCAACGGACCCGAGGGTCGCGAGCCCGTCATGCTGCCGCACGAAGCCAGGCTCAGTGCGCTCGCGTTCCAGAATTCCCACGGCCTCCTCGCCAGCGGGAGTCAGGACGGAATGGTCCGCCTGTGGAGCCCCGAACGCGGCAAGCCACTGCGGGCGACAATCAAGCTGCCTTCCCGCGCCACCAGGATCGCCTGGTCACCGGATGACACCTCCCTCGCCATCGGCGTCGAAAGCGGCATTGTCTATGTTCTTCGGGTAAAATAGGAGCCTAACGACTCACGTATGCGATGATCGTGGAATTTTCGCGGGCCATTGTAGCCAAATACCCTAAAACGCCGCTTGCATTGCCAGAGTTCGAACCGATGTTCGACGCTGACCATGTCCGAGCCAGTCGATCCGAACCCATCCGCCCGTCCATCCTCGTTATCCCGTTGGATCACGCCGTTGATTCAATGGTTTGATTCGGACTACTGCCCGGAGGGAGCGGAGGCGGTCCGCAATCAGCCCGACAAGGTCGATTGGACCCGCGTCATGCCGTTTGTCGCCCTGCATCTGGGCTGCCTCGGCGTCATTTGGGTCGGCGCCAGTCCGGTGGCCATCTGGACCGCCGTCGCCCTCTATTTCGTGCGCATGTTTGCGGTCACCGGCGTGCACCATCGCTATTTTTCGCACAAGACCTATAGCACCTCCCGCTTCGGCCAGTTCCTGCTGGCGGTCTTCGCGGCCACCACCGTACAGCGCGGCTCCCTCTGGTGGGCCTATCATCACCGTCACCACCACCAGCATTCGGACGGGCCTGACGATGTTCACTCACCGCATGTGCACGGATTTTGGTGGTCACATATCGGCTGGATCACCAGCCGCAGCAATTTCCCCACCGATTACTCGAAGATCAAGGATCTGGCGAAATTCCGGGAGCTGGTGTTCCTCAATCGATTCGACCTGATCGTGCCCATCCTCTTTGCGACGGCAATCTACGGCTCGGGCGCGTTGTTGGAACGCCATGCGCCACAGCTCGGGACCAACGGCCTGCAAATGCTCGTCTGGGCCTTTTTCATCAGCACGACCGCGCTGTTCCATGGCACCGCCTGCATCAACTCGATGGCGCATCTCATGGGACGCCGCCGCTACAAGACCGATGATGACTCCCGAAACAGCTTCATCCTCTCCCTGATCACTCTCGGCGAAGGCTGGCACAACAATCACCACCGCTACCAGTCGAGCACCCGCAATGGCTTCTACTGGTGGGAACTCGACATCACCTATTACGGGCTGAAGCTTCTGTCGTGGACGGGGTTCATCTGGGGCATGAAGGCCGTCCCGCAGTCGGTCCTCGACGAAGGCGCGCGAGCAGATCACAAGGACTCGGTCGAAGCTGCCCGGAAGGCAGCGCTGGCCCATCAGGAATCCGGCCATTCACCCCTGAAGCATGTCATCCCGGCAGCGGCCGCCATCGCCGTGGCGACAGTCAACGCGGCCAACACCAGCGTTCCCAAGCGCCCGGAAGATGCCGCCATGCACAAGGACGTGACCGAGCTCGCCCACGAACTTCAGGGCAGACAAACGCCACCGTCATCCGGGTCCGTTACACCGCCCGGGGAATGATCCGCGGGGGGGAACCGCCGACCCGGAGAGTCCCGCCGGCGATCCTGCTGCTGACGTTATTGCGGCTCGGAAATCGCACCAGCGCCCTGCTCATTGCGGGGTACCTGGTGATCGATCTCCTCCACGCTCCAGCGATTCTCCCAGACCTTTCCCTCGGGTGAGGCAGGTGCCCGGCCTCGGGCGGCCAGAAAACCCCCGTCAGGCTTGCGAACCCCCTCACAAGCCTTTCCTCTTTCCTGTATCCGTGGCCAACGACCGACCGGATCGTTCCCACACCCTCCTCACCCCGGATTCCGCACGGATTGCACCCGATGAGCGCATTTCCCCATTCCCCAAACGAGACATTCTCGCCCCAGCTCAGCGTGGTCATTCCGTTTTTCAACGAGGCGGAGAACATTCCTCCGCTGCTCACCGAGTTGCAGCAGGCAATCCGCGCGCTGAATGTCGACGCGGAGGTGATCGTCATCGACGACGGCAGCAGGGACTCCACGCT
>CAZOXB010000266.1:0-5080 GCA_964583635.1 uncultured Opitutaceae bacterium | reverse complement strand
CGACGTTTTGTGGCGGGTAGTTGTTCGACATTCCTTTGGTCGATATTCTTCCGTTAAGGGAACGAAGAGATCTTCTTGGGTGAGTGGTTTTTTCTTCGTCTGTGGTGCGAATTTGGATACGGCGCAAAGTGGCATGGCGGAGTGTGGATATTGCGGTGAGGCTGTTTGGCGATGCATCCGAAGGGGTCGTGCAAGTGCCAGCACTGCGGGGAGTTCTTCATGGCGGATGTGCGCAATCGAAGGCGACAGCGGGTCTGCGGCTAGCAGCCATGCCGGAAGGCGCGCAAGGCGCAGACGCAGCAGCGATGGCTGAAGCGACCTGAGAACGCGGGGTGCTTCCGCGGGGAGCATCACCTCGAGCGTGTGCGGGCGTGGCGGCTGGCGCATCCAGGCTATTGGCGGAGGAGGAAACGGCGCAAGGGTGCGTTACAAGACGCCTTGATTTCGCAAGTTCCTTTGTCGCAGGGGAAAAGGGAACAGGACGAAGAGGGTGCGTTACAAGACCGCTGGGAGATGGAATCTGCGCTGCTGTTGGGACTTGTCTCCGTACTGGCCGGCAGTGGGTTACATGCCGACATCGCGCAGATGATGCGCCGGCTGCACTCCCGTGGCCGGGCCGTGTTGGGCAAAGACATCCCGCGGTGCAATCGCAGATTCCCGGCACCGCGCCGGTGTACAACGCGCAGTACCTCGACTTTGCCCAGCATTACGGCTTCCGGATCAAGGCCTGCGGCCCCGCCCATCCCCAATCGAAGGGCATCGTCGCAAAGCACGCCGTCATCGGAGGCGCCCTTGATTCCAGTGCCGACCTCTTGTCCGCCAGAAATTCACGCCATTCGTTCCGCCGCTCAAATCCGTTCAAGAATCGATGCGCGGGAGGTCCGCCCTCTTCCATCCGGTTTCACTCGAAGATCAGACCACTGCCGCCGATTTTCGTACGCCATGGAATGCCTTTAAGTTGTTCTCCACCGTCAGAGCCGGAACAGCCTGCGCGCGTTTTCGTAGAGCAGCTTGCGTTCGACTGCCTTGCTCGGGGAGAAGGCGCGCACCTGCGCAATCTGGACCGATCCCGAACACGCCGCCGTCCGTCCGAAGGAATCACTGCAGTCGCTGCCGAACAGGAGCTTGTCCTGATGACGCTTGATGAAGGCCCTGGCATGCTCCGGATCCCGCCCGAAAGCATTCGCCCCCGAGCCAGCCGAAAGGTCCGCAAACATGTTGGGATAGTCGCGCAGGTAGCGGTCGGTCAGGCCGCCCGGGGTCACCGGTCCCTTCGGATAGAGTTTGTGGGGATCGTCGACGTAGCCCTTGTCGATATTCGCCCACCACGACTGGGCATGGCCGATGAAATTCACCCGCGGATATCTGGCCAGCATCGTGTGGAAACGCTCGAAACCGTAGTTGTAGCTCCCCACCTGCCAGTGCATGAGGATGGGCACATCATAGGACTCGGCCAGCCGGTAAAGTTTCTGCATCGCGGGTGCATCGCATTCCACGCCGAACTTCTGCTCCCCGATCACCACCGCCCCCAGCCGGAGGTACTTCTCGATGACGGACGGCGCATCGTCCAGATCGCTGACCTCGTTGGCTCCAAAGACAAATTCCTGCGGATACCTCCGGGCCAGGGCGACACAGGCGTCGTTGGAGGTGCAGGTGCTCTCCAGTCCGTTGCTGCGACCCTGATGCGTCGACTCCCGCAACGCATCGCGCCCGGCGGGGAGCAGGATGGTCTTCGTGATTCCCATCGCCCGCTGGTGGGCCACGAGCTGTTCGTCCGTGCGCGCGGGTGAAATCGCCCGGAAGGCGCTGTCGCGCCTGCCGCCGTAGTTGGTGTGCTGGTGAATATCGATGATCGGCTCCGGAGGCTCGGCGGCGGACATCCGGAGCGTGCCGGACAGCGCAGCCGTGGCCGAGACCGCCAGGAATTGACGCCGTGTAAGACCGTCGGACGGGGAGGAGGATGTCATGGGCATGGTTGGGATGAGGAGTAATTCTTCCGGCAACCTGTTGCATCCCGAGAGTTTGTTCGGTCCATGGTCAGATCGGGCTGGATTTCCAGGATCATTCGTTGCTCGTTGAAAACGTCCTAGGTCAATACCCACGGGGAAACCAGCGCAAAGAATTTTGCCAAAAAACAAACGCTGGTAACCAATCAGTTATCTGGCAAGCTGCCGGCTCCCATTCCATGCATTCCACCTCATGTCTGCTCGCGTCCGCCCTGCTTACCCTCGGGCTAACCGCGCAGGAATCCCCAATCGAGCACCGCAATTCTTACCAGCAGGCCTACGGCGAGTCCAAGACCACCGTGGCGGTCGATACAGCCCGCGAGCTACCCCGCTACCCAGCGGTGGAGCCGCGTAACGCCGTGGCCACCTGGCGGGTGAAGCCGGGCTTCCGCATCGAACTCGCCGCGAGCGAGCCGCTGGTGCGCGATCCCATTGCCCTGTCGTTCGACGAAAACGGCCGGATGTTCGTCTGCGAGATGATCGATTATTCCGAAATGCGCGACGTTTCGCCGCACTTGGGCCGCATCTCCTGCCTGGAGGACACCGACGGCGACGGGATCTATGATCGCAGCGTGGTGTTTGCCGACAATCTCCCCTGGCCCACCGGTCTGATCTGGGCAAACGGCGGGCTCTTCGTCGCGTCCACGCCCGACATCTGGCGGTTCGAGGATCGCGACGGCGACGGCAGGGCTGAGGTGAAGGAGAGGGCCTTCACCGGCTTCGGCACGGGACTGGCGCGACTCAACGTGCAGACGCTCCTGAACAACCCGAAATGGGGACAGGACAACCGGGTCCATGTGCAGACCGGCGGTGGCAATCGCGGCAGGATATCGAGTCCCAAGCGGCCCGATCTTCCTGCGGAGGAACTGGCGGCGCGCGACTTCTGGTTTGACCCCGTGACCTATGAGTTCGGATTTGAGGCCGGCGGCGCGCAATATGGCATGAGCTTCGATGATTTCGGCCGCAAGTTCGGCTGCTCCAACTCCGACCACCTTCAGTTCTGGGTCTACGACGGCCGATATGCGGGGCTCAATCCATGGTTCTCCCCTCCATCGCCGCGGCAGAGCATCGCCGCCGACGGTGGCGCCGCAGAGGTGTTCCGGATCAGTCCCGACGAACCGTGGCGTATCATCCGCACCCGCTGGCGAATCAGCGGCGTGGTCAAGGGCGCGGTCGAAGGTGGCGGCCGGGTCAGCGGCTATTTCACCGGAGCAACGGGCACCACCGTTTATCGCGGCGACGCTTATGGGGCCGATTTCCTGGATAACACCTTCACCGGCGATGCCGGCGGCCAGTTGATCCACCGGAAAAAACTCTTCGTGAACGGCGTCAGTCTGGTCGGTCGGCGCCCGGAGGATGAACACAACCGTGAATTTGCCGCGAGCACCGACACGTGGGTGCGTGTGGTGAATTTTGCCAACGCCCCCGACGGAACCCTCCATGTCTGTGACATGTACCGGGAGGTCATCGAGCACCCCTGGAGCATCCCCGAGGAAATCAAGAAGCACCTTGATCTCAACGAGGGGAACCGGAGGGGCCGCATCTACCGCCTTGTCCCCGACAATCCCTCTTGGCACCGCCGGTCGTCCGTCGCCCTCGGCCGTGCATCGTCAGCCGAACTGGTCGCAACGCTGGGGCATCCCAACGGCTGGCATCGCGACACGGCCACCCGGCTGCTCTACGAGCGTCAGGACAAGACGGTGATCCCTGCCCTCCGTGCCGTGGTCGCGTCCGGATCGACAGCGCTTGCGCAATTGCATGCCCTGAGCGCCTTGCAGGGTCTGCAGGGACTCGATGAGCCGACACTGGCGGCCGCCCTTTCCGCACGCGATGCGGTGGTCCGGGAACGTGGCATTCTTCTCAGCGAAGAGATGCGCAAGGCACTGCCGTTGACTCCCTCCCGCGCGCAACAGATGGCGGCCCTGTCCCACGATGAAAATGCACGGGTGAGATTCCAACTGGCGTTCTCCGTGCAGACGTTGCTGCACACCCCGGGATTGATCGAGGGCGTGAAGAGACCGCTGGCAACGGCCTATGAGGATCTCGCGTGGCGCGACGCGGCCGATCCTTGGATGGCCGCGGCACTTGTCAGCGGACCGGCCGAGGTCATCTCCACGGTGCTCTTCCCGGCCATGACCCGCGACCTCACCCGGGCAAGACAAGTCGCACCATTGATCGCCAAACTGATCGAGCTGCGGGCGGCATCCGGATCGGCGGCTGAACGAACCGACTTGCTCGCGCTCATCTCCCGGCCCGGCATTCCCGTGCTGTGGCTGCGGGCACTGGGGGACGGCCTCAAACGCGCGGGGACTTCGATCGATGCTTTGGATACAGGGAAGCGGATGGAAAAAGTCTTCGCACAGGCAGCCTCGGTGGCGGTCAATTCACACGCAGCACGGGAAGATCGCGCCGCGGCGATCGACCTGCTGACCGTGGCTCCCTTTGGGCAGGCGCGTTCACCTCTGGCATCCGCACTGGCAACCCGCTCTGACGAATCCGTGCAATCGGCCGCCCTCGCCGCGCTGGGAACCTTCTCCGGGGAAAGCGACGTATCCGACGCCATACTACGTGCCTGGCCCGCGTTGTCCGCCCGGCTGCGCGAGGCGGCCATCGGCGTGCTGATTTCACGGGATGACCGCGTTGCGCCACTCCTTCAGGCAATTGAAGCTGGAACGGTGCGACCCACGGATTTGAGCGCGTCCCAAGTGCAATCCCTCCTCCATCGTCCGTCGACGGAGGTGGTCACGCGCGCCCGTGCCGCACTCGCCGCCGTGATTCCACCCTCGCGCCAGGAAGTGCTTGAAAAATTTCGCGAAGCGGTGGCGGACGCTGGAGATGCCGGACGTGGCAAGACAATCTATGAGGGACGCTGCGCCGTCTGCCACCGGGCGGCGGGCGAAGGGATGGAACTCGGGCCGGACTTGGTGACCGTGAAGAATCGCGGGAGGGACGGCCTGCTCACGGCCATCCTCGACCCAAACCGTGACGTCGCGCCAGCCTACATCGCCTTCGACGTCACCACCAAGGAAGGCAACGCGTACACCGGGATGATCGCCCGGGACGACGCCACCCAT
>CAZOXB010000265.1:0-5102 GCA_964583635.1 uncultured Opitutaceae bacterium | reverse complement strand
GTACGGCGAGCGGCAGAAGCCAGGCAGCTACCACGAGAGATTTTTCCTGTGGCCGTTTTTCTACCGGAATTTGAATCAACTGGAGAAGGATCAGCCGGACGAAAAACTCGGAATCCTGCCGTTCTACGCACGCGATCGCAGCGAAGGGTACCTGAGCGAAACCTGGGCCTGGCCGTTTTTCGGATACGTCGACCGCACCCAGCCGTATCGCTATCATGCCCGCCATTATTTCTGGCCGCTGTTCGTGCAGGGGCGCGGCGATGACCGTCACGTGAACCGCTGGGCGCCATTTTACTCCCATTCGATGATCAAGGGAGATGACAAGCAGTGGGTTCTCTGGCCATTGTGGCGCCGCTTGACGAATCGCGAGGGTGCCGTGAATCAGACGAAGACACAGTTTTTCTATTTCCTCTACAACGCCACCGAGCAGCGGAGCATTGCCAATCCTGCCGCCGCACCGGCGCGCAAGGTCCACGTCTGGCCGCTGCTTTCGCTTTGGGACAACGGAGCGGGGCGCCGGCAGATGCAGATGCTGAGCCCCTTCGAGGTTTTTTTCCCGCAGAATGAGCCGGCGCGGGTCACTTGGTCGCCGCTGTTCGCACTGTACCGCTATGATCACCGCCCGGACGGCGGGGTGCGCCATTCGTTCCTGTGGGACGGCATCACCTTCCGCCGCGAACCGGCTGACGGCGCGCACGAATTTCACCTCGGGCCCCTGTTCAGCGACCGCAAGACGGCGGAAACCCGGCGCATCGCCCTGCTGTGCGGCCTGTTCGGATTCAAGCGTGAAGCCGGCCGGGGATGGCGGCCGTTTCTTGGCGAATTCAAGGCAGACACGCAACCGACACCGGCATCACCGTCCCCTTCGACTCCATGAAACGCATCACCGCCCTTCTCGAAGGCCTGGGCAGCGCAATTCTCCTCGCGGGGAAAGCCTTTGTCTCGCTGCCCGCTGCCCCGCGCATCCTCAAGCGCGTCGCAGAGCAGGGCTATCTCATCGGTTACACGACGCTGCCGATCGTCACGATCCTCTGTTTCTTCATCGGAGCGGTGCTGGCATTGCAGGCGGGAATCACGCTGCGGGACTTCGGGGCCAAGCAACTGATCGGCACGCTGGTGGGCGAATCGCTGGCACGCGAGCTGGGACCCGTGATGGTCGCCATCCTGCTCGCCGGCCGCGTCGGCTCGGCGGTGACGGCCGAACTTGCCTCGATGAAGGTGTCGGGGGAGGTCGATGCGCTGGTCACCATGAACATCCCCCCCGCCCGGCTGCTGGTTCTGCCGCGGCTGATCGCGGTGCTCCTGGCCATGCCGGTGCTCACCATGACCGGAAACGTCATCGGCTGGTTTGGCGGGGCCATCGTCTGCGCCCAGGTGCAGTCGATCGGTGTCCAGCCGGAGATGTATTTCCAGAGCTTGAAACAGTATTTGTCCATGGGCGACGTCACCGACGGCCTGATCAAGGCCGAAATCTTCGGCTTCGTGGTCATGCTGATTGCCTGCAGCACCGGGCTGCGCACGCGGGGTGGTCCGCGCGAAATCGGATTCGCGGTCACCAAGTCCGTGGTGTTTTCGTTGATCGCCATCCTGACGCTGGACTACTTCATCACCAAGGCCCTGTCATGAGCACGCCCTCGTCTTCATCGTCACCTTCGTCCCCGCGCGGCACCGGCAATGTCCGGCGGCCGCGCCGGCCGGTCCTCGTCCGCGACGACCGCAATGCCGTGCGGGCGGATATCGAGCAGCTCTGCAAGAACTATGGCAGCCAGCAGGTGCTCATCGATGTGTCGTTTGAGGTGAGGCCGGGTGAAATCTTCACCATCATGGGCCCCAGCGGCTCGGGCAAGAGCGTGTTGCTGCGTCACATCGCGGGCTTGGAATCGCCGACGTCGGGTGCCGTGAAGATCAACGGGCTGGATCCCCGGCTGCCGGAGACACGCGACCGTTTCGCCGTCGCCCTGGTCTTCCAGAGCGGCGCCTTGTTCAACTCCCTGAGCGTGTATGACAACCTCGCGCTCTATCCGCTGGAGCACCGGATTTGTCCCAAGCCCGAGATCAGGGATCGCGTCATGCGGGCGCTGCAGATCCTCTCCATCGAGAATGCGGTGAACAAGTTCCCGTCGGAGCTTTCGGGTGGCATGAAAAAGCGCGTGGCGATCGCGCGTGCCCTGGTCATGGAGCCGCAGCTGATCCTCTACGACGAACCCACCAGCGAACTCGATCCGCTCATGAGCGCGACGATCGCCGAGATCATCGCCACCCTGAAGGAGCAGATCACGGTGACGACCATCGTGGTCTCCCACGATCGCGCCCTCGCGCTGACGATCTCGGACCGCATCGCGGTCATTCACCAGGGCAGGCTGCGGGCGGTGGAGGCACCCGGCGTGCTGCAGGCCTCCCCCGACAGGATCATCCGCGAATTTCTCAATCCTCAGATCGACATCGAGAATCCCCGTTTCAAACAACTGGAGACCGTTCACCATGAGTAACGCACAAATGTCGGCCCGCGTGGGCCTGTTTTTCATTCTGGGAGTCGCCCTCATCTGGGTCACCTTCGAGGCGTTGACCACCGGTCAGGTGCGTCGGGATCGCGGCTATCGCCTGATCGCCCACTTCACCAATCTCAAGGAGCTCAAGACCGGCGACGAAGTCCGCATGGCCGGCGTCAAGGTGGGATCCGTTTCCGAGGTGCGCCTGGCAGGCCGCCGCGCGGAGGCGGTGTTTCTGATCAATCCCGCGGTGAAGGTTGCGCAGGATTCCTCCGCCACCATTGGCATGGCGGGATTGCTCGGTGCGAATTATGTTTCGCTCGACCTCGGCACCGACGGGAGCGGCTACCTGCAGCCCGACAACGAAATCCGCACGATGGACACGCCCGATCTCAACACGATCGTGTCACAGCTCGGTGACATCGGCAAAAAGATCGATGATGCCCTCAGTCAGTTCACCGGTGCCCTCAGCGGCGGCCAGAACGGGGCTCCGGGACTCCTCGGCAAGCTCGACAAGCTTATCGACGAAAACAGTGTACGCGTCGGCCAGATCACGACCAATCTCCAGGAAATCACCGGGAAGGTGAACAGCGGCCAGGGCACCCTTGGGAAGCTCATCAACGACCATGCCGCCTACGATTCCCTGGTGGCCACACTCGGCGATATTCGCGGTGCCGCCGACAACGCCAAGGCATTCATGACCAACACCCAATCGATCATCGACCAGGTGAAGAGCGGCAAGGGGACCCTCGGCACACTCATCTACGACGAAGAAGCGGGCAAGAACATCAAGATCGTCTCCAGCAACCTGCGCATCCTCTCGGAAAAACTGACGACCGGCGAAGGCACCTTGGGCAAACTCATCAACGACGACAGTCTGTTCAAGGAAGCCCAAGGCGTCATGCGCAAGGTCGACCGCGCGGTCGATGGACTGGCCGACCAAGGCCCGATCAGTGCTGTCGGCGTGGTGGCGAACGCCTTGTTCTGAGCCGTCCTTGGCATCGCCCGCCGTCCGGGGATTCCGTCGGATCGCGGATTTTACGTCGGTGCCCTGATTTGGGGCATCGCAGGCGCGTATAGCAATGAAAAACACTGGCATTACGCAGATGGATGGCGTTATTCAGATCCGACGCCATGGAGCATGCCTTGATCATCAAGTGGGACTGCCTTTACGCCCGGTTTCTGGCGGATGCGGTTCTCGAGTTTTTCCCAAAAGCGCGGATTGAATCCGTCGGCACTTCGGAAGCGGCCCGGCGTCATTTGGTCGAGCGTCGCTATGACTTGGTCATTGCGGGGCTCAGTTTCGACGATGGTGACGGCCTGCCCCTGATCCTGACGATCGCCCAATCTCCGGACGTGCGTGGATTGCTGCTGGTGACGTTGCGCAAGGACGCCCAGACGCTGGGGCTGCTCCGGCAGTTCCGGCAGGTGTCTGTCTTTGATCCCGCGCGGGATGCACCCGAACGTTTTGCGCTGGCCATAGCCCATGTCTCGCAGGGACGCCGGTACTTGAGCCCTTCGTTCCACGAACTGCTCATGGGCTGCGAGGGTGGACACCACACCCTGTATACGCAGCTGACGGTGACGGAGCGCATGGTTCTGTCCGTGATTGGCGACGGTTCCGATGACAAGAGTGCGGGCGAGCGGCTTGGACTGGAACCGGCGAGTGTTCATGCCCATCGCAAGCGGCTGATGCGCAAGCTGGGCGTGCAGACCCGGGAAATGCTCTTCCGACGGGCGCTGGAACTCGGGGTCGTCCGGATTCTTCCCGACGGCCGCACGGCGCGACCCTGTTATGATGTGTTGAAGTCGCAGATCGAATTGCGCAAACGACACCTGGCTGCCCGCCGCTCGCGGATGCTGGCATTGCAACGGCGGCTGCCTCTGCTGCTCAACGAGACGGGTTGAAAGGCCGGTCGAAATGATTCCCGATCACCGGACTCGCCCTTGGGCCGATCAACCGGCACAAGGATGGCGAGCGCGCATGAAGTATCTCATTCTGGTCATCCTTATTGTCGGTGCCGCGACTTTCCTCCTCGCGATGATGAAGGTGCGTGCGTCGCCGGAGAGCGAGAGTGCGGGCAGCTCCGCGGATTACGAGGCGTTGCGATCCGTCCTGTCACCGGCGGAGCGTCAATTCCTGGGTGTTCTGGCCTCCCTGGTGCCGCGTGGCGTGGGGGTGCTGGTGAAAGTCCGCCTGGCGGATGTTTTCACTCCCAAGAGGGATTTGGATGCGACGCGGCGCCAGGAGGCTTCCCAGCGGATGCGCGGGCAAAGCATCGACTTTCTGCTCGTACGGGCCGACGATTTTTCGCCCTTGGCGGGCATCGCCTTCCGCGACGATTCCGTCCGTGCGGAGCGCAAGCAGGTGCGCGAACATTTTGTGGAGAACACCTTTGTGCGCAACGGGCTCCCTTTCCTGACGGTCAAGGCCCAGTCGGACTACGATGCGGAGGATCTGAAACACCGCCTTGCCGCGGTCCTTTCGCCGCCGCAGCGCTCGGCCTGAACGTGGGGTTTCCCTGGCTTCGCTCCCGGCTCGCCCTTCTGGCCAGGTTCAACGAAAGCACCCTTTACGCCGGCGGTTTCGCGGTTTTCGCTTCTGGCATCATC
>CAZOXB010000264.1:4001-5137 GCA_964583635.1 uncultured Opitutaceae bacterium | reverse complement strand
TCGTCGGCGAAGGCTACCGGCTGATCGGCATCGGTGCCGATGTGGTGACCCTTGCCCTGGGGGTTAAAGACCGCCTGAAATCGCTGCAGGACCAGATCGAGGCGCTGCCGGCGACGCTGAAGAGCGCCACCACCCCATATGCCTGAGACGAATCCCTTCTCCCTGTCGGGCAACACCGTCATCCAATTCGGCGGCACCGGTCTCCTCGGCCGTGCCTTGGTGTCAGCGATCGCCGCGGCAGGTGCCACGACCGTGGTGGCATCGCGCAACCGCGCTTCGCTCGAATCGCTGGCGGCGGCGGAGAAGGCCAGCCATCACAAGGTGCAGGTCGAAGAGGTCGACATCACATCGGAGTCTTCACTTCAATCCCTGCGAGATCGGGTCCTGGAGGCCCACGGGCGAATCGACGGCATCGTCTTCAACGCCGTCAGCCGCCCCATGAAGGGCTTTCACGGCGACCTTGCCGGCTGGGTCGACTCCATGGCGACCAACGCCACCGGGTTCTTCGCGACGGTGCGCATGTTCGGCGACGCCATGGCTGCCCGGAAGTGCGGGAGCATCGTGAACATTTCATCGCAGATGGGTGTGATCGGGATGAATCCCCATCTTTACGAAGGCCCATCCGCGTATCCAGCGCCCGATTACTTCTTCCACAAGGGAGGCATGACCAATCTCACGCGCTATCTTGCCTCGCACTACGGATCCTCAGGCGTGCGCGTCAATGTCGTCTCACCCGGCGGCATCTACAACCCCGGCAAGCCGCAGCCGCCAGCCTTCCTGGAGCGCTACGCCCCGCAGACCATGCTTGGACGCATGGCCAATGCGGAGGAGATCGGCGGCGCCGTCGTCTTCCTGCTCAGCGGTGCTTCAAGCTACATCACCGGAGCGAATATTCCCATCGACGGTGGATATACCGCGAAATGAGGTCCTGGCACTCCCTGAATCGAAAACAACATGAACCCCGACGCACTCGCAAAAGAAGTCAGCCCGCGCACGCGCGGCCTTTTCCTTAAAAACCTCGCGGATTTTCAGACGGAACTCGCGCGCGTTCACGCCGGCTTCATTCCCGGCCTCGCGGTCTGGGAACACCGCAAGGAAGTTCCTCTCTTCGTCTTCCGCTCGATGCGCCGCGTGCA
>CAZOXB010000264.1:0-3991 GCA_964583635.1 uncultured Opitutaceae bacterium | reverse complement strand
GATCTGCGTGGACGCGGCCGGGAACTTGGCCTGTCCTTTGCCGACATGCACCTGAGCAATGCCGTTGCCGGCCGCGAACTCCTGGATCAGCTTGCGGCGGCGCCGAACACCGCCGACATGTTGCAGGCAAGCATGATCGCCGTGCCAGCCGCGCTCGTGGCCGCGATAGACGGATATCTCAAGCGCAACGACAACGTCTACGATCTGCCGAGCGCTCCGCTCCTCGAGGCCGATCGCGAGGACCTGAAAGCCCTGAGCCAATGGGCTGAAGCGGCCTTGGCGCTCGTCGCGCTGAGGACCGGCGAAAAGCCCACCGCCACCTACCAGCAGGCGGTTTTGGATCTGATCACCGCCCTGCCGGACATCCTGCAGCATCATTCAACCCGATCCGCCCCGCAGGTCTGCACGGGACGCCACATTGGCCGCCTGCCGCTGGCCACTGGCACGCTTCCGCTCGGCTTTCGCCTGCTCGAATTCGGTCCGGATCCCATGCCGAAGGAAAATACCTACAGCCATCGCGAACGGTATCACGCGGTCAATTTCCTCCAGGAGGTGCAGGCCACCGATTCCTGCGCCGCCCTGCTCTTCGACGCGCCCGACATGCCGTGGGACTTCTATTTCGACCTCAGCCGGCACATGTGGGACGAAGCGCGTCACTCCATGTTCGGTGAAAAGAAGCTGGGCGAACTCGGTTCCAGCGCTGCGGACGCGGGTCTCTCCAGCAAGGCGTACACCATGCGGCAGACGCTCGCACCCCATGATCGCTACGCAGCGCTGACGACCCAGGAAGCCGACGCGTTTCCCGGCAAGCACCGCGGCTTGAAGGATTCCCTCGAGAACGGCGACAGCGTCAGTGCCATGGCGTGGAGCTACGACATCTCCGACGAGACCCAGCATGTGCGTTTCGGCAACAAGTGGCTTCCCGTCATGATCGAGAAGATCGCCGAACCCCGGAGCTTTGAACAGGTCAAGGATGACGCCCGCGGCTGGCGGGAAAGCGTGCTCGCGCAGGTTTACAAACCCGCCGATACGGTGCATGGTGTGCAGAAGTAGGATCATGCACGAAACCCATACCCGCAGTTTCCGGAGCCCGGTCGCCCCCAAGCTTGACCGGCCGCCCCAACCCTGAGGCATGCGTGCCTCCACTTCAGATTTGCAGCGGCTGCAGGACCGCCTGCAGGGGCAGTTGCTGTTCGACGCAATGATGCGGACGCTCTATGCGACCGATGCATCGGAGTATCAGGAAATGCCGCTCGCGGTGGCTCTTCCCGAAAGCGAGCAGGACATTCGCGAATTGGTGTTGTTTGCCAACCGCCACGATACCGCACTCATCCCCCGCGCGGCCGGCACCTCCCTCGCGGGACAGGTCGTCGGCTCCGGGATTGTCGTCGATATCGGGCGACACCTGAACGCCATTGTCGAGATTGATGCCACCCGCCGCCGCGTGCGAGTTCAGCCCGGCGTCGTTCGCAACGAACTCAACCTCGCGCTCAAACCCCACGGCCTCTTCTTCGCACCCGAGACGTCCACGGCGAACCGGGCCATGATCGGCGGCATGGTCGGCAACAATTCCTGCGGCGCGAATTCCATCGTCTACGGAAGCACCCGCGACCATGTCGTTTCCGCCCGCGGCTTCCTCGCCGACGGCTCACAGGTCACATTCTCCCCGCTTACCGAGGACGAATTCGCCGCAAAATGCGCCGCGCCCGATTCACTCGAGACCCGCATCCATCGTTTCGTACGCGATCTCCTCTCGGATCCCGACAACCGCAGCCTCATCCGCGACAATTTTCCCAAACCAGCCGTCACGCGCCGCAACACCGGTTACGCACTCGACATGCTGATGGATGCCCAAGTGTTCGATGCCGCATCCGATAGGCCTTTCAATTTGTGCCGCCTGATCTGCGGGTCGGAGGGCACCCTCTTCTTTGGAACCGAGTTTGAGCTCAACTGTGAACCCCTGCCGCCCCCGGGCGGCTTGCTGTGCGCGCACTTTGCCAGCGTCCAGGATGCGCTCAAGGCCACCCAGATCGCCATGGCCCACCGGCCCTTCGGATGCGAGCTCATCGACCGTCACATCCTCGAATGCACCCGGGCGAATCTGGAGCAAGCCCGGAACCGCTTCTTCGTGCACGGCGATCCCGGCGCCGTGCTCGTCATTGAGATCCGTCACGAGGACCCGGCGCTGATCGAGGCCGGGTTCTCGGCGATCGAAGCCCAATGTCGCAAAGCGGGACTCGGCCAGGCCTTTCCCCGCGTCTGGGGCGACGATGTGAACCGGGTCTGGGATCTGCGACGGGCCGGACAGGGCCTCATGAACAACGTCGACGGCGTGGACAAGCCCCGTGAAGTTGTCGAGGACACCGCAGTCGCCGTGGAGGATCTGCCCGCGTATATCGCGGATTTCGACGCGCTGCTCCAATCGAAATACGGCATCAGCACGGTCTATTACGCCCACGCCGGCGCGGGTGAGCTGCACACTCGCCCCCTGTTCAACCTCAAGACGGAAAAGGGCCTGAAGTTCTTCCGCGATATCGCCACCGACATCGCGCATCTTGTGAAGAAATACCGCGGTTCGCTTTCGGGGGAACATGGCGACGGGCGGCTCCGCGGAGAATTCATTCCGCTCATGGTCGGGGCCGAGTGTTACGCAATGATGCGCCGTCTGAAGGAGACCTTCGATCCGCGCGGGGTCCTGAATCCGGGGAAGATCATCGACACGCCGCCCATGGATACCTTCCTGCGGTGCACGCCTGGCCGCCCGGATCCGGAGTACAAGACGGTCTTCGATTTCAGCTCCACACGCGGAATCGTCGAGGCGACGGAAAAATGCACCGGTGTCGGCGAATGCCGCAAGACCGCCCTCATGGGGGGGACGATGTGCCCCAGCTACATGGCGACCCGCAACGAAAAGGACACGACGCGTGCCCGGGCCAACATGCTGCGCCAAGCGCTTTCCCACCCGGCCGATTTGAAGAATCCGTGGGACAGCGAAGAGGTCTGGGGCGTGATGGACCTCTGCCTCTCCTGCAAGGGCTGCAAGGCGGAATGCCCCTCCAACGTCGACATGGCGCGCCTGAAGGCCGAGTGGCTGCAGCACTACCACGACGTCCACGGGGTCCCCTTCCGTTCGCGACTGATCGGAAACTTCACGCGCGGCATGAAGCTCGCCTCGCTTGTCCCCCGCCTCTCGAATTGGTTCCTCACCAACCCGGTCACCGCGGGGCTGTTCAAGCGCATGGTCGGATTCGCCCCCAGGCGGAGCCTGCCGACCCTGCATCGGACCACGCTCCTCGCCTGGCATCGGAAGCACGCCAACCGGTCGGGCAGCTTCCCGCGGGGACGCGTCTTTCTCTTCTGCGACGAGTTTACCAACTACAACGATACGGAGATCGGCATCAAAGCGGTGCAACTCCTCAACAGGCTCGGATACGAGGTCGTCATCCCCCGGCATCTTCCGAGCGGTCGCGCCCAGCTTTCCAAGGGACTCGTCCGTGACGCCCGGAAACTGATCATCCGCAACGTGGAACTTCTCCACAGCATCGTCACGGCTGATTCGCCGCTCATCGGCATCGAACCCTCCGCGATCCTCGCCTTTCGCGACGAAGCGCCGGATCTCGTGCCCCCCGAACTCAAGGCTGCCGCGCAATCGCTGGCGAAGGGCGCGCTGCTGATCGACGAGTTCATCGCCCGCGAGGCGGATTCCGGCCGCATCCGGCCCGCCTCATTCCACACCCGGGCCCAATCCATCAAGCTCCAGGGACACTGCCACCAGAAGGCACTCTCCTCACTCGTTCCGACGGTGAAGATGCTGGAGCTGCCGGTGAACTACAAGGTATCGCTCATTCCCAGCGGCTGCTGTGGCATGGCCGGATCGTTTGGCTACGAGGTGGAACATTTCGAGCTTTCCCAGCAGATCGGCGAACTCATCCTTTTCCCCGTTGTCCGTGCGGCACCCGAGGCCACGCTCATCGCCGCCACCGGCACCAGT
>CAZOXB010000263.1:0-5194 GCA_964583635.1 uncultured Opitutaceae bacterium | reverse complement strand
GATCAGAAGAAAAAGGCGGGTGGGCTGCCCGTCGGGGGCGCTGAAGGGCACGCCCTGGATGGTGCGTCCCATCACGATGAAGGAGCCTTCGTAACGGTACGGCTCGTGATGCCGCGGGTGTGGCAAAGCGACGCCTCCGGGCAGGGCGGTCGAGCACATGGCCTCCCGCTCCCGGACGCTTGCGAGGAGTTCCCGGGGGTCGAGAAGGCGACCGGTCTTCTCCGCCAACTCCACCATGTCGCGCAGCACGGAGGAGGATGTCTTTGAGGGAAGGTCCAGATCGATGTGGGACGGTTGAAGGAGCTCGGGGACCAGGGCTGATTCGGGGAAAATGTCGCGCGTGCCGCGGGTGGTTTTTTCGTGATAGATCTCCAGCGGTTTCTTGGGAAGCTGGAGGATGCGTTGTGAGGCCCAGGCATCCACGGATGACCGGCGGAAGACCGGTCGCCCACCGCGCATTTCATGCGGAAGATCGGTCTCGCGCAGCAGGCGTTCGACATCGCCCTTGGCCAGATGCAGGTACTCGCGCAGTTCCTCGAGGTTGAAGGTGCGATGTGGCATGGGTCTCCAGATTGCGGCAGGAGGGGAGGGAAGCCAATCGGGCATTTTGCAAAGATTGCCTGGGGACGGTGTTGCCAATCAAGTGATTCGACTGGTGTGATGTGGTGTGCGCCCACGCGGTTTACCTTCCCTTCGCTGGCTTTATCCGCTGATCCTGACGGGCTGTATTCTTTTTGCATCGGGTCAGAGTGAGGTGGCGGCACCCGGCATCGCGGGTACCGACAAGGTGGTCCACTTTTTTGTCTTCGGTGCGATCGCGACCGGAGCCGTGCGTCTGGTGCCGCGTCGTCACGCGGCCTGGGTGGTGTTGGGGGTGTCGCTTTACGGTGCCTGCGACGAGTGGCGGCAGAGTTTCACGGCAGGCCGGTCCGTCGAATTTGCGGATTGGATGGCTGACACCCTTGGTGCTCTCACGGCGGTGTGTGCCTATGTGTTCTGGCCGCTGTACCGCCGTATCCTCGAGGTGCCCCTGCGTTTACGCAGGAGAAAGCCGCGCATTGAAAACCCGGCAACGGACGCTCCATTGTCAGCAGGATGACATCCGCGGAAGCACTGCAACGAATCGGAGAACTCCGGGCGGAGGTTTCGCGTCACGACGAACTCTACTATCGCGAAGCGCGCAACGAAATCACCGATTTTGAATATGACCGTCTGAAACGGGAATTGGCCGGCCTCGAGAAGGCGTTCCCGCTTGAGGCGGCGGCGCTGGGGACGGGGTCCCCCACGGAGAGGATTGGCGACGATCGGGCGGAGGGTTTTGTGCGTGCACGCCACCACGTTCCGATGACGACCTTGGAGAACACCTACGACGTGGGTGAACTGCGCGAGTTTGATGCCCGCCTGAACAGGCTGCTCGGAAAGGTTCCCCTGGCGTACAGCGTGGAGCCAAAGGTTGACGGGGCTTCCATCAGCCTTACCTACGAGAAGGGGCGGTTCACCCGGGCGGTAACGCGCGGCGATGGTGAGGAAGGCGACGACGTCACCGTGAATGTTGCCCGCATCCGTTCGCTGCCACGGACCCTGCAGGCGGTGGATTACGGGGTTCCGATCCCTGACCTGGTGGAGATCCGTGGGGAGATCTTCCTGCGATTTGAGGAGTTCAATCGCATCAACCAGCAGCAGGAGGAGGCGGGCGGCGAACCCTACGCCAATCCGCGCAATCTGGCGTCGGGTACCTTGAAGCTGCTGGATCCGGTTGTCGTCGCACAGCGCAATCTGGAGATTGTCGTTTACGGCCTCGGTGCATGCGAACCCGCCGTGGTCAAGTCGCAGTTTGCCTGGCACCAGGCGCTCAAGTCCTGGGGTTTGCCCTGTTTGGAGTGCGTGGAGCGGGCGGAGGGCATCGATGCGGTGTGGACGGCGATCCAAACATTGGATACCGTCAGGCACGGGCTCCCCTACGCCACCGACGGTGCGGTCGTGAAGCTCGATGAGTTCAGCCAGCAGCGGGAAGCGGGCTACCGCGGCGAGGGTGAACGGGCACGGAAGCTGTCTCCGCGCTGGGCCTGCGCCTACAAGTTCGCCCCGGAGAGGGCGCAGACACGCCTGCGCGCGATCACCGTCCAGGTGGGTCGCACGGGAGTGCTCACGCCCGTCGCGGAGCTCGAGCCGGTGCTCCTTGCAGGAACGACGGTTGCGCGGGCAACGCTGCACAACCGCGACGAGATCGTCCGGAAGGACATCCGTGTCGGGGATCATGTCTGGGTCGAGAAGGCAGGCGAAATCATCCCGGTGGTGGTGGGAGTCAATTTGGAGCGGCGCACACCGGAGTGTCTGCCGTACGAGTTTCCCCGCCAGTGCCCGGCCTGCGGGACTCCGGTGGTCCAATTGGAAGGCGAGGTGGCCTGGCGGTGTCCGAACGACGAATGCCCCGTGCAGGTGCGCCGGCGGGTGCAGCATTTTGCCTCGAAAGCCTGCGTCGATATCGAGGGCTTGGGAGAGGCGATGGTCGACACGCTGGTCGAGAAAGGCTGGGTGAGCCGGATTCCCGATGTGTACCGCCTCAGGCGCGACGATCTGCTGACGCTAGGCAAGAGTGTGGCCAAGTCGACCGACAAGCTGCTGGCGGCCATCGAGGGCAGCAAGCGGAGCGAACTCTGGCGTTTCATCCACGGACTGGGCATCCCCTATGTGGGAGCGGCGTCGGCCAAGGATCTGGCGGGGCATTTTGGCAGCCTTGACGCGCTGGTCGAGGCGAGGCATGAGGACTTCATCCATGACGGGAAGGTTGCGGTGATTCCGGGGATCGGGGAGACGATGGCACTCGCGATCCTGGGTTTCTTCAACGATCCGAAAAATCGCGCCCTGGTCTCCGAATTGGGCTCCGTGGGCGTGCAGCCGACCACTCCGGCGAAGAAGGCGCCTGTGGGCGCGGCGCTGGCGGGCAAGACTTTCGTGCTCACCGGAACGTTGCCGGGCCTTACGCGCGAAGAGGCCACGGCGCGCATTGAGGAGGCCGGCGGCAAGGTCAGCGGCAGCGTGAGCAAAAAAACCAGTTACGTGCTCGCGGGCGAGGACGCCGGGTCGAAGCTGGAGAAAGCCCGCTCTCTGGGCATTCCGGTGATTTCCGAAGCCGACTTCAGGGCGATGCTCTGAGCACGCGTGGCGGGCATTTGAAATTTCAAATTTGAGATTTCAGATGGGACGATACGGCCGGCTGGAGGAGTACGCTTCGTCGGGATCGGGGTGCTGTGCGGAAGGTTGGGTTGCCCGAGGAGATGCGCTGGCGGTTGCGCCAGCCATGGCTGGTCACGTGGGCGATATAGTGAAGCGGCACACCGGCATCCTGGCAGGCGTGGGGAGTGCGGTGCGCCCCGGAGCGACCATGCTAGCATACCATGGATTTGATTTTGCTAGCCAAGGAGGGGTCATTCAACACACGAGCCGTCAGCACTACATACCGGATTCACCCCTTACCCCTCCTAATTCTGAAGATGAAAATGTCACTTCTGTGCTTTGGCTGCGAGTTGCGCTCGTCTTGGCTCGCCCGCTCCCACTTCATGCCTGCTTTCGGGCGTACACATCGTCGACGGTTCCATCATCCTGGATGCTGGATGACGGCACTGGCGGTTTTGTTGCTGCCTCTGCTCGCGGCTGCTCAATTGCCCGAGCCTGGTGTGATTGTCGGCCGGATATCAAACCCCGCAACGGGCGAATTGGTGCGTGATGCCCAGGTGCGGATCGATGGTACCAACCAGTTGTCAATTTCCGGCGATGGTGGGTTCTACCGCCTGGCCGACGTGCAGCCGGGGCTGGTGACCGTGACGGTTGTATATACGGGATATCAGACGATCACGGAATCCGTTCAGGTGTCCGCCGGCCAGACAACCACGCGGGATTTCGAGCTCCGCAGTGCATTGGCCCGTCAGCCGGCAGGCGATGGAACGGTCCAGCTCGAAGCCGTTCAGGTTTCCAGCGAGCGCGAAGGCAATGCCAAGGCGATCATGCAGCAACGAAACTCGATGAACATCACGAACAGCGTTGCGACCGATGTATTCGGTGAGATTGCCGAGGGGAACATTGCCGAGTTTCTCAAGCACCTGCCAGGCGTGGAAATTGTGCAGCTTGACGGCAATATCCGCAATGTGCGTCTGCGCGGCCTTGGCGCGGAATACACCGGCGTCACCGTCGACGGTGTTGGCGTCGCGGCGGCCGATGCCAACACGGGATCGGCTGGCGACGCCCGCGCGCTCAGCTTCGAGCAGGTTTCGCTCACGAGCATAGAATCGATAGAAATCTCCAAGACGATCAGCGCCGATGTGGATGCGAGCGCACCCGCCGGCACAATCAACCTGAAAACCAAGCGTGCGTTTGACCGCAAGGGACGGCGCATCTCGTGGCAGACCAACCTCAGCGCATTCTCCGAGGAATTTTCATTTTCCCGCGCTTTTTCGCCTGATGAGGTCCGCAAGCGGCGCATCCTGCCCGGAGGCAGCCTCGAGTATTCGGATGTATTTCTCAACTCTCGGCTGGGCCTCGTGATCAACCTCAGCCAGGCGAACAACTTCTCGATGATCACGCAGAACAGCACCACCTACAATTTCGCAGCCACCGCGGCGGATCCGCGGCCGGCGGTCATTACGGCGATGACATTGAACCGCGGTTCGCGCCTCTACGACCGGTTCTCCGCCACCGTTACCGCCGACTTCAAGGCGACGCCGCAACTGATCTTCTCACTCGGGCTGATGTATAACTACTTTGACCAGTGGTCCCCAAGATCGAATGTGACCTTCAATACCGGCGCGCGTGGGACCGTTGTGGGGAATGACCCGCTCTTGAGTTTCACAACCACTGCCTCCAATGCCAGTATCGTCGGCAATTCCCAGGGCATCTCCAAATTGTCGGAGACGTTCACCTTCATGCCGCGTTTCGAATATACCCGGGGCGATCTGAAGATCGAAGGCCGCTTCTCCGGTTCGATTTCCGAGAGCTCCTACGATCCGTTTTATGGCAATGGCGGCATTGGCAACTTCGGCAATCCCACCCTGAGCGGTGTTACCTACCAGGCCACCCGCACGTCGCTTACGCGGGCCGACTGGCAGATCAGTCAGATTGGAGGCACAGATTGGAGCACCGGTGCGGGCTACTCGAGCCCCATCCTGACGCTGGACGACGGACGCTACGCACTGAGCCA
>CAZOXB010000262.1:0-5256 GCA_964583635.1 uncultured Opitutaceae bacterium | reverse complement strand
GCGGAAGCCCTGAAAATGACGGCCAAACAGATCGTCAATACGGTGCATCAGCGCGCATTCGAGAACGCCACCCACCGGGTGCTGGAGGGCGAGGCACTCTCCCTCGCCCTGGGCCGGACAGACTGTTTTCCAGACCTCGTCCTCGACCAGCTGACGGTCGGTGAGAACACGGGCAACATCGTGCCGGCGCTGAAAAAAATCTCCGTCAGCTACCAGCGGAAAATTTCCCAGCAGCTGAATCTCTTCACCAAGATAATAGCCAGCGGCGTGCTGATGTGCGTCTTCGTCTTTGTCGGCTTCATCGCCTACGCCATCGTCAGCGCCGTTTTCACGCTGAGCGCTTCATTCAAGGTGTAGGTGGAGCGCAGTTCGGGGCGTCCGCCGCCAGCCTCAGGGCAACGCGTAGACTTCGAGCAGCACGACACCCGCACCGCCATCCGCCGAACGCACCTGGGCCGTATAGCTGCCGGGGGCGAGGGACAACACAACCGCCGCATCCCTGCCGTTGGCAGGGATAGCAAAGGCCCCCACGCTCCGGCTTGCCGCACTGATCTCCTGATCACCACCCCAGTTGTCATTTCCACCGATCCGCACGGTACCGCTGAAGATCTCCAGTTGGGGATCCGCCAGCGCACCCGTCACGTGATAAGGCACGAGGCCCGGCCCCACAGCACGAACCAGCACCGTGCGACCCGATTGCCCGCTCAGGGTGAAGCCGCCGATCAGCACTCCTCCGGTGCCGACCTGGGAGCGGGCGGAAAGATTCGCGACTTCGGCACCGCCGGGCACGGGTGCCGCCACGTAGAGTTCAGCCATGGCCGTTCCCGTTGCGCCCGCCGCGCCCTTGACCTGGAGCGAATAGGTACCGGCAGCCAGGCGCGTGGAGATCACGGCATCCTTGCCGCCGGAAGGGAGCGCAAAGGCGCCGACCGCACGACCGTCGTCACCCGCCAAGTCGTCGTTCGACGAGAGGAGGCTTTGTTTGGAGTCGAAAAGATCAATGCGCGGATCGCCGAGCACGTCGGCGATTCCGAAACCGGCCAGCCCGGGACCAACCCCCCGCAGGACGAGCGGAACCTGGCTCGCGCCGGTGATTGCAAAGCCGGCAATCAAAGTCTGGTCACCCGACCCGGCGGTGGAACGCACGGAGAGGTTGGTGAGCCGCGCCGGTTCGCCTCGGTCCGCCATCGCAGGAACGGAACCATCCGCCGAAACGGTGAACTCAAAAGTTCCGGCCACCTCGCTGCCCGCCGGTGTCCGCGCACCGACCCGGATGGAGGCCATCCCAAGCTTCGCGCCTGGCTGGATTCGCAAGGTCGAACCGTCGATCGTGACGCTGGCAATTGCCGGATCCGAACTTTCGGCGAAGAATTGAATCAAACCCGCTCCCGATCCCGGATACGCATTGACGCGCTCCACACTCGAAACCTGGATGGTGTTCCCGGCACTCATCGGCCGGTCGAACGCATAATTGCGATACGGGAAATCCTGAAAGATCCCGCCGATGTTCGTACGCGGCAGATTGGCAAGGGCATCCACGGTCTCCATGCCGTCGATCACCTCTCCGAATACGGTGTAGGCGGGCGTGTTGCTTATCTCCGCACCTGTCGTCTCGTCATTCACAATGGTGCCCAACGCCCGGGTATTGTCCGAAACATTGAAATACCATTCGGACGTCGCCGAGTTCACGCTATCCGCGGTGCGCGCTGCCGCCAAGGTTCCGCGCGTATTGTGCAGCGCGGGCTCCAACGCCACCGGATCATGATGCTCGACGGGCAGCAGTACCGGCGCGGGAACCTTGTAGCCCCCTCCCTGGACAATGCCGGCTGTCGTCGTCGTGCGATCAAACACCGCGGCGCGATGAATGACGGTGTTGTTGTACGCACCGCTGTCCACATAGGACAGAAAATTTGCAACATTCAGCGGAGCTGACTCCGGCAGCATGTTCACCAAGATGGCGCCACTTGTGGTCACGAAGCGGACGACCGGGCTGGACACGTCAAAATGTTGCTTCAGGTCCACCAGGATCACCGCCCCGGATGGTGTACTGGCCTTCGCCGTCATCCCATCGGTAATGATGGGGGTCAGTTCAGCACGAGCGGAAAAAAGAAGTCCACCAAGGAAGACGAGGCAGGCCGCGAGTCGACGATTCGGTATCATGCAGAGGTTCAAACTGGATCCCAAAGACGCGCCCGCCAAGCAGCAAGTTCCGCCTATTCACGACTTCTGGTCGGGGTTTTCCAAGTTCAGCAACCCGAGGCTACGCCCGGTCATAAAAACGACAGTTGATTGAATCCGCTGGCATTTGGCAGCGCTCATGACACGCCTGTCCTCTTGCCCGACCAGGAACGGCTTCGCCGCGCGCACGCACCGCATCCACGTCATCACGTGCGCGCGTCAACCTCCAACAGGCCAACGCGAAACCCACATCAGGATTGGTCACCACGAATTCCCAAGGCTGGGGATCCGCAGAGGGCTTGCCGTGGCCACGAGGGTGCGGCATGGGTGTTACTCCCCCTTCCAAGACGATGAAAGTGCCCTTCCTCGAACTCAAGGCGACCTATGATGAGCTGAAGGACGATCTGGATGCCGCCTACCGGAGGGTGATGGACTCAGGCTGGTTCATCTTTGGCAAGGAATTGGAAGCGTTTGAAGGTGCCTACGCACAAGCCGTGGGCACGCGGCATTGCATTGGGGTGGCGAATGGGTTGGAGGCGCTGCAGCTGAGTTTGCTGGCAGCGGATATCGGGGCGGGAGACGAAGTGATCGTTCCATCCCATGCCTACATCGCCAGTTGGCTCGCCGTTTCCCAAGTGGGCGCAACGCCCGTGCCTTCCGAGCCGGTCGACGGCAGCTACAGCCTGGATCCGGCCAACGTGGAAGCCTGTCTGACCACCCGCACCCGCGCGATCATGCCCGTTCACCTTTACGGGCATGTCGGGGACATGGATGCATTGCAGGCGATCGCCCGGAAGCATCGCCTGGTGTTGGTGGAAGATGGTGCGCAGTCCCACGGCGCCCTTTGCCGCGGGAGGCAATCCGGTTCCCTGTCGGATGTCGCAGGCATCAGCTTTTATCCGACGAAGAATCTGGGGGCGTTCGGCGACGCCGGCGCGGTGACCACGTCCGATGACGTGCTGGCAGAGAAGATCCGGCACCTGCGCAACTACGGATCGAAGGTGCGCTACCACAACGAATACAAGGGGATGAATTCCCGGCTGAGCGAACTTCAGGCGGCGTTCCTGCGGGTAAAACTGGCCAAGCTTGACGAATGGAACGGGAGGCGTTCGCGCCTGGCATCCCGCTACAACGACGGGTTGCGCGGCGTCGGCGATCTCGTCCTGCATCCGGCTCCAATCTGGTCAAGGCCCGTCTGGCACCTCTACGTGGTGCGCACCGCGCGCCGGGAAGCGCTGCGATCCTTCCTCGACGCAAGGGGAATTGCCACCCAGATCCATTATCCGATCCCGCCGCATCTTTCGGGCGCGTACCGGGATCATGGTTGGAAGCGGGGCTCATTCCCCGTGGCCGAACGCTACGCCGACGAATTGCTCAGTCTGCCCATTGGGCCGCATCATACCGAGGGTCAGGTGGACTACGTGATCGAGGTTATCCGCAGCTTTTTCGCGCATTGATTCCCTCGCGGCAAAAAGCCCCCTTGCCTCGGGTTTGCGGCGACTCCTTAGTCTGAAGGTTTCCATGAACAAGGCCGTCAAGATTTACGACACCACTTTGCGTGATGGCACGCAGGGCGAAGGCATCAGCTTTTCCGTCACCGACAAACTCCTCATCGCGGAGAAGCTCGATCAGTTTGGCATGGATTACATCGAGGGCGGTTTTCCGGGGTCCAATCCGCGTGACATCACCTTTTTCCAGGAAGCCCGGAAACTGCGACTGAAGCACTCCCGGCTTGCGGCATTCGGTTCGACCCGCCGAGCCCAGACGAAGGCGAACGAGGATCTGCAATTGAAGACGCTCGTCGACAGCGGCATGCCGGTGGCCACGATCGTCGGCAAGACCTGGCTCCTGCACGTCACGGAAATCCTGCGCACCACGCCCGAGGAGAATCTCGCGATGATCGAGGACTCGGTCAGATACTTGGTCGCCCAGGGCATGGAGGTCATCTACGATGCCGAACATTTTTTCGACGGCTTCAAGTCCGACCCCACGTACGCGCTGCGCACGCTTGCCGCGGCGCTCAAGGGGGGAGCAAGCAACCTCACGTTGTGCGACACCAACGGAGGCACCATGGTCAATGACTTCGAAGCGATCGTGCGCAAGGTCGTGGCGGAGTTCGGCGGCGGCAACGTGGGAGTCCATTGTCACAACGACTCGGGAGTGGGTGTGGCGGTCTCGCTCGCCGGAGTGGCCGCCGGAGCCGGCTTGGTTCAAGGCACGATCAACGGTTATGGCGAACGCACCGGCAATGCGAACCTGATCACGATCCTCCCGAATCTCTTCCTCAAGATGGGCGTCACCGCCCACTGCGCACGAAACATCGGCCAGTTGCGTCAGATCTCCCTGTTCTTCGATGAGCTGGCCAATCTGCGTCCCGACTCCAAGGCGCCGTTTGTCGGCGCGTCGGCCTTCGCCCACAAAGGAGGCCTGCACGCGAACGCGGCGCAGAAGGTCAAGAGCAGCTACGAGCACATTGACCCCACCCTGGTGGGAAACCGCACCCGCGTGCTGATCTCGGACATGGCCGGCCGGAGCAGCGTGGCGCTCAAGGCGCGGGAACTCGGCTTCGACCTCGATGAGAAATCCCCCGCCATCAGGAACCTGATCGACGAATTGAAGGAACTCGAGTTCCGCGGCTACGAATTCGAAGCCGCCGACGCATCCCTGCAGCTGCTGATTGCACGGGCGCTCGGGCGCGAGACGTCCTTCTTCAAAGTGGATGGCTACCGCGTCATCATTGAACGCCACGGTGGGGAGCTCTGGGCGGAAGCAACGGTGAAAATCAAGGTCGGCGACCGCTCTTATCACACTGTCGCCGAAGCCAACGGGCCGATCAGCGCACTTGATCATGCGCTCCGGCTTGCGCTCCAGGAGGACTTCCCCGAACTGAAGGAAGTGAAGCTCCGCGACTACAAGGTCCGCATCCTTGAAAGCAACCAGGGGGCGAACAGTCGCACGCGTGTGCTGATCGAGAGCGGAGACGGCACCGGCATCTGGGGAACGGTCGGAGTCAACGAGAACATCGTCGACGCGAGCTGGGAAGCCCTGCGCTCCGCCGTGGAGTTCAAGCTTCTGAAA
>CAZOXB010000261.1:1430-5266 GCA_964583635.1 uncultured Opitutaceae bacterium | reverse complement strand
GTTCGTGATCGGGCGAATCAATGCGCCCCGGAAACCGTACCGCAATGCAGTACGTGCTGCCCAAGTGGCGGCAGCCGCGCGACTGTCGGGCATCAGCTGGGTGGATACGGACGATCTGGCGCTGCTTGACGAGATCCACTACAACGCCGGCGCCTTGGTCGAACTCGGCCACCGTTTCTTCATTGCAGCGCGAGCTACGCCCGCCGCAACGAGTCTCCCGGCTGGAAAATAGGAACCAATCGTGACGCCTCCGCTGGTTTCCCGGCAGCCATCGCAGTGAGGCGATGCACCAGTTGCTCACCAAGCTTCTCCAGTGGCGGCAAGATCGTGGCCAATGTCTCGCCGTCGGGCAGCGACGGCACAGCAACCCCGTCCAACACGTTAAGAATCAGCGACAGCCGTTTCATGCGTTCCGCGAAGTCCCCCGTGCAGAGATTCAGAACAGGACGGATCCCGGTGGCGGCAATGATCATGAGACCCGTGAGCTCCGGCCGCTCTTCAAGGAAGCGCCGAAGCGCAGCTTCCTGCCGTTCCGCGGTCGGATCGTCGGTCGGAAGAAAGAAGTAATCGCCCTCGTCCGCCCGGACGCGAAAGGAGCCGGCCACTTCGCGGAATGCCTCCACCTTGGCGCGGAAATAGTGGTCGTCCAGTGAACGCAAGACCAGGCCGATGCGACGGTGCCCCCATGCATCGAAATTCGATAGCACCATCGATGCGTAGACAATGTTGTCCTCGTGCACGATCGGCAGATCGACGCCGGGAAGGAGCCGCATTGTCGTGACAACGGGAACGTTGCGCCGCGCAAGCTCGTTGAGGATGGCAACGTCTGGATTGATGCTGTGAAGCCATGCCACTCCATCCGGCTTGAGCGCTTCAATCCGGTCGAGGTCGAGACGCATCATGTCGGGCGAAAAGTCACCCGGAACCCGGCGCCGGTAGAAGGACACGACCGCATGGTCGGCGTTGGCGGCCTGGATCATGCCAAAACCGATCCGGCCGGTGAACCAGGGTTCGTTCGGTTCCGTCGATGACGGGATCACCGCCAGGAAATTGAGAAAATCCCTGCGACCGGGCGCGGCGTCCGCCACCTTGCCGGTGACATAGTAGCCGCTACCCTGCCGTGCCTCGAGAAGTCCCTCCTTGATGAGCAGATTCAGAGCCGCCCGCACCGTCGGCAGACTGCGGCGTGTTTCCTTGATCAAGCCGCGGATCGAATGAAACCGCTGCCCGGGCCTGATTGTTCCTGAAAGCAGTTGTCCGCGAAGGTCGTTGGCCATCGACAGATAATAGGGGTCGTTGGAGGTGGCTGACCGACTTGCTTTGCGTGCTTTCGTCACTGTGAGGCGCGAATGCATACAGCTGATATATAGTTGTCAATGAATGAGCGCTCAGGAGGTTCACCCCGGGGTGCCATACGCCATGTTCCATTCGCCGATCTGTCGCACGTCCATTCGCGGCCGGACGAATGACGGCTCGCCACGGTGGCGCCATGCGGCCAGCTCATCACGGTGCCCCAGTCGGCGCAACGCGCTCCACGAGGGGTCGAAGTTGTTGCGCTGGTAGCAATCCCAGAGGAACAGCCCGTCCGCTCCCCGTTCATAAAGTTCAAGCGCGCGCCGCCGATAGTCCTCCGGTGCGATCTGCCTCGGCATGAGATTTGGCACGAGCTCACAGGCGGTGCCGCGAGTCAGCGCGACGAAGGGATCGAGGTCCGACGCCCGTATCCAGGATGCTTGCTCGCTCGGCAGGCCGGGAACGGAAGAATACGGCACCAGAGTGTCGACCAGCCTCTCGCGTACCCAGGCCGCAAGATCGAGTGCATTCTCAAGATTTTCGGCGGGCGAGCTGAGCACCACCGTTGTCACCGCAAGGCGACTCCGTCCACGGCGGAACGCAATGGCATCGAGGCGCCGCCGCAACTCGCGCATGAAGTCGGTCATCACTCCCGCGCGATGCGCCAGCCAGCGCGGATCGTCGGCCGCAAGCTGGCGCGGATCAACCCCGTGACGAGCTCGGAATCCGTCGATCAGCGGAAGCTCGTACTCGAGCAGCGGCATTCGTCGATTGTACAGCAACGCCAGACCATCTAGCGGGTAGTTTTCCGCCATTTCCTCCAGCAGATTCAGCACGAAGCTACGCACCCCGGGAAAGGCATACGAAAGTCTCGGCGTGAGCCGGCCTTCGCGGTCGACGCCGCGCCACTCAGGGTGCCGGACAAACAAGCCTGGGGCATTCCACTCGTCCTCTGGTGCCGGAAAATGAAACCCCGCAACGCGATAGGCAGCGTGAAACTCGAGGTCGGCATCGCGGCAGGACTCCAACGCCACGCGGAACGGATCCACCCCTTGCTCACGGAAGTCCGCATAGGTTTCAGCCACCAGGCGGTCTCGCAGCCGATACTGGCTTTCCGTCCAGTCCAACGTAAACAACGAGCCGACCCGGCTCGGATAAAACGTCAAATCGCCCATTCCTGCCTCCCAATACATGCGGGAAAAATCGGTGCCACGATAGGGTTCGATTTCGCGCCGGATGTCGGCTTCATCCCGAAAACGCAGCCAGGACGGCGAACCAAAACCGTCATTGTGCGCGTACAACCGCCGGGTGTCCCGCCGTCTTTTGTCAGCCAGGAGTTGCACGACCTCAGAATCGGTCAGCGGCACCAGCTTGAGATAACCGAGCCAGCACGGCATGAAACGATTTCCGGGGGCCTCTGAATCGCCGGATTCAATGCGGACCTTGAGCTGGCGGAGTACGATGGAATCACCCTCACGAAATTCCACGCAGCGCCAGAACAGCTCATCAAAATGCCGCGTGGTGCGGAGATGCCCGCCAAGTTCGATGTCCCGCCGCTCCAGGTTCTGGCCCAGCATATCCTGGTGCGTCAGGAGCGAGAAGGTGGCCTCGCGCGCCAACCGCACTTCCAAGCGGCTTTCCGTATACTTCGACAGCAGGCCGAAATAAACCGCATGCCAGCCTTGCCGGTGGAGCGGGAGCGAGACATCCGGCACGCCGGTATTCTGGCCGACGGCCAGCAGGGTTCCGGCGACACCATCAGCCTGGTAGTCCATCAGGCGCCAATGTCCGCGCCGCCATTTGCGCGCCAAGGCTGTGGCGGGCTCGCAGCGCCCGAGATCCGAAAGGTAAATGGCATCGCCGCCGCCGTAGGGCGTCAGCGGTTCCGCATCCACGTCCGGCTTCGTAGCCAGCGCCGCGGCCGAAGCGGTCGACGACGGCTCGGCCGCCAGTGCCGCCGCTGTGCATGCAGCAAACGAGTGCTTGAGAAAGTCGCGGCGGGTTGTAGCAGAATCATTCATCACATCAATTGCCAATCGCCTCCTCCACCGCGCCAAAGATCGTCGCGAGTCGATCGCGAACCGCGGCGTCCAGCGGTCCCTTGTGAATACTCGCGATATTGGACTCGAGCATGGCCGGGTTTGTGGAACCGTTCATGACTGTATTGACGCCCTCAGTGTAGGCCGCATACCGATAGGCAGCCTCGATCAGGGAGTCTGCAGCGCCCTCGGCCACAATCCAACCGAGTGGGTTGGCGTCGGACACGGCAGTCGGTGAGACGACACCGCGTTGTTTGAGATCGTTCAGGACCTCCTCCAGTCGACCAGGAACACTGAAAACACGTCGTACGGTGAAGATGTTGATCACTCCAACCCTTCTCCTCAAGCACGCAGGAAAGACGCTGCGCTGGGCGGACTGATTGATCATGTTGTGAGCGACCATCGCCACGTCGAGAATATCGTGTGGCAGCACCGCTTGAAGCCATCGATGCGCCCCGTCGGCGCGCGAGATTCTGCTTGACTCGCGCGCGCACCAGCCTTCCA
>CAZOXB010000261.1:0-1420 GCA_964583635.1 uncultured Opitutaceae bacterium | reverse complement strand
CAGCACGGGCAGGTGCTCGTGCAGGACGAGTTCGAGGTGTTCCGGCCCCGCCACGCCCAACAAGAGAAGATCCACATGATCCATCTGCAGCCGGCGCAGACTGCGGTCGACGGCCGGTTCAATCTCGTCGGCACGCATGATGCGCATTGCCTCGCCTGGCATGCCGCCGGCCAAGGCGATCTTGGTGGAAATGACGAAACTCTCGCGGGGCACGTCACGCAGGGCGCGACCGAGGATCACCTCGCTCTCCATGTAACCGGGCGCTGTGTCAAAGAGATTGACGCCCAGGTCATAGGCTCGCCGGAGGAGCGCGATGGCCTCCGATTCCGGAAGTCCGGATTTCTGCCCAAGCGGGTCCGGACCTCCACCTGTACCCATCCCCACAATAGAAACGTTCAGGCCTGTGCGGCCAAGTGTGCGATAGTGCATGTTACTCATTCCAATCCGATTCCGTTGTCAGGAAGAACGATGACGGGACGGTCGAATGGCCGGAACGGATACTTTCCTGCCGCTGCTTCGTTGAACGTCACGCCAAGGCCCGGCACCTCCGGGAGGATCAGGTAGCCTCCCTCAATCCGTGGCCGCTCCGGGAACAATTCACGGATGAACGGGCTGTCGAAATCCACGTTACATTCCTGTATCAGAAAATTAGGGATGCAGGCGTCAATATGGGCGCAGACCATCAGCGACACCGGTCCGCACGCCTGGTGGGGGGCGATGTTGATATGGTAAAGCTCGGCCATCGCCGCCCAGTGAATCGTCTCGAGAATGCCGCCGTTGCAGGTCGGCTCCGGCTGCAGCACGTGCACCGCGCGCTTCTCGAGGATATCCTTCAGCCGGTCGCGGCTGATGCAGCGTTCACCACCGGCAATTGGGATGGAGGTCTTCAGCTTCACCTCGACGAGTGACTCGGGTGACTCCGTCAGTGCGGGCTCCTCGAGAAAGAGCGGCCGGTACGGCTCGATGGCGCGGGCCAGTTGCGCCGGTTCCGCAGGACTGAAACTGCGCCCATGGAAATCAAGGCAGATGTCAACCTTGTCACCGACCGTCTCGCGCGCGAGTCTCACCCGCTCGACGGAGGCCGCAAGCACCTCGCTCCAGCTGAGACCCGCGTAATTGTCGGGCTGAGGGGTCATCTTGAATGCAGTATACCCCGCAGCAACAACTGCCTTCAGGTTTTCGACAAAGGGTGTGCCTCCCTCGGCGAAGAAATGGCTGCGTTGGCAGAGATATCCGCTGGCATAGAGTCGGATCTTCCGTCGGAACGGCCCGCCCAGCATCCGGTACACCGGCAGACCGCAGGCCTTGCCTGCGATGTCCCAAAGCGCCTGCTCCACAGCACTCAATGCCCCCATCGTCGCCGTGCCGAGGGGATATCGGGAGCCACGATATTAGGCGTGCCAGTGACGCACAATCTCCC
>CAZOXB010000260.1:0-5371 GCA_964583635.1 uncultured Opitutaceae bacterium | reverse complement strand
AGCGGCTGCTGTGGCATGGCCGGATCGTTTGGCTACGAGGTGGAACATTTCGAACTTTCTCAGCAGATCGGCGAACTCATCCTTTTTCCCGTTGTCCGTGCGGCACCCGAGGCCACGCTCATCGCCGCCACCGGCACCAGTTGCCGGCACCAGATCAAGGACGGAACCGGCCGCATCGCCAGGCACCCGGTCGAGATTCTTCACGACGCCCTCGTCTGACGCCGAGCGCGCCACCCGCAATGGCTGACCCTGGACGTAGCGTTCCCGGACTCAACGCCGACGGACCGAGGCAACCGCATCATTGGAAATCCGGCGGGCACGCGATCCACGAACAAGCCACGCGCCCCCCCGGACGAGGCTCACTCCCATGCCAAGCAGCCAGTAGATCGGATCGATGAGATAATCCCAGCCGTTCGAGGACTCCAGCATATCCATGCCAAATGCCGGCAGCACTCCAATGAAGACGATCCCGAACCGGTTTCCATTCACCAGGAAGCTGAGCCCCAGCAACGCCGTGCAGACAATCACCCCTTCACGGTCCCAACCGAAAAAATACAGGTCGATCGGACCATACAGGAACGAGTGAAAGTAGAGGACGGAGCCGGCAATCGCTCCGAATGCCCACGCGGCGCGCCACTCTTCGGCGCGAAACACCCTCCGACCTGTCAACTGCGTCCACAGCGATACCATGACCAGGCACATGAGGAGAATGCTTGGATTCGGGAAAAAGCTGAGCGCGAGCGACCAAAGGGGAAGGTTGCCCACGAGGATGAAGACGCCCCCGAGGGCAATGAGTCCGAGGCCCCATTTCTGAACCGGGGAAACATGCCGTTCAGCTCTGCCAACCGCAAGCAGCAGGAACAGCCACATGACCGCCGCCAGGCAGAACGGGTAGGCAGGGGATGACACCTCCATGTTCATTGAGCGGAGGATGGCGATCGCGAGGGGCCACCGGCTTCCAGCCACGCCAGGTTGAACTGCACATGCCTGATCCTCTTTCGTTTCCACGTATCCGAAACATGAATACGACCGAAGGCGTCCTGAAGGAGATAGGGGTAGGAGAACTCCCCGCTCCCCTCCCGCTCAAGATAGGCGCCGGGGGTCCAGTTCCTGCCGCCATCGGAGGAGAGCGCCAGGCGGAGATTCTCCCTTCCGAGTTCGCAGTCGTTGTAAGCCAGGAGAATTCGCCCGTCCCGGAGGCGGAGGGCGTCGACAGCGGAATCGGGATTGGGCAGACCGCTCATGCTTGTGCCCGACCAGGTCCAGCCATTGTCCGATGAGATCGAGGTTCGCAGGCAGCGCCCGTCCCCGGCGTCACGGAGGATCATGAGCACACGGTCATCTTCCATGGCAACCAAGGCGGGCTGGATGAGTCCGGGCTTCCATGGCAGACTGCGGACCCGGTACTCAAGGCGTCCATCGTCCTGCGGATTCAGCCAGAGCACCTGCGGAAACTTTCGCGCCATTTCGTGATAAACCGGCAGGCCGATCCGGCCATCACTCGCATAGATCGGCTTGTTCCTCACCAGGGTGCTCAAATTGAGAAACGGATTGAGTGTCAGGCGTTGGCTCTCTCCCCAGGTCCGCCCGTCATCTGCAGAGACCTTCAGATTGAGGGTGCACCCGGACCATCCGCCCATGCTGACGGTCACATAGACCATCCACATTCTTCCCTTGCGGTCCGGAAAGATGACCGCGTTGCCCACCTTCTTGATGTAACGGTCCAGTTCCCGCTGGGCCATCACGCGATCGACCGCGACCACCGGAGGGGACCAGACGCCGCAGCCCTTGGGCAACCTCGATGTGTAGATGGCCACATCGGATGCGCCTTCCCGGCTGCCCCCATACCAGACCGCCATCAGATCCCCGCTAGGCAGGCTGGAAATGACGCTGCAATGCGACGACGGGGTGTGCTGCAGCGGATTCACCCACGACTCTGCGAAGTAGGGTGACGACTCGGGGAGTGAGACATCATACCCGGAGCCGGGCTTTGACACGGTGTCCGCAGGAGCTTCGACATCCCCAGGTCGAAGTTGATAGGCCACCGCGGCCGCGGTCGTCAGCAGTAGGCCCATCCCAATCAGGCGCGCCCGGAGGCACATGCGATCAGAACCATTCAACCGCGCCTCCCGGGAATCATCGGGCTGCATCATGTGCCGCATGGCTCCTCCTCAGCGCGGGCCTCTGCCGGAAAAGTTCCCGCAACCTGGATTCTCATGGGACGGCGGCAGGCTTGCGGTTGTTGAAGAGAAAATAGCGGGATGTCTCGTAGAAGGCGTCGATCATGGCCGCCTGCTCGTTTTCCGGGGCAAACGTTCCCACCGCGGCTGCGGATTCGGGCCTCCGAAAGTCCGCCCAGACATGGTGGATGCCCTGTTCACCAAGTCTTCGATACATATAGTAACTGCCGAAGACGGCTCCGACCGACTTGTTGTTGTGATCGAAAATGAACGCGACATTGGAGCGCCCCCCATCCCGCCTTTCCTGTTCGAGAAGATCGCGTCCCAAAGTTCCATTGCAATGCGGCACTCCGACCAGCGCGGCCAGCGTTGGCAGGAGGTCCACCATCGAAGCGACACTTGAAATCCGCTGCGGCCGGAAAAGTTTCGGTGCATAGAACAGGAGCGGCACGTGAAACGCTGTCAGCCCCTGCCGGGTCCATGCCTTTGGAAACCGGTCGCCGGCGTTTCCTCCAATGCCGTGATCGCCAATGAAAACAAAGACGGTGTTGTCAAAATAACCGGATGCCCGCGCCGCCTCCATGAACTTCCGGAACGAGTAGTCCGTGTAACGAAACGCATTGAATTCGTCGCCGGATTCAAATCCATGCTGCCGGAGTGTCTCCAGCGGAATGTCGCGGCGCGAAAACTCCGCCAGGTCCTCCTCCGCAATCGTGTAGGGGCGGTGGTTTCCGGATGTCTGGATGATGGCAAAGAACGGACGACGCTCCGTCTTCAAGACGTCATTCGCTTCCAGGAAGAGGTGTTTGTCACTGATCCCCCAAACATCCACCCGGGGCGACCGGTAGCTGCCTTCCTCATACAAATGAAGGCCCTTGATGTTGTTGCTGAGAAGCCCCCGGATGTTCGCCCAACTGGAACTGCCCCCGAGGAAGTAATACTTTTCATACCCCTTGAAGTCCTCGATCAGCGTGCGCTGATCGACCAGCGTGGGATTGCGGCTCGCCGTCTTCACCGGTTCCACGTCAGGTATCCCGGTGAGGGTTGACCAGACGCCGCGCGCCGTGCCGATATGGGGGGTGAAGCAATTGTCGAAGAAGATTCCCTGGCCGCAGAGCTCCTGGAAATAGGGAGTGGTGTCCAGCGGGTTGCCCCACATCGAGCTCTTGTACGCACTGAATGATTCGCAGATCACGAGCACCACGTTGGGTGGTGTTGGCCTCGGACATGCCGCAACCGGTCGCCGGAACGAAAGCTTGGCGGGATCCGGATTGCTCACGCCCAGGTAGGACGCCATTTGCGGGTAATGCTTGCGCACCCGGTCTGCCTCGTAGCGCGAAGCGCGGAAACTGAGGGAGCTGAGAAAGGACTGCACGGGATTCAACGCCAGATTCGCGCTGAAATCGCTGCCGAGATTGAAGGCGTCACTCCATCGCAATGGATACTGTCCCGCCCGCCCATAGAGGGAAAGCAGACCCACGGCGACCAAGCCCGTAAACCAGGCCGCGCGCATCCGCCTTCCCGTGGGTTCTGCCTGCGTGGCGGCCCACCGAAGCGTGCGCGATGCCAGCCACCCTGCCCCCACCGTCACCGCAATTCCCAACGCCGCGATGCGGAGCAGCGGATACGACTGCCAGGCCATGCCGAACGAAATCCCGGCATCCTCAAGGAAACCAAGCACGGAGGCGTTGAGGCGCTGGTTGAGATAGCGAAAATGGAGGAAATCCGCGACATAAAACAGGCAGAGTATCGCAACCGCGATCGCCCAGAAACCCACCCATATGCGCCCGGCCCGTCTGCTCCCAAACGGCCCCAGTCTCCGCCATTGCCCCAGGCACAACACCGTCAGGGCCAGCGCCGCCACCACGCGCAGGTCAAAGCGAAACCCGAGGAAAAACGCATCCCGGACCTGCGCCGAAGCGAAGCCGCCCGAGGCAAAAGTCCAGAACACCACCCCACGCAAGACAGACATCGCACCCAGCAGACACAACGAGACCAGGGCGATCCACCAGATCAGGCGAGGAGGCTGGGGCATGCAGGAAAGCGGTAAGAACCTCCCGTTACGGATAACTTGGCTGAGCGATTGAACCATTGCGTTGCCAGGGAAATGCAACGAGTGGCCGGAACTTCAGGGAAAGCTGAACGGAAGCAGGCTGGAAGCCTCAAGGTACTTCGGGAAATCCGAACGCGTCAACGTTGTTTGCGGGAGAATAACCGGCGTTTTTCCATCGACGCCCGCACGGCAAAGAGTCCATCGAGCCACAACGTTCAACGGCGAACCCCACCCGCCAATGCATCAGGGCGGATTGATCCGCCGGGTAACATCTTCCCAAGCCGCCTCTGGCAACTCCGGCCGAGCCTCTGGCAATACGGTGCGACTCACCCTTCGTGCCAGGTCGTGCAGGCGGCGAGCGGGTTCCGCGTCGACTGCGGCTCCGGTTGCCCGGCCAACGGCCATCCAAGAAATACCACGCCCATGGCGCGATGGGTGGCAGCGTCCAGATGAAGCCACTCCAGAAATTCCGGGGACGTCGCCGCGGGGGGCGAACTCCAGAACGAACCGATGCCCCTGTCGTGGGCCGAGAGCATGAGGTTCTGCGCGGCACAGGACACCGCCGCGATTTCCTCCCACTCGGGAATCCTGCCGTTCGGCTCCACCTTGGCGACAAGCGCAATCACCGCGGCAGCGCGAAGCGGGGCCATGCCGAGCTTGGTCCGCTTTTCTTCATCCCGTTTCATCGTGGGAGTCGTGGCATCGTAGATCGACACCAGCCCATCCGCCAGCCGCGATCGCGCTGGCCGTGAAAGAAACACATGAAACCGCCAAGGCTGGTTCAGTCCATGGGTCGGAGCCCACCGCGCATCCTCCAGCAGTGCGGTTACGACATCGCGGTCAATTCCCCGCGAGGGATCCATGGCTGCCGGCTTGAGGGATCGGCGCGAACGAAAAAGTGACATGCATCCAACCTTCAGCGGATGCCAGCCAACGCAAGCCGCCGGTTTCACAATGCCCTTGCTGTCCTCACGGGCCTTCCCCTCCCCCTTGCACCCGAACCCGCCATGACGGACTTCCGCGCGGCCATCCTACGATCAAGCCCGACAGATATTATTCCATGCCCCTTGGAAAACGCCTTCCGGCAGGATGTAACCCATTAGCGAGGACGCGCGCTGGGCGCGGCCTTTCAGGAAAG
>CAZOXB010000259.1:0-5382 GCA_964583635.1 uncultured Opitutaceae bacterium | reverse complement strand
TGCCAATATCGACGTTGTCCTGGAAGTACCAAGCGGTGATATCGTGCATGTAGGAGTCGCCGGTAACGAAGTCGTAGTAGTCACGCACCCAGACATTGTTGTTCGCATTGGTCCGGTTGGCGTTGGGCAGGATACCGGTCGGTGTGCCGGTGATCATGAGGTGGCGGCGATCCCAGCGTTCGTAGAACTTGTAGTTCTCCCACATGATCGAGGCGCGGTGATTGCCGAGCCAGCGGCTGCGGCGGGTGAGATCGAGGGCGTAGGAGAGCGTGGCACGGTAGGTCTTCACGTTCTCGTGCCGTTCATACAGCCAAGGCTGCATCTCGGAGTAGAATTTTCCGAAATAGGGGTTCACCACGGTGGTCGAACCAGGCATGAAGCCGTTGGGATCGATCTGGAGATTGTGGACGTTCTGCAAGGCGCCGTTGGCCTGGAGGCGCTTCATCGTCCAGTCGGCGAAGCCCAGCTCAAGGTAAAGGTTTTTGGCGAGTTCCTGTTCCAGCGTGACCTCCGCCATCTTGTCCTTGGAGTTGGAGATGCCGTTGCGTCCCTCGATGACCGTGGCAGCGGGGTAGACGCCTTCCCTCACCTGGACGTCATCCTCTGCGCCCACACTCAGTGAGCTGGTGGCCCCGGTATTCAACCGGTTGATGACGGTGCCGTCCTCCAGCACCAACATTCGGGTCGCGGAATTCCGGCTGATGCCGATGGAGCTGACCGGAACGGTTCCGGAAACGCCTTCGATCTTGGCGTTGTTGCTGGTCAGCGGTGCGATGATTCTTGGTGCTCCCGCGTTCAGATAGGGCGTGAACGAGTCGCGCGGATAGACGCGGCGGCCGAGCGCGCGCTTGGCATCGCGGTATTCGAAATTGGCGCGGATCGTGGTCTTCTGGAAGGGCTTGTAGGCGCCCGCAATGAAGAAGCCGTCCGTGTTCGAGTAGGCGGGTGTCCAGGCAAAATCCGTGCGCTCGGAGAGCAGCACGGTGCGCAGACCGAGCTTGTTCTTGATGAGCGTGGTGTCCAGGTCGAGCTGGCCGCGAAGCGATCCTTCGCTGTCCGTTCGCAACGAGATGGACGTGCGGGAACGCGAGAGGGAGGGGCGTTTGGTGTTGTAGTTGATGGCACCACCCGGCTCACCGACACCGAACAGCACGGCGTTCGGCCCCTTCGAGAGGTCGATGCGGTCACTGCTGAACGAATTGAAGGTCATCAGCGTGAACATGAAGTTGCGCGTGCCGCGGTACGTCCGGAAACCGCGGAAGTAGGTGGTGTTCTGATCCCACAATGCGGTGAGCGAACCGTCCGTGTTGTTATCCCCCATCAGGTAGCCGTCCTCGATGTTGACGCCGTAACCCACGATGTCCTGGAGGTCGAGGGCGCCCATGTCCTCGATCAGGTCGCCGGTGATCACATCGATGGAATTGGCAATGTCATCGAGCGAGGTCCGGGTGCGACCTCCGGCCAGCGTCTCGCGGGCCTGGTAGCCGACGTCCTCGGACGCACTGACTTCAAAGGGCGAGAGGGTCAGCGTTTCATCATCGGATTGATCCGTGCGGGTGGCGGGCGCGGCATTCTGTCCGCTGGCGATCCCGGCGGCCAGGATGGCGAGGAGGGAGAACAAGGGTATGGATTTCATGCGTTTTTGTAGTCTGGTTTGCTCTAACATAGGTGGCATACGTGCCTAGTCTTGGGCGCGTATGAGGTTGCTGATGTCCGCGCGGATAACCTGCGGCATACCGTCGACCGGTTTGTTGAAATAAACCTTTTTGCCGTCCCGTGAAAAGGATGGATTCACGTGGGTGCGCATTTTCCACACGGGTCCGGCGGGCACGTTCATGAGGACGGCCAGCGGCTCGACATTGCGCGTGCGGTAGACCTTCAGAATGACCGGATCGAGTTCATAATGATTCTCGGAAGCAAAGTACTTTCGGTCGGGGGAGATTCCCATGTGGTTGCCAACGCCCGCGAGGGTTTCGATGAACTTGCCATCGCGGTCCCAACGTTTGGCCCGCAGACGGGGGCCGCCGTCAGACGGTGTGCCCACCCGTTCGTGCGCAAAGATCGTGGAATCGTCATACCATTGCTGGTGGAGCGGTTTTCTGCCGGTCACAAAAAGACGGACATCGGTCCCGTCGGCCTTGCACGTGACCACTTCCTCCGCGCCTTTCTTCGGATCGAGCCGGATGGAGATGTAGGTACCGTTCGTGCTCAGTTGTGCGTGACCGATGGTCCAATCAGCGGGCGGGTTGGGATCCTTGAAACGGTCCTTCAATTTCCCGATGTCATTCACGAGGTCCACAGCCTTGGTCACCTTGCCCGCCCTGTAGAGATAAAGGCCGCTTGATCCGAGGCTGCTCCCATTCGGCCAACCCCTTTTCTCCACCACGAGCAGCAGCGAACCGTTCGGCGCATCACCATGGCCGATCGCGGCCTCGAAGGGCCCGGCCACCGGGTCTCCGTTCTTCCGGATGACATTCACCACGTGTCCTTTTCCCGGGATGTAATCCGTGAAGGCGATGGTGTCGTCATCGAGCCAGATCTGGTTCGCGGCGTCGTGCCAGCGGATGCGGGGAATATCCCGAATCTTCACATGGTTGCGCAGGTCGGCATCGCAGAGGTAAAGGCCGCCCGGTGAACCGGCCGTGGTGTCGGGACCGGGTTTCTTGTCATAGAGGACGTAGACGATCCTGCGGCCGTCCGGACTCTCGGGACAGGTGCCGAAATAGCCGACTTCCGCCGCCCGGTTGGGAGGTGAAACCTGTTCGAAGCGAATCGAGGCAGCGGCGTTTGTCGCCTGCGATGCGTTCGCGATCAAGGCGAGGGGAAGGAGACACGAGAGCGTGCAGCTACGCGGGCGCGAACATGAAGCGCGCCACGATATAAACGTTTGCAGGCTCATTTGGCTTGGGGGTGAGCCGCCGCAGTGCTTGCGGGTTTCGCTCGGGGGAACAAAGGCATGAATGATTGGAGAGACAAAAAGCATCCACAAACATCTGCCGCCGAGTTTTTCAAGGCTTTCGTGGCTTGATCTGTAAAGCGGCGTAAAATGCGACCGTGCCGCCACGTCGGCCGGCACTTTCGCATGACGGGCGCTCCCGCTCAATTCTCGCCGACGTCGAACGGCAGATATTTTTCCCGTTTGGCCCCGGCGCCCACGACTTCGAGGACCTCTTCCTCCGCCTCTTCGGGAGGAACTTCATCAAGGGGTGCGAAACGTTCTGACGAAAAGCCGAGCTCCTGTTTTCCCTGATGGAACGGGTCGGGCGGATTGCTCAGTTCCTCGAGAAGAAGTCCGACCGTGGCGGAGTCGCCGCCTTTGACGACCTTCTCGCGCCCGAGGAAAACCTCGCGAATGGTGTAGGTGTTTCCCTTGACCGGCAATTGCTTGTAAAGCGCGCGGATCAATGCGGGGAACGTGTCATTTGTGCAGACGACTCTTTGGCCTTTGACCATGACTTTCGGGAGTGTACCCACCCCTGCCGGAAGGTCACGAAGAGAATGCGCCCCGCATGGGCTGCCTGCATGGCTCATTCCTGCCGGTGAACGCGTGGCGTTTCTCCTGAAGGTGTGGGCGATCGATCATCGGAGGAGGGGACCTATTCGCGGCGGAGGAAGATCACCGCGTTCGTCATCGTGGTCTTTCCCAGCTCGCGGGCGAGCTGCTCCAACCCGCGGACGAGGCCGCCGATGTCGGAGGGCGCGAGGGTCTTCTCGTCGATGAAGATCACGCCGCCGTGGGCGCGGCCTTCCTCGATCCACGTCTTCAGGGGGGGTGGGATGGTTTTGCGGTCGTAGGTGACGAGCGTGAGGTTCTGCTTTCCGGCTTCGGCCAAAATCAACTCGTCGGGCAGGCCAAGGAACCGGCCGTCTTCCCATTCACCGAGGCTGAAGACTGTGAGCGATTTTTTCCGGCGGCGCAGCCCCTCGGCCACGGCGGGCGAGATGTGCTCGTCGAGCAGGAACCGCGGCATGGGGCTATTTCCCGGCGGTGTCGCGGATCACCCATTCCCGTGCCTGCGGAAGCTGGCGCGACAGGGTCGCGAAGCCGGTCTCGTCATATCCGGCCAGCGCGGCCTCGATTTCCTCGGGGAAGGCTTCGGCGTAGTTGAACGCTGCCTGCACCTTGGCCTCGGGCCAGTGGAGGTGCTTCGCAACGGCGGCGGCGCTGCGCCGGTGCGAGCGGGCGAGCAGCATGACTTCCCACACGGCCAGCGAGCTGCCTTGCACGAACGCATGGCGCCCCGCCTTGGAGTCGCGGAAATCGATGAACGCGAAATCCACTCGGCGCAGCCCTTCCTCGACGAGGCGGGCACTGGCGTCGCTGGGGGTCCACCCGTGCGAGGCCGCCATGCGTTTGAGGCGTTTGCCGCTTTGCAGCGGCAGGCGCATGCTGATGACCATGGATCCGGCTGTCTTCATGTTTTCCTCTTATGTGTAACTCTTGTAACTGGTGTAGCACCGGTTGGGCGGGGCTGTCAAATCCACTGCAGCCCTTCGACCGGCAGAGGGATTTCCGGGTAGGTGGGAAAAAGGAGGCGGACAGGCGGGTTGAACGAGCGCCACGTTACTGCGAATAGACTGCTGATTCCAAATCGAGATCAAGATGAGACCAGACTCGAACCGTGAAGGCAGAGGGCACAACGGAGGCGCGGAGGACCCGGAGGAAAAAACCACTGGCCGATCTCCGTGCTCTCGGTGCCTCTGTGGTGATACAAGGATCGGCTGGATTCCGACTCAGTCTCGTCTTGATGGCCAAGTGGAATTATTCGTCGCCGCCAACCATGGCGCACGCCGCGCAGCCTGCCCTATTCGATCCGGCCTTCGTCGAAATCGATGAGATCCGGCACGGTGCGGATCTCGCCAATCCGGTCGGCACAACCCATGGCGGTGAGGGCCTGGGCGAGGAACTCCTGTCCGGACGGTGTCAGTCCCTTCTGGACGAGTTCCCGATTCCAAGCCGCAGCCCGGACGTCGGAAGGCAGCAGACGTTGCAGGCCGGTTTCGAGGACTTCGTCGGTCGGGGCCTCCATGACGAGCTGTTCCACGGCGGCAGGTTCGATCCTGAGGTGCAGGCACAGGAACCGATCAAGGCCGCGTTTGTAGTTCTTGGCGTAACTGGCTGGCAGGGCGCCGTGTTCCTTCACGTAACGGCATTTGGCAAGGAATCGCGGGAGGTACAGCAATCCCGTCGCGCGGTGGGCGAGATACGGGGATGGCAGGCAGGTCAGCACTTCGCCGGTGGAACCGGGAATGGGACGCGAGGGCATGGGAAGGATAGCCAGGACGGGGAGTCCGAAGGAGGGCCACGGTCCCTCGTGGCCTCTGCGGAGGGAGATGAGATGGCTCGGAGGAGCGGAGGAACGTGCGATGGGCGAAAGGGCG
>CAZOXB010000258.1:0-5394 GCA_964583635.1 uncultured Opitutaceae bacterium | reverse complement strand
GGATCATTGCGAAATACGCCGCGGCTGCGCGGAGCGCGGGGGGCGCCTGAGGTTGGGTGGCTGCCTCAGGTCATGACCTGGGCGGAATACCTGCCCGCGGTTCTGCGCACCCGTATATCCGCATCGAACACGTCGCTCAGGATGCGACGGGTAACGACCTCCCTGACCTCTCCGGAGTGGGCCACGCGTCCGGCCTTCAAGGTGATGGCGTGGGTGAAGGAGGGTAAGATTTCCTCCACATGGTGGGTGACGAGCACCAGGGCGGGGCCGCGAGGCTGGCGGGCAACGCGGTCGAGGAACGCGAGAAAATCGGCCCGCGCGACGGGATCCAGTCCGGCACACGGTTCATCAAGGATGAGGATTCGCGGCCGCGGCATGAGGGCACGGGCGATCAGGACACGCTGGCGTTCGCCTTGGGAAAGGTGGAGCCAGGGACGCTCTGCGAGGTTCGCAATGCCGAGGAGGCGGAGCAGCCTTTGTGCCGCCGTCGAATCGTGACGCGTGGCCGGTGCCCAGAGATCCAACTGGGCGTATTTTCCGCTGATCACGGTGTCCAGCGCCACCTCCGCCGGAGGAATGGATGCCTGGATCGCGCTCGTGACGATGCCCAGCAGCAGGCGAATCTCCCGCCAATCGGAGGCGCCGTAACGTCTTCCAAGCAACTCGATTGTTCCGGCCGTTGGCGACAGGTAGCCCAGAAGGGTCTTGAGGAGGGAGGTCTTTCCGCAGCCGTTTGGTCCGAGCATCACCCAGTGCTCCCCGGGGGCGATGGTCCAGTCGACGCCCCGCAGGATCACGACGTTTCCGCGCGCAACGGACAGATCCCGGATGGCGAGGAGCGGAGTGCGGGTGCGCGGCATGCCGTAGAATTGTCAAACCGCTTGGCACTGGTCAACGGTGCGCGTTCATGCAGGATGGATCCATGACGCCAATTTTCAGAGGTCTCGGATGGGCGGTTGTCCTTTGTGCCGCGGTTGCCGCAGCGGCTGCCCCGGAACGGACATTCACGGTGATGGTGTACAATGTGGAGAACCTCTTCGATGACGACGGCGTTGCGGCGTATGAAGAGTTTCAACCTTCGATTTACACCGCTGCGCACATGAGGACCAAGCTCGACAATATCACGAGAGTGGTTGCCAGCATGGAGGACGGCAGGGGGCCTGACGTCATACTCTTTCAGGAGTTCGAGGTGGATCGCACATCCGACCGGGTGGATTCGGCGGAGGAGAGGCTCCACTCCAGTTTTGCAAGACATGGACTGCGGGGCTATACGGTGATTGCAGGCAACGATTCGGCGAAGACGCGGCACGAGGACGGGAATCTTCGGGCAATAAAATGTGTGGTGTTCACGCGGTTTCCCGTGACGGCGGTGCGCAATCATCCCACGCGGATGGCGCGCAACATTCTGGAGGTTGAGATGGAAGTCGACGGGGCGCGCCTGTATGTCTTTGACAACCACTGGAAGTCCGGAGCGGGCGATGTCGCCATGGAGGGGATACGCCTTGAGAATGCCCGTATCCTGCGCGCCCGTTTGGATGAAATCCTTCGGAAGGATCCGCACGCTGACATCATTCTGGGTGGAGACTTCAATTCGCAGTACAACCAGAGCCGGGTGATGCGCGGCAAGATGACCCGGACCGCATTGAACGGTGTGCTTGGCTCCCAAGGCAACGAGCTCGCCGTTCGCGGTGACAATCGCGACCTCTACAACCTCTGGTTCGAACTGCCGCCGGAGCAACGTGGCAGCGACGTTTACCGGGGTGAATGGGGGACTCTCATTCAGATCATCATCTCCCGGGGACTCTACGACTTCAGGGGCGTCCAGTACATCGATAATTCCTTCGCCGTGCTTCGATTGCCAGGGGTGAACGCGACAGCGGAGGGCACCCCGCTCCGATGGAGCAACGATGGTCCGGCGGGTTCCGGCTACTCCGATCACTTTCCCGTCTATGCACGTTTCAAGGTCGTCACGGACAATCTTCCCGACAAATGGCTGGCGCTGACCCGGCCTTCGGAGAGTGATGAGAGTCCCGCCACGCCACCGAAGGCGCCCGAGAAGCGCTATGTCCTCGCGGATGCCGTCAGACTCTCGACGATTCGGGATGTGGCGACACTCCGGGATGGTTCCTTGACCGGAAAGCTTGTGCTGGTCGAAGGGAGGGTGGGCCCGGGGAAGCGGCTGATCGTGGAGGCCCGCGGGGACACTTGGGATGTGTGGGTCCCCGAGCCGGGCCTTCGGGAGGCGATTCGTTCCCGCTGGAGGGAGGGGAAAGCAGTCTCCTTCTATGGAATCTTGGGGCAGTTCAAGGGCAAATGGCAGTTCACCATCGAGCATGCCGATTGGGTGAGATGATGCCGATTGTCTGCGTGGCTGAACGGCGCCAATGAAGGAGCGAAGGTTTTACTTTTCTCCAAGTGAATGCGGGTTCACCGTGTGGCAATGCAGCGGATCCGGCTCGTCACGTTCAACATAGCCCATGGTCGCGGTCTGATGCCGATTCAGGGCCTCACGACGGCACGGAAGATCCGGATGAATCTGCGCAAGATCGCGCGGCTGATCAGCGAACTTGAGCCCGACATCGTCGCGTTGCAGGAAATCGACGAGCTTTCGCGATGGGCGGGGAACTTCGATCATCTTGATTACCTGAAGGACTTCACCGATCTGCCGCACGTTGTGTTTGGCATCAACAACCGGCGCGCTGGGTTGATCAACCTCGCGTACGGCAACGCGTTCCTTTCACGGCATCCGATCGTCGATTCGGAAACCGTCGTTTTCGGCCGCAGCCGGGTCGGGGAAAAGGGGTTTCTCTTTTCGGAATTTGATGTCCTCGGAGCGCGGGTTCCGATCGTGAACCTCCACCTCCACTACGCATCGCGCCCGCAACGGTTCCGGCAAATGGACCGGCTCCTGGCCTATCTCCGGGAAAAGCAGCGCCTGCGCCCGGATCGCTGGGACGTTTCACCCATCATCTGCGGCGACTTCAACAACCCGGGATCGCACCGGGGCGACGCCACGTCTTCGCTGTTGAGCCACCTGTTCGACTTTGACGACTACCGGCTTTATCCGAGGGAAGGAAAAACATTTCCCTCCCCGCTGCCCAGCCGTCTCCTCGACTTTGTCTTTCTGCCGCCGGGCTGCGACAACGTGCGCACGGAGGTGATCAAATCGGTGCTATCCGATCACCGCCCTGTGCTCGTGGAATTCAACCTCCCTGAACGCCGGTGCGAGGAAGCTACCATGTGAACAGGTCGCCGCGGTGAAATTCCGTGGTCGACGGCGTCCATGACGGTGGATTGCTGGCGAGCTGCTGGTCGAATTCGAGCGTGCGGGTCTGCGGCTGGTAATAAGTCCGGTTGCTTTCGTATTCGTAGTCGCGGAAGACGCCGGTCATGTATTCGGATTCAAAAAGCTGGACCAGCGATCCCTTGATTTCCAGATCGACGGCGCCGTAGTCCCAGTCCTCCAGCATCCGAACCAGGTTCTGCACACCGCCGCTGTTGGTGCGGTTGATCTTGTCCATGGGGAGGTTTTCATCCGCGGTGGAGGGGGTGTTGCCCGTGAGAATGGCGGAATTCACCTTCATCACCTTGTTGCCCGTCGTGGAGGTGTCGCTGGGCATGGAGGCGAGGCGGTCGTCCAGGATCTTGTCCGCGTTGGTGTCATTCCATCCTTCGGAGAGGACGGTCACGGCGTCGCCGAGAATCGCGCAGGGATTGTTCACGCCGGAAGATATTTCCGTGGTATTGTAGTTCCCTTGGATATAGACGCCGTTGTTCGAAACCACGGCAAACCCCTTGGGTTGTCCGTCGGCATCGTTGAACTGCGGCGTGCTCGCTCCGTTCGTCAGACGGATTCCTGCTCCCTGTCCGGTATTGTTGGTGTTGTCGTGGATATAGAGGACGCCGTTGAAGGCAGTGTTCAGGGAGGGCGTATCCGTGAGGATCTGCTTCAATTTTGACACGTCCATCGTGGTCATGTTGATGTTTGTCTTTTCAGGAGGGTCGAAGACGGGGTTGAGCTGTTCCGGGAAGAGTTCGCCCATTTTGGTCGTGCCGATGTCCGCATTGAAAGCGCTTGGATTGTCCTTGGTGCCCACGTTGACGACGGGATCGCCGTTGGTATCCGTGCTGATCGTGACGATGATGCCTGCGCGATTGTACATGCGCCGTGATTCGATCGTGGGTTCCGTTTCGGTATCGTCGAGGGGGACGCCCGCATTGGTGGGCGGCGGAGCGATCACCGAACGGTAGACATCGTTTTCGGTGGGGTAGGCGGTCGGGAAATCGGTCACCGCCTTGGCCACGTTGACGCCTCCGACGAAGTTCTCGGGAGCCGCGAGCTTCTTCGCCTGCTGAGTCATGTTGGCCAGCGAGTCGGTGTCGTTGGCGTACCCGTCGTCGAGATTGGGGTCGAAGATGGGCGGCTTCAGGGTGGACGTGCCCCAGGCTCCCGGCTTTCGGTAGGTGGTCCCGGTGTTGTCCGTGGCGCCGTTGACGGTGTCCACGAAGTAGAGCTTGTCGGTGATGAGAAGATTGTTGCCGCTGCCGGTCTGGGCTCCCACGTAAGCGCTGCCATTGGTTGAGATGGGCCCCTTGATGATCATTTCCTGGGAGTTCGCGACCTCAAGGTCGTCCTGATAGAACACGGCATACTGCAGCAGGGAGGTCTCCGAGCGCACGAAGCGGCGGCCTGCATGGTATTCGATGTTGCCAAAGATGGGGTCATTGCGTGCGACCCGGATGCGCGCGATGAAGAAGTAGTTCCGCCCCACGCGGTCGGTCGTGCCGGGCTTGAGGCCGATGGCGCTGCCGTCACCGCTCGGATTGACCTTGTAGTACTCGATCGTGCGGGCAACCTGCCAGTTGTTCGATTGCAGGTCCTTGGAGAAGGGGATGCTTGCCGGGGTGGAGGAACTGCGGTCCTGCGTGATGCCATCGGCAATCATCTCTGACTCGATGTCATTGGAGCCGGTGCCGCGGTTGATCTCCGCGATCCAGCGGAAGAAGAGGTACTCCATCTCGCTTTCGGCAATCAGCTTCGCCTTCTCCACCCGCTCCTGGCGGACGGAGTTGCGCTGGGTGTTGGCGCTGTACTTCAACACGCTCCCGAGAACGATCGAGAGGACGACGACAACAATGATGACCGCGATGAGGGTGCTTCCCTTGTCGGCTGGACGGTAAGGATGCGGGTGCATGGGAGTGATCTCAGGAATCGGGTGGACGTGTCGGCGTCGGCGTCGGGCGATTGGTCGGCGTCGGCGTCGGGGTGGGCGACGGCGTCGGGGTCGGTGTTGGCGTGGGCGTCGGCGTCGGGGTTGGCGTTGGCGTCGGCGTCGGCGTCGGTGTGGGCGTCGGCGTCGGCGTGGGGGTGGGGGTGGGGGTGGGTGGGGGGGT
>CAZOXB010000257.1:0-5414 GCA_964583635.1 uncultured Opitutaceae bacterium | reverse complement strand
TCAGAAGCCGAAGGTGGAACGCAGGCTGAAGATCCGGCCTTGCGGGGCGACCCACGCGGCGATGGATCCGTCGGGCTGCGCCATCACCGGCACGAGGTCGTCCTCGTTGAGCAGGTCGCGCACATTGAGCTGGATGTTCCAGGCCACACGCTTGTTCCAGAGCTTTCGGGTGTAACCGATCCAGGCATCGACCTTGAGATCGGAGGGGCCCATGTAGGGTTTTGCCAGGTCGGGGACTTCCAACGTGCGGCCGTCCACCTGTGCGTCAATGATGGGGTAGCCGATGCCGACTTCGTCCTGCCAGCGCGCGGCGCCGCCGATATTCCATCCGTGAAAGCGCGAGGCACGGTCGAAGGCGTAGTTCGTGATCACGTTCCAGCGCCACTCACGCAGCTCGGAGACATACTGGCCTTCCTGTGCGGCGGTGGCGTTGAGCCCGTTGAGGAGGCGTTCGTAGATCCGCACGCGCATGGGTTCGCCGGACTCATCCGAAAGCAGGTTGCCAGTGGCTCCGGTGGTCCATTCGGCGATGCGCTCGGCAGCGTATTTTCGGGCAACCGGTGCGATGTTGGCCCGCTTGGCCTTCTGCTGGCTCACGTTCACCGCAATTCGCCAGTTGTTGGTGGGGTTGTAGGTACCCTCGAACTCGAAGCCCTTGGATTCGGTGCTCTGGATGTCCGACACGTTGCCAGGCACCTGGAACGTCACATTGACACCGCTGACCTGGGTGGGCGTCTGTATCTCCTGCCAGTTCACGAGTTTTTTCACGATGTCGGACGGCCCCTTCCATCCGGCCGCTGCCAGTTGGGCCGGCGTGTTGTACCGAATGATGCGCGCATCGACGTCGATATAGGTGTTGGCGAAGCCGAGGGTTGCCCGGTTCGATGAAGTTTCATACCAGTTGAAACGGCCGTTCAGTTTGCCATCCAGCAGCGTCAGGCTGAAGCCACGGTCCTCGGTCTGTCCACCGGGCGGTGCGATGGGATTGCCCCAAATGTCTATGCGCGCATCCGCGGGCTGAAAATTCTGGGACTTGCTGTAGTGGACCGAAAAGTCGATTCCGGCCGGCAGCCGGAGAAAGGGCGGCTTGTGGACCACAAAGCCCCGGCTCCAGATGCTTTCCTCGAAAATCGAGCCGGGCGAATCGGGAAGGTGAAACTCCGGGTCGTTGGGGTCGACGAAGTTGTAGGTGTCGCGCACATCCTGCCCGCCATTGTTGCGATAGTCCTTCACCTTGTCGTTGCGCCAGCCGATCGTCGCCACGATCCATTCGTGTTTCAGGGGACGGCCCTGATAGATCACCGCCTGCGAGTCGATCTTCTGGCGGGAAAGCGATCCGCCGGACAGCGTGCGATAGAAAGTATCGTCGTCCATCACATTCGTCACGGAAGCCTCCCGGGTGACATAGGCCATGGCATTGCGGTCCCAGTACCGCCCGTTGACGTTGGTCGGCTTGAGTTCGGCCTGCAGCCCCTGGAGATTGATTCCACTCGGTCCGGCGAGCGCCACGAGGCTGGGCCCGATGTAGACGGCCGTGCGTGCTTCACCGTCGGTGGAGTTGATGTCATCGCGAGCGGTGGCCGGGTTGACAAACTGGCGGGTGGCCGTGGTCCAGCCCAAGTCCAGGCGGTTGCTTCCCGAGAAACCCTTTTCGTTCAGGTCGTAACGGTTGAGATAACCCGTGATGTTATGGCGGCCGAGCCACTGCAGACGCTTGGTGTTGCGCGCAAAGTCGAGTTCGAGATAGGCCGTCAGGCGCTCGGTCGTCTGGACGGATCTGTTGGTGGAACGGGTGTTGTTGGATGCAATGAACGGCCGGCCGAAATTCGGATTGGGCGCACCCCAAGGGAGTGTGGTGTTGACATCGATATTGATCTGGTACCCCCGTCCGCCGGGGAACATGTCGAAGAAGCTGCGCGTCATCGTTTCGCGGCTGAACGCACCCTCAACGCCGATGGAACCGAGGGGATGCTGCCAGTTGTGGTCATAGCTGATGTTGCCCACGTGGAAGTCCTCCCACTCCTTCTTGTTGGGACCATCGAGCAGTTGATGCCGCCAGTCGAAAATCGACAGGTCGTTGATGGCGTCGTCCGCGTAGAACGAGCCGTGCGTGATGCCGAGCGCCTTGGCGGTTGCGGAGGGAAACCACTGGTCGCCCTTGGTGATGGAAACCATGTTCGCTTGGAATCCCAAGGCGGGATTGCCGCCGGGAGTTCGCGGGACGCCCACCATGAGGTTCCACGCATACATCATGCGGTCAGGGGTGGAGGTGTTGTTCGAATCGTAGACCAGCCCGGGCTGCTGGAACCATTCTCCCGGCGCGCGGAGCAGGTCGCGGTTGATGGTGTTGAACTCGACTGTGCCCGGACTGTGCGTGATCTTGTGGAATGCAGGCGTCCACCAGCGCGTGAGATTGTCGCGGGGGGCGTCCGAGCGCGGGCGGTTGGCATCGACGGCGCCTTTTTCAAAACTCGCCCGGAGAACGCCGTTCTTGAAGGGGGAGTAGTTGACGACGGCGTAGATCCGGCGGTCGCGTTCGTAGGCGAATTTCTGCTCGAACTGCTCACGCTCGTCGAGCGCGGCGACGCGGATCCCCAGTCGATCCGGAATGACCAGGCGGTCCACGTCGAGCACGGTCCGCGATGAGCCGTGTTGATCCATGGAGAACTCCAGCGAGGCAGCGTTCTTCATCGTCGGGCGGAGCAACTGGCTGTTGATGATTCCTCCCGGGCTGCCCAGACCGAACAGCGTGGCATTCGGCCCGCGGTTGATCTCGACGCGCGCTGTGTTGTAGCTATCGAAGACGATCAGGGTCGGAAAATAGTCACGGGTAAGATCGGCGCGCGCCAGGCCACGGACCCGGTTGTTGGTCTGCGGATTTCGCGTTACGCCGGTGAAGATCGCGGGGCTGCCGATGGAGGCGCCGGAGTAATTTCCTCCCAAGCCGCCGGCTTCGGTATTGCCCGTGTAAACCAGCAGTTCGACGGCATCCGTGGCTCCGATATCCTGCATGAATTCACGGGTGACCACCGAGATCGGGCTGGCGATATCCTTCAGATCGGTGCGGATGCGCGTGCCCGCCAGCGAGGAGGTGGCGACATAGCCCTTGTCCTGTTCGGAGGAAACCGTGAAGGGCGACAGCTCGATCACCTCTTCGGGTGGTGGCGCGACCTGTTGTGCGTCGACCGGACTGATGGCGACCGCTGTCAGTCCTGCGAGCAATCGGAACAGGGGGTTCTTTTTGTTCTTGGGCCGGGTTGAAAGCGAGGAATGGTGCATGGGGGGAGAGACGGGTTCGGTGGTTCGGGAGGATGAGGAGGGGTTTGGTCTGCCGACGGTCAGCGCACCCGTGGCCTCATCCTGAATGACGACGAGAACAGTTCCGTCAGTCATGCGTTCGAGAGCACTGCGAGGGGTGAGGTGACCGAAGACAGGATTGGTTCTTACGCCGCGAACAAGATCGATCGGGTAGACGATTTGTTCGCCTGCTTGCCGTGAGAAATGCCGGAGGGTGACGGCTGCGTCGCCTGCCGGCAGGTTGAAGGGCTTTCGTGGGGGATCAGCTCCGGCAGCCCATGCAACCCAGAGGAGGATGCATGCCACCGTCAGAAAGAGCCGACTATGCCGCGCGTGGCGGCCGGAATGGGTCATGGGGTGTCATTGCAGGAGTAAGGGGAGGAAGGAACGTTGGCAATGCTGTCGTCGTCCCTAACGAACGAGGGGAGCGATTCCGTGAGACGGGTTGGTGTTTTTCTGGAAATTATCCGATCCTGGAAATGCAGAAGACGTCCCGACAACGAGGGGTCACACGAAGCAGCGAATGGCACCAAGATAAGCCGAACAAACCGAAAATTCGTGGGTCACGGATCCCTCGTGGATTGCTCCTGTGCGTTCCGTGCGGTCCACATTCCGGAGTTCTTGACCACAGAGTGCAGGACTACACGGAGTAGAAAAGGCAGAATGATCATACGACGCTATCCGCCGGTGTCTTAACTTAATGTCATTCGGGTCAGACGCTCTTCAAGCGGTCCAAGCTGAACAAAGTAAAACCTACCTCCCTATTTGGACCCCAACGGCCTAAAACTCCTCATGCTTCGTGTCTTCCCCGCGTCTCCGCGTATACTTCAGGAGGCGTTATCGTGGCGATTCCGCTTTCCGCAGCATCCATGGACCTTCGGCAGGGCGTTCCACACGGATGCCAAAGCTGGCCTCGAGAAGTCGCGCAAATACGTCCACCTGATCGGCGCGAAACGTTCCCGCCACGCGCACCTGGCCTGCGGCGGGATCGCCAATGGCCAGTTGTTGCCGATTGCGAAGGTTGAATTCCGCGATTACAGCGGCGAGGGGAACGTCCTCCAGTTCAAGCCTCACGCTCTGCCACGCCAGCATATGATCGATGTCGGCGGTGCCAACGGAGGTGATCACCGGCGAATGAAGGGGAGGAGTCGTGTCGATTCTTGCGTGTTCACCCGCGTTCACCGGTACGAGGACGGGATCTCCCGTTCCGGCCTGCAAGTATTCGAGTTGTACGTGGCCTTCGGTAACCAGGACATCGATTGAATCGGTACTTCGCCGGACCGAGAAAGCCGTTCCCAAGGCGCGCACTGCCAAGCCGCCGGCATCGACGACAAAAGGACGCAGGGGATTCTTTGCCACGGATACATGCAGTTCACCGGTGAACAGGTGTACGCGGCGTTCCGCGTCGGTGAATGCTACCTCGATTTGGCTCCCGTGCCGGGGTTTCGCGATGGACCCATCCGAGAGGACCAAACGCTCCGGACCGGGAATGACGCGCAGGCTGTGGGTGGCCTGGGGAGGGAATGGGTCCTTGGGGCGATCTGCGCGGAAGGAAGTCGCGGACCAGATGAGCACCGCCAAGGCGGCCGCAACACCCAGCGCCCCCAGGCTTCGCCGCACCAAGCGCCGCCTCGGAACCGGTATGGGTGCCAGCAGGTCGGGATTCGGCTGCGTGCTGTGCTCCGGCTGCCACAGGGCAAGGGAATCGAGCGAGGACCAAGTGCGGTCCAGTTTTGCCATGGCAGTCCGGTGACGATCATCCTCTCGCAACCAATGCAGAAATGCGTCCTGCTCGGACGCGCTCAATCCGCGGTCGCGCCGTGAAAGCCAAGCGGCCGCTTCGGCGGCGATGGTGGCGTCTTCCCGTGGAGATGGAGTCGGTGCGCTCATGGATTTGTCTATGGCAGGCCGTACCGGCCAAGGTACTCCGCGCACCGCCTTACTCCCACGCCCACCTGGGTCTCGACCGTGTTTTCGGATATGCCGAGCAGACTGGCAATTTTCTTCTGTGGCAGCCCATAGATCTTGCGCAAGGTGAGCACCTGGCGGCAGCGGTCGGGCAGTGCCTGGATCGCCTCAGCCAGAAGCTGCAGCTCCTGGCGCCGGCTCACGGTTTC
>CAZOXB010000256.1:0-5430 GCA_964583635.1 uncultured Opitutaceae bacterium | reverse complement strand
ATGAAAAGGAACCGTTGCATGTTTTTGTGCGCAGGAATTATCCTCTGGCCGCCTTCCCCCTGCACTTCGACGCGGTGCGTCCACTGGCTGCGGACGCATCCCTGACGGTTGATCACACGCTCACGTTCATGGATTTATGAAACTCGCCAGAAAGGACTTCTTGAAGGGATTGGGGACGGTGGCGCTCGGAGCTTCCGTGGCCCCGATCCTCCGCGGCGAAGCGGCTGCCTCATCTCCCGCCGCCGTGTCGAGCCTGCCGGTTTTTGATGCAAGACGACCCGGCGCATTCTGGCGCGGGGTGCGCGCGTTGTACGACCGTCACGATGACTTTGCCTACCTTAACTGTGGCGGCCTGGGGCCGGCGTCGCGCCCGGTCCTCGACAAGTATCGGGAGGTCACTGCCCACCTCGAAGTGAAGGTGGAGACCGGCCACAGCCTGCTCGATCCGGCCCGCAAGGTGGCGGCGGAATTCTTCGGAGCCGACGAGGATGAGATTTGTTTTGTGCGCAACACCTCCGAGGGCAACTCGATCATTGCCTGCGGTCTCGATCTGAAAGCGGGCGACGAGGTCATTTTTGAGTCTCACGCGCATCCGGGAGGCTCGTTGCCCTGGCTGAACCGCGCCCACCTGCATGGCATCGTCGTCCGCACCTTCGCGCCCGATCCGACGTCGGCCGAGGGGAATCTCGAAAGGATTGCGGCGCTGATCGGCCCGCGCACCAAGGTCATCCAGGTCAGCCATGTGACCGCCCCGACGGGAATCCTCATGCCGGTGAAGGCGATCGCAAGACTGGCGCGCGAGAAGGGCTGCTGGTTCCATGTGGATGGCGCGCAGTCCGGAGGCATGCTGCTGTTCTCGCTGCACGACATCGGCTGCGATTCCTTCGCCACGAGCGGACACAAGTGGCTGGGCGCTCCCCGCGAAACCGGACTGCTCTATATCCGTCATGATCGCATCAACGACGTGGATCCCTCGCATGTGGGCGCGTACACGAGCAACGATTTTGATTTTTCGGGCAGGCTCGTCTACGTCGCCGGCGTAAAGCGCCATGAGTACGCGACGCGCAATGCCGCCTCCATCGAGGGGGTTGCGCGGGCGATGCACTTGCAGACATCCATCGGTCGGCAGAGGATCAGTGAGTTCGGTGCCGGCCTTGCGCAGCGGGTGCATCGCGGCCTGGCAAAAATTCCGCGCGTCACCGTGCTGACGCCGTCGCGACCCGAGCTCCGGGGATCGATGACGACCTTCACGGTGGAGGGCGCGACGGCGGCCACGATTTTCGAATTCCTGTATAATGAGTTTCAACTCCGCTGCCGCCCTGTGACGGAGGACGGGCTCCAGGCCGTGCGCGTCTCCACGCACGTCTTCAACACCGCGAAAGAATGCGACCGCGTCGTTGCCGGCGTGGCCGCGTTTGTGCGCACGCTCTGATTGTTGCCATGTTTTTCCACCTGATGTCGCCGCCGAAAATCCTGAACCGCACCGGTGCGGTGAGGAGGGAGAAAACGCGAAGGCGCGGAGAGGCGGAGGGACGCGGGAGGCAGCGGTCGGAGATCAGAGATCAGAGGTCAGAGGTCAGGGGTCGGGAGGCGGAAGTCGGAGGTCGGAAACCGGTAAAGTCAGGGGTCCGCAGCGCCCTCCGCCCCCTGACATCTGGCCGCCTACCTCTGACCTCTGATCTCTGTCCTCTGACCTCTGGTCTCCGGTTCCCGTCAGTCAGACACTTCGGCGAGCAATTCGATCTCGACGGCGGCGCCGAGCGGCAAGGCGTTCGTGCCGACGGAGACGCGGGCGTGCCGTCCGGCATCGCCGAACACCGCCACGAGCAGATCGGAGCATCCGTTGATCACGGCCGATTGACGGGTGAAGTCGTCCGTGCAGTTCACGAAACCGCCGACGCGCACGATTCGCTTCACACGCCGCAGATCGCCCAGCTCCGCCTTCAGGATGGCGATCAGCCCCAGCCCCGCATGGCGGGCGGCCTCGTTGGCCTTGGACTCGTCGACGGTGGCGCCCACCTTGCCGACAACCACCGTTCCGCCGGCATCGCGCCCGAGCTGGCCGGCGACGAAGATCAGGTTGCCGGTGCGGACGGCGGACACGTAGTTCGCGATCGCGCGACTCGGCGCGGGCAGCACCGCATTCAGTTCGGCCAGTTTTTCCTCGGGCGTCGTCGCCGGTGCGTTCAGCGCCAGCGTCATCACACCCACGAGCAGCCCCGCAACCTTAGTCATTTTGATCATCATGCGTCCACCACTACATCCCGCCCCACCGGCGGCAATCCGTAAACCTGTCACGACGGCGCGAGACCGCCTCTTCCGCAGATTAATCCTGTGCCTTGCCGTGGTCACCGGCATCGGGCCGGTGTCGGTTGCCACGCAGGCACGGGCGGCTGAAGCGGCCACCGCCGGGCATGAGATGTGGCTTTGTGCGACGGTCAACCGGAACTACGTGGTCGGTTCGAAGATGGTCACGCTCAGCGGCCTTTACCGGCGCACCGAGTCGGGCGGCTACGAGCATTTCGGCATCAATTTCATGCAGATCTTTTCGATCGCGTTCGATCCGCGTGACCACCTTGTTTTCTATACGACGAACATCAACGGCTGCATCCAGAGCAAGGATGGCGGGAAGACCTGGCGGACCAGCACCAGCTGGGACATGACCGAAGCCAAGGATGTCTGCGTCGACGTGAACGCCCCGGACAATGTCTATCTCGCCCTGCCGGATGGCATCGCCGTCTCCAATGATCGTGGCGGCACCTGGACGCGTCGCGAAAACGGTCTGCCGAGACGCGGCAAGTACACCCAGACAATCAAGGTCGACCGCACAAGGACAGGACGCGTGCTCGCGGGATGCGAGTCGGGCATTTACCTCACCGAGAATGGAGCGAAGAGCTGGCGCCGGGTGCAGACCGCGACGACCACCGTCACCGAGCTGCAGCAATCCCCCCACGATCCGAAGCTCTGGTTGGCGACGAGCCAAAGCGACGGCGTGCTCATTTCCCGCGATGGAGGCCGAAACTGGGCGCGCATCGAGGCGCTTTCGAAGGAGCATGCCTGGTACAGTGTGGCCTTCGATCCGACCCAGCCATCGCGCTGGGTGGTCTGCGGGTGGCACTACGGTGTCCTCACCAGCGAGGATGCCGGGAAAACCTGGACGACGCGCAACCAGGGGCTTCCCGAGCCGACCGAGGGGTTCAGGGTCAGCGTCGATCCCGACAATGGCCGCCTGTACACGAGTTTGTGGCGAATGGGCCTGTATGCCTCCGACGATTTTGGACGCACCTGGCGTCTGGATGGCATCGAGGGCGGAACCGTCTATAATTTCACCTATCTGCCGAAAGGAGCAAAGTGATGAACAAACCCTCTTACCCGACACCCATCTGTGCGTGTTCTATTCCCTCCATGCGTTCAGACCTTGGCCGGCTGGGCCTGCTCCTGGCATTCGCGCTCTCACCCTTCGTGGTCGCGGCACAGCCCTCGTACACGGGGCCCGTTCCCTCGAGGGCGGTGGTGCAGCGGACCGATTTTCGGCGTGCGGCCTATGAGCGGCGCGTCGACGAAGTGCTCGACTGGCGCGCGGGTCGCGTGGTGCGCGACAACCCCGCCACTTGGGACATGGGGGCCATCTGCGTGAAGCTCCTTCGCGGAGAAGACCTCGATATTTGCAATGCCCGCACCCTCGAGCTCATGAAGGATCCCGGCACCGGGCCCTTCTGGATGTTTCCGTGCGTGGCGGTGGCATATATCGGACGCGAACGCCTCTCCCCCGAGGCGCGGGCGTCGATCCGCAACGCCTGGAGCAAGCAGCTGCAACTGCGGGGTGACACCGAGAACCACTGGGCGATGTACTACACCTCGCTGTACCTGATGTCCGAGCTCTATCCGAATGAACCCGGAGAAAGCTGGTATTCCGGCAAGTCATCAGCGGAGAATCTCGCGGAGTCGCGCGAATACCTGATCCACTGGATGGATCTGGCCACAACGGTGGGGCAGGGCGAATTCAATCCGACCCATTACATTGGCGAGTACCTGATCCCGATGGGATTCCTCGCCAGTTGGGCAACGGATCCGGAAATGAGGCTCCGCGGCCAGATGATGCTCGACTGGATTCTGGCGGACCACGCGGCCAGCACGCTTGATGGCGTCCTGCGGGGGGCCAATGCCCGGACCGATGACGTTTCGGTGACGGAGCGCTGGAATGCCCTGGCGTCGTCCTTCAGTTGGCTGATGTTCGGCAACACGCCGCCGACGGCCTACTACGGAGGGTGGGGGGTCTTTTTCGCCCTCGTGGCGAAGAATTACGATCTGCCGGAAGTCATCTACCGGATCGCCGTCGATCGCGATGCAGATTACGTGCAGCGCGATCTGAAGCGCAGCCGTCGGCGCTGGCGCTTCAGCGATGTCGACTTCGCCCCTGTCTACAAGACCAACTACATCCGCCGCGATTATGCCGTTGGCTCCTACCAAGGCGACATCACCGATCCGATCCAGGCGCACGTGTGGGATGTGACCTGGTCCGTGCCGGATCCGCGGGGCGTGCACAACACGATGTTTTCCATGCACCCGATCTCCTCGAGCCAGGACATGCAGATGTATTTTGCGGAGATGCCGGACTGGATGCAGATCGGTGTGACCCATGAGTCGAAGCCTTCCTACGATTCCGCCGACAAGCTGCTGGGAAGCTCCCGTTTTGAACGCGTATTTCAGGATCTGGATACAGTCATCGCGCTCTATGACATTCCCCCGGGCACGCGATTTGAACACATCAACGGGTTTTTCTCCAAGGACCTGACCGACCTGACGGAGGACAAGTCGGGATGGATCTTCGCCAAGGGCGGCACGGGCACCTATCTTGCGTACCGGCCGCTGGCTCCGTACACGTGGGGCACCACGTGGTCCTGGGCGAAGGACAAGGACAAGGGGGATCGCCGGCTGATCAGTCCGCACTTGAAGAACGGCACCATCGTCCAGGCCGCCGAAGCGAAGGAGTTCGGGAGCTTTGCGGATTTCCAGGCGGCGATCCGGGCGCTGCCCCTGAGCTACCAGCTCGAGCCCAAGCCCACCGTGACCTTCAAGTCGCTGCGCGGGCACACGCTCTCGTTTACCTATGGCGAGGCGCCGTTGGTGGACGGAAAGCGCGTCGATTTTTCGAAATGGAAGCTCTTCGAGGGGCCCTATCTGAATGCGGAGAAGGGCTCGCGGCGCCTGACGATCACGCACGGGGAACTCGAGCGGGTGCTCGATTTCAACACCCTGTCGGTCATCGACCGGGTGAATCCGCCAAAAGGCAAGGCCTCGACGCGCTGAGATCCGGATGGTGAGACAAAAACAAGCCGTCCTGTCCTTCGCTGTGCTGTGATGCATTGCGTGGATCAAACATCCCAGACCTTTTTGACCACAGATTTCACAGATGAATACCGGATTGAA
>CAZOXB010000255.1:0-5442 GCA_964583635.1 uncultured Opitutaceae bacterium | reverse complement strand
GTGATGAACACGACAGGGGCGGATTCCTGGTGGTTTCCGCCGATGAACGACTGAGGCTGTCGCTGGAGGCCTATTTCATCGGCATGTCCTGTGACACGCGCACCGCGGTCGATGGCCTGCAGGCCATCGCCCAACTCATTCTCGCCCCGGTGCGCCCAAAGGTGATCCTGATCTCCGGACCAACGCCTCCCTTCGAACTTTCGGAAATGATCGAACACTTGCGGCGGATCGAACCGTCGCTGACGGTCGCAACATTTGGCGCCGAGGAGGAGATTGAGGGTGTCTCGTGTTTCCCCGCTCTGGAATCCATGGACAACCTTCCCGCCATCGTCACGCATCTGCTTGGCGTGAAGATTGCCCCCCCCTCGCCCGTCGCTCCCCGTCCGGCCTGCGTCTGAGATCGTTCTTGCGCGCAAGGCAAAGCGTGCCTCCCTCGGAGGCATGGCGACGACCGGCGACAACTCCAGGTCAGCGGGAAGCGGGGTGGTGACGCCTGAGAGCCTGGGCGTCTCGCCCACGGTCATCGGCCGCAAGCTCGCCGCCCCTTGGAAACGGTTGGGGGCGATGCTGATCGACCTGATGCTCGTGGCCCTGCTTTCGCTTCTTGCCGGAACCTGGCTCGGCATTGCCACAGGAGCCATGCTCCTCGTCCTGTTTGGCAATGACCGCGGTGCACCGCTTCCCAAGAAGCTGGTCCGGTCAGTCTGCCGGATGCTGGGCCTTGTCGTCATCGTGCTTTCCATCCTCGCTCTCGGCCACCTGCCGTTCCTCAAGGAGAGCGGCCTGCGCATCGAGTCGCTCACGGGAAACGCCCCGGTCAGTGCCGCGCAGAAGGATTCGACCTGGGTGGCGCCCGAAGCCCCCCCGGCCGAATTGCGCCGGGCCGTTGAGCGCCTTCAGGAGCAGGTGACCGCATTGAAAAAGGAATATGCCGCGCAACAGGAAGCATCAGCATCCTGGCTTGGACAGGCCCGGTCCTTTGCGGGCGCCCTGGGTGTGACCTTCGGGTGGTCGGGAGTTTATTTCACCCTGCTCGCCGGCAGCTGGCACGGCCGGACACTCGGCAAGCTCGCCTTCCGTATCCAGCCGATCAAGACGGAGGGAACACCGTTCACCTATTTCGACGCCTTTGTCCGTCACGGTGGCTACATCGCCGGAGTGGCAATGGGCCTGACTGGCTTCCTGAAGCTGCTCTGGGAACCGAATCGCCAGGCCGTGGAAGACCGCATCGCGGGTACCGTCGTGGTCGATGTCCAGCGCCAAGCCGGCGCCTGACTCCCCGCAACCCGCCGGTCATTGTTTCGCTTCACCCCAGGGCATTCTTCCCCGCGTCATGCAAGATCACCCTCCCTCCATCCTGCGCCGTCGTGAATTCCTGCGTCTCTCCACCGGTGCCGCCGCGATGACCTATGCGGCCGCAGGTGCCCTTGCCCGCGCAGGCGCCACCGGCAGCACCGTCCTGGGACAGGGAGATTTCCGCTACCGGCAGGTGAAAGGCTGGGGGCAACTGGACAGCCGGGCTCCCGTCAATGACTGCCACGGCCTTGCCCGCGATCGCCAGGGCCACATCCTGCTGCTGACAAACGACGCCACCAACAACGTCATTGTTTACGACGCTGCCGGAAAGCTGGTCCACAAATGGGGCACCACATTCCCCGGTGCACACGGGTTGTCTCTGGTCAGCGAGGGATCGCGGGAGGTCCTTTTCATCACCGACCTCAAAACGAACCGCGTGGCCAAGACCTCGCTCGATGGCCGTATCCTGGAGGAATGGCTGTGGCCTGCCGACACCGGCAAGTACGCGAAGGCGGAGGAGTACCGGCCCTCGTGGACGCTGCATCGCGGTAATGGCGAGTTCTTCGTGCTCGATGGATACGGTCGCGATTACATTCTCCGCTACGGAGCCGACGGGCGGCGGCGGGGCATTTTTGGCGGCGCCGAAGGAGGCATCGTCCATTGGGGGCCCCACGGAGGCATGATTGACCTCACGGCCGACGGAAACGAGACCCTGCTGATCGCCATGAGCGACCAACGGTATCTCCTGCGCCTCGACCTCGCCGGAGCGCATCTGGAGCGAATCGATCTGCCGGGAGGGAATCCGCGCCAGATCCGCAGGTACGGCCGGCACTACTTTGTCGCCCATCTGGCGGAGAACTGGCCGGCCGATCGCAACAGCCGGGGATTTGTATCCATCCTCGACGAGTCGTTCCGCATCGTGTCCAACGTCGGGGGAACCGCTCCCGTCTACGACGCCCATGGCCGCCTGCTGCCAATGGCGCAATCCGGCGATGTCTTCACTCATCCCCACGATATCCTGGTGGGCGAGGATCACAGCCTCTATGTGGCGCAGTTTGCCTCCGGCCGGACCTACCCGCTGAAGTTCGAGCGCGTCTAGTTCGCCTTCGTCACATGCAACGGCCTTTGCCGGCCTTTCCGGAGGGGATGTAACCCATTGGGTTACATCCAGCGCGGGGAGTTTTCTGCCGTATTTGACAAAGTGATACATGCCCGGGTTCGCCGAAACGGGTGACGCAAGGATCCGACGGACGGATTCGCAGAGGAGCGATCCTCAGGATGCCGGATTACGCGCCGGATGATTCCGTGCCCCGCCAAGCCGGGTGCCTGCACGCGTCAATGACCGGTGGTCACGGTCGCCTGCTTCGCAAGCGCCGCGGCATGCTCTTCGGCGGCCTTCAGCACCCGCAGCGTGTTGCCACTCCAGAATTTCCTGACGTCGGCTTCCGTGTATCCCGCCGCGAGAATCCGTTCGGTGATCTTCGGCGCTCCGGTCACGTCCATCAGCCCCTCCACCCCGCCGCCGCCATCGAAATCGCCGCTGAATCCCACATGATCCGGTCCCGCGACTTTCAGCGCATGGAGGACGTGTTCCATGTACTGGTCAAACGTGGCCTTGGGCATCGGAAATTGTCGTTCCACCTGTGCACGCGCCTCCAGATACTCCGCCAGCAGCCGGGGCGTGTTGATGCTGGCACGTCCGCCGAACCTGGCAAGCAGTGCCCGCAGGGCTTGATTGCGCTCCGGATCGATCCGAAGCGGCGCCACATAAGCGCTGAAGGCATTCATCTGGATGACGCCGCCCTTCGCCGCCAGCGACCTCAGGAGATCATCGCCGATGTTGCGGGGATGATCATAGACCGCCTTGCATCCCGAATGGGACAGGAGAACGGGGGTCGCCGACAACCTGAGCAGATCCCGGAGCACCTGGTCCGACGCATGTGACGCATCAAGCACAATGCCGAGCCGGTTGCACTCCGTCACAAGCTGTTTTCCCAGCTCACTCAATCCGCCATGTTCAGGGCCGTGCGTGTCCGAGGCGGAGTCCGCCATGTCATTGTTTGCCAGATGCACCGGGCCAAGCACGCGCACACCGATGTCATGGAATGTCTGCACCAAGGTGAGATCGCGTCCAAGGGGATATGCGTTCTCCATCGACAGGTAGACGATCTGTTTGCCCTCGGCCGCGATCCGTTCCGCGTCGTCGCTGCGGGTCGCAAGCACAAACCGATCCGAATGCGCGGCCACCATCTCGCGGATCCGAAATGCGATCTTCAGCGCGGTGTCGCGCGCGGCCGCGTGGCCGGCGGGCGTGCGCGGACCTTGTCCCACATACAAGGCCCAGAATCCCCCGTCAAAACCACCCTCCACAAGGCGGGGATAGTCCACCTGGGTGAAGTCGGCTTCCCACGTGTGGCGTTGCATGACATCCCAGCCCGGACGCGCCAGGTTCACTGCGGAATCAAAATGGGTGTCGAGCACCAGCGCCCGCGCATGGATTTCGGCGGCCGAGGCGGCATTGCAGGGCTGCGCTGGAATCAACCCGGCGACGCCTGCAAGGATGCCGGCCGACAGGTGACGCAGGTGGGATGGAAATACGGGCATGGGTTGTACGGGGATGGCCGCCCCACCCTGACCAACGGGCGATCGCAGGCAAGCCTGACAACTCCGCGCTGCCGACGCACCCCAGCTATCAGCCCATCATGTCAGTTTACGTTTCATTTGCCTTGCACTTCCGGCGGGCACCCTGAATCCCCTTGTCGCTCCGCAATTTTGGCGCTGATTGTAGCCTGCACCATGTCTTCCTCCCCCATCGAGAACGTCGTCATCATCGGCACCGGCTGCGCGGGTCTCACCGCCGCCATCTACACGGCCCGGGCGAGCCTGAATCCGTTGCTGCTTGAAGGTTCCGTTCCCGGCGGTCAGCTGACGACGACCAGCGAGGTGGAGAACTTTCCCGGGTTTCCCGAAGGAGTCGACGGCTTTCAGCTCATGGACAACCTTCGCAAGCAGGCATCCAAGTTCGGCGCCCGGTTTGAACAGACGCTCGTCACCGCCGTGGATTTTCAGTCGATGCCTCGCAAACTCATTTGCCCGGAACGCACGATACTTGCCAAGGCCGTCATCATCGCCACCGGCGCATCGCCGCGAATGACCGGTATTCCCGGCGAGAAGGAATTGTTCGGCGGAAAAGGGGTGACCACCTGCGCAACCTGCGACGGCGCGTTTTATCGCAAGATGGATGTCGCGGTGATCGGCGGAGGCGACAGCGCGGCCGAGGAAGCCCTCTTTCTCACCCGGTTCGCCAGCAAGGTGTACCTGGTTCACCGCCGCGATACCCTGCGTGCTTCGAAAATCATGGCTGAACGCGCAACCTCCCATCCGAAGATCGAGCCGGTCTGGGATACGGTTCCGGTTGCCGTGGAAGGTGTCGCGGAAGGATCCGTCTCCGGCCTGAAGGTGAAAAACGTCAAGACGGGTCAGGAACGGGTGTTGCCCGTGAAGGGCGTTTTCATGGCGATCGGCCATGTCCCCAATAGCTCCGCATTCTTCCAAGCCTTGGAAACCGACGAAGCAGGATACTTCGTCCCACAAGCCGGCTCCCAGGTGAAGACCCGCATCCCCGGTATCTACGTCGCGGGCGATTGCGCCGATCATGTTTACCGCCAGGCAATTACGGCGGCGGGAATGGGCTGCCAAGCGGCGATCGAGGCGGAGCGCTGGCTATCCGAGCACGGCGCCTGAGCAGGAGCGCCGCTGCGTCTTGGCGGCAAGCAGGTGTCTTGGGACGAGGCCGATTTGGAATAATTCTAATTATTTCTTGCGACTTAGACTTATTCTAATCTATTTCGGCGACTCTCCATGATTCCCTCGGTCGAATTCTCTCCCGAAGCACTGTCTCAACGACTCGCCGACAGTGGTTTGCGCAGCACCCCCCAGCGTGAGGTCGTCTACGATATTTTGGTCAGGCGGCGGGACCATCCGACCGCGGATGAGGTGTTTGTCCGGGTGAAAGCCGAGATGCCGACGATCTCGCTCGCGACGGTCTACAACTGCCTCGAAACCCTGGTGCAATGCAATCTGGTCAGGCAGGTCAATTTTGACCGCGGCCCCACCCGTTATTGCCCCAACCTGCATCCCCACGCG
>CAZOXB010000254.1:0-5462 GCA_964583635.1 uncultured Opitutaceae bacterium | reverse complement strand
TTCAATCGTCGAAATCCTCGTGGAGAATGGTCAGCCCGTCGAATACGGACAACGCCTGTTCAAGCTCAAGCTGGACTGATTTCCTTCAACAGGTCGCGGGTCCGCGCTGAAATGCGTCTTTAGGCGCGATTCGGCGGAGATTCACGGCTTCCTTTTCCGCAAGCCATGATTCAAAAGGTTCTCATTGCCAACCGTGGCGAAATCGCGCTGCGCATCGTGCGCGCCTGCCGCGAACTCGGCATCAAGACGCTCGCCGTCTACTCGGAGGCCGACGTCCAATCGCTCCACGTGCAACTGGCCGATGAGGCAATCTGCATCGGCGGGCCTCGCAGCGCCGACAGTTATCTGCGGGCTGACCGAATCATCAGCGCGGCTGAAATCGCGGACGTCGACGCCATTCACCCCGGCTACGGCTTCCTTTCGGAGAATGCGAAGTTCGCCGAACAGTGCGAGTCCTGCAACATCAAGTTCATTGGCCCCAAGTCCAAGAGCATAAAGATGATGGGCGACAAGGCGATCGCCAAGGATACCGTGCGGAAAGCCGGCGTTCCCACCGTGCCCGGCTCGGACGGCCCCGTGGAGAACGAGACGGTCGCCGTCAAGATTGCCCGCAAGATCGGCTATCCGGTCATCATCAAGGCAGTCGCCGGCGGCGGCGGTCGCGGCATGCGCATCGCCCATAACGACGTTTCCCTCGTCAAGGAGTACCACGTGGCCCGCAACGAGGCTGAAAAGGCCTTCGGCAACGGCACCGTCTATATCGAGAAGTATATCGAGAAGCCCCGTCACATCGAATTCCAGATTCTTGCCGACAGCCACGGCAAGACCCTGCACCTGGGTGAACGCGACTGTTCCGTCCAACGTCGCCACCAAAAGCTGATCGAGGAATCGCCCTCACCGTTTCTAACGTCGGGCCTGCGCAAGGCCATGGGCAAGGCTGCCGTAAAAGCTGCCGCCGCAGCCGATTACGAGAACGCGGGCACGATCGAGTTTCTGGTCGATGCCAAGGGAAACTTTTATTTTATCGAGATGAACACCCGGATCCAAGTCGAGCATCCGGTGACAGAGGAATGCACGGGCATCGATTTGATCAAACAGCAGCTGCGGGTGGCCAATGGTGACAAGCTCGATTTGGATCAGGGCGATATCAAGTTCGACAAGCATGCGATCGAGTGCCGCATCAATGCCGAGGACCCTTCACGCAACTTCACGCCGTCTCCGGGTACCATCGGTTTGTATTACGCCCCCGGCGGGCATGGGGTCCGGGTCGACAGCCACGTTTACAGCGGATACTCCATCCCGCCTTACTACGATTCGATGATCGGCAAGCTCATCACCTACGGTTCCAACCGTAAAACCGCGCTCGAACGCATGTACCGTGCCCTCAGCGAGTACCTGATCCGCGGAATCAAGACCACCATCCCGCTGCACAAGGCGATCATGAGCGACCCGGTTTTCATCGAGGGCAAGGCGACCACCGCCTACATGGAAGAGTTTATGGCCCGCACGCCGACGGACTTGTTCACGTAAAGATTCGGCAAAAACAGACGAAAGGGTCCTGCCTTCGGCGATTTTCCATCCCGTTTGTTGCAACCCATTCCGAATCCCGCACTCTTACAGACCATGCAAGCGAACGAATTCGTTCCACCGACCCGTATCGACGACCAGCCGGAGCTGGGCGATATCAAGATCAACCATGCGGTGGTTGCCAGCATTGTTCGCCTGGCCGCCCTCCAGATCAAGGGCGTGGCGGCGGTAGGCGGCGGCCTGGTCGATGGCATCAGCGAGCTTTTTTCCAAGCGCGAGGCCGATGCCCGCGGCGTGCGGGTAATCGAGACGGGCAGTGACAGCTACTCCATCGAGCTGCGCATCGCCATCGTCTATGGAACCGAAATCGGCCGTACCGCCTACGATGTCCAGATTGCAGTCCGCAAACAGGTCATGGCCATGACCGGCAAGAACGTTTCCAAAGTCGATGTGATCATCGAAGGCGTCCGCCTGCCCGCCGAGTTGGGCCACAACGATCGCAACGAAGACGCCTGGCCGGACGCCCCCGCCACCGATTGACCTGCCTCCGGCCCGCGCCGGCCACCGGAGGATGCGGGAAGGCCGGGGTTGCGCCTGTTGGCAGAAACCGTCAAAACTCCCCCGTGTTTTCATTCGACGCCCCCTCCGCCACCACCCTGTTCGCGGTGTTCCTCTGGGTGCTGCTGGCACTGCTGGCGATCGTGATTGTGCTTCGTTCGCCGCAAACCCTCCTTCTCGCCCAGGACAAGGGCGGCCGGCTGGAGATTTCGCGTCATGCGCTGCACCGGGTGATTGAGACGTGTTGCGAACAGGTCCGGGGCATCGCCTCGGCCAGCGCGTTCGTCACACGCCGGGGCAAGCTGCTGCACACGGAGCTGCGGCTGAGGATTCGACCGGATGCCAAACTCGATGCGATCCAAGGCTACCTCACCCAGGAAATCACCGAGATTTACAGCCATAACCTCGGCCTGAAGGACATCGGTCCGATCGAGGTCAAGGTCGTCGGAGTCGAACCTCTGGAAAACAGGTTCGGATAAGGTGAAGGCCGAAGGGCTGGTTTCAGAACGCCGCCCCGACGACATCCCCGTGCCATCAGGATCCCGCAACCACACCCTTGTGACCGGCGGGACGGGCTTTCTCGGTCGTCGCCTGGTGGAGCGCCTGCTGGCACAGCGCCGCACGGTCACGGTGTACAGCCGCACCCGTGCCCCGGACCTCGAAAGTCGCGGCGTGCGCTTCCTCCAGGGTTCGCTGGAAAACGCCAACGCCATCCGGCACGCGTGCGAAGGTATCGACACGGTATTTCACGTCGCCGCACGCGTCGGCGTATGGGGGCCTTACGACGACTTTTACCGGATCAACGTGCTCGGGACGCGCGCGCTTCTACAGGGTTGCCGGCTTCAGGGCGTCGCTCGTTTCATCCATACCAGCACTCCGAGCGTCGTCTACAATGGTCAGCCTCTCACCGGCGCCGACGAATCTCTCCCGCTGACCACCGACTGCCCGAGCGCTTATCCGCTCACCAAGGCCATCGCCGAACGCGAGGTGCTGGCCGCCCACTCTCCCACCCTTCGCACAGTCGCGCTGCGTCCGCACTTGATCTGGGGTGTGGGCGATCCCCACCTAGTCCCGCGGGTGTTGGCCCGCGCCCGCGCTGGCAGGCTCCGCATCGTGGGCAAGGGCGACAACCGCGTGGACATGGTGCACGTCGAAAACGCCGTCGACGCCCATCTGGCGGCGGAAGCCGCTCTCAGCGCCGCACCTGAAACGGTCGGGGGACGCGCCTACTTCATCACCAACGACGAACCCGTCGTCCTCTGGTCGTGGATCAACGACCTGCTGGCGGCGCTGGGCGAGCCCCGTGTCACCCGCCATATCAGCCTGGCCACCGCGCGCACGGTCGGCTTCGCCTGCGAGCTCGCCTGGCGCACCCTGCCGCTCCGCGGCGATCCCCCGATGACACGCTTCATCGCCGACGAACTGGCCAAGGACCACTGGTTCTCACCCGCCGCCGCCCGTCGCGACTTGGGTTATGTTCCGCGAATCAGCATGGCCGCCGGCACCCAGGAACTGGTCGCGTCGTTGCGGCAAACATAAACCGCGTTTTCGCATGACCGAATTTGGAATCCGGCGTTCAGACCCGTTCCGAAAGTTCGTCTACATCCAATCGGGGACCATACGCTCCCCTCACGTTTCCTTTTCCGCACCGATACTGTACTGCTTGTAAGTGAACACGGCGCACGCCACCGCCAAGCCTAGCGCGGCGATCGTGAGAATGCTCGCCCCGGCCTGCACGGTGGCTCCGATTCCGGGGCTCTCCGCCGATTGGCGGGCGTAGTCGAGCAGGACGTTGGCATGGCTCGTCACCGCGATCTGGTTGAGGTTCGTCGGAATCTGGCTCACCCCGCTTTCCACCACCAGGCCGTAAAAGAGGCCCATCACCATGTACTTTCCGCTGAAGACGCCGAAGGCGAGGGACAGCGCCGTGAACGCCAGGATCATGACAAACTCCACCCCAAGCATCGGCGGCAGCGTCGGCCACAGGTCTTTCACTCCAAGAAACCCGCAGGTGGCATACACCACGCCTGTCGCCAGGAATGCCTGCAGCGTCACGATGACAACCGCCGCCACCCACGCCGCGATCACCAGGTGGGGCTTCCTCACCGACCGGGTCCACAGGTACTCGATGGTGAAATTGCGGATCGGGTTGCGCAGGATGCCTCCGCCGACGGTGAGGCACATCAGGGGGACAAATTTCAACGCCACTACACCGATCATCCAGCGTTCGAACTGCTCCGGCGTGGCCCGGCCGACCGACAGCCGCGTCACCACCACCAGCGCCAGCGCGGACAGCGCCAGTTTCAGCCAGAGCTTCGGCCGCAGCAACGCACCGACCTCCAGCGACAGCATCGCCAGAATCACCGCTCCCAGCGAGGTCGCCCGCGCCGGCGGCGCAGTGAAGTGGGCCACGACACCAGCCCGGTCCGGCGGCAGAGGAGGAGGAATGTCGGAAGCAGTCATGCGTTGATTTTCTCGAACACGCTGGCCAGCGACGTGTTTTTGCTCTGCAGCTCGAAAACACGGGCAGAACAGCCGGCCAGGACCGTCGTCCACTCCGCGTAAAAACGCTCCGGCTGTTTCAACCAGACAATAGCCCGATCCGTCTCGAGGAAATACCCGCGAAGATGCCCCGCCGCCCCCAGGCACGCCACCACCGTCTCCGGCTGGTCGGTGCGGATGACCACCTGCTCGGGCCAGCGTGGCACGTCCGCGCGGATCTCCGTCTGCGACCCGGTGGCGATCGTGCGGCCCCAGTTCAGCATCAGGAAACGGCTGCACAGGGCCTCGAGCTCGTCGAGGATGTGACTGGAAATGAGCACGTGCACGCCCTCGCGATGCAGCGAGCGGAGGATGTCGCCGATCTCGTGCCGCCCCATGGGGTCGAGCCCGTTCATCGGTTCATCCAGGATCACGAGCCCCGGCCGGTGCAGGATCGCCTGCGCCAGTTTCACCCGCTGGCGCATGCCTTTCGAATAGGTGCCGATGCGTTTTTTCCAGTGCTGACGCTGGAGTCCCACCGCATCGAGCGCGAGTTCGCTGCGGCGCACCGCCTCGCCGCGCGGAATTCCCGACAACACCGCCAGCGAGCGCAACCAGTCCACGGGCTTGAGGTCCTGGTGCACGTGCTCGTGCTCCGGACAGTAACCGATGCGGCCGAGAATCGCCGGGTTGTTCCATGGCGCTGCCCCGAAAACCGTGAGCTGGCCCGACGACGGGCGGATCTGCCCGGTGATGAGTTTGATCAGCGTGCTCTTACCCGCGCCATTCGGCCCGACGACTCCCGTGATGCCAGGGCCGATCGTGAACGTGACGTTGTTCAACCCGAGGACCAGGCCGTAAAAGCAGCTCAGTTCACTGGCTTGGACAACAGCGCT
>CAZOXB010000253.1:0-5484 GCA_964583635.1 uncultured Opitutaceae bacterium | reverse complement strand
CAATTCCGGGACCGGCGACGCAGCGCTGGGGAGAGGTCGCCCGGCGCCATCGTGTTTATGTTGTCGCCGGCCTCGCCGAACGGGAAGGTGCCCGCCGCCGCAACACCGCCGTCCTCCTCGACCGCACCGGCGCGGTCGTCGGAAAATACCACAAGTCGCACCTCACGATCCCGGAACGGATGATCAACGGGATCACCGAAGGCGACGAGTTGCCGGTTTTCGACACGGACTTCGGCAGGATCGGGCTGCTCATCTGCTGGGATTACCATTTTCCCGAGTCCGCGCGGATTCTCGCGCTGAAGGGCGCCGAGCTGATCGTCATGCCCAACGCCGGCGACGGCCGCGAGAAGGGAGCACTCTGGGAGGCCGGCATGAGAATTCGTGCCGTGGACAACCACCTGTTCATGGCCAGCGCGGTCAACGACGGCCCGTCGCTGATCGTCAGTCCCAGCGGCGAGATCCTCGCGAAGAACGACCGCGCCGCGGCGGGGCCGGGCGGGCTGGTCCACGCGGCGTGCGAGTTCGGCGACAGCGTGGCGAACTTCACCGGTCACGATGTCGGCAAGCGCTACCTCATGGTCCGGCGGCCCGACATTTACGAGTACCTGACCCGCGACTTCGGCGCTGACGCCGTGGAACGCTGACCGAGGGCTTCTTGGCCGACCTGCGCCCGACTGAAATCTGTTTCTCCTGCCTCCGACCACCTTGTCCGCTGTGCCCACGCGCCCCATGAATCCGAACCCCTCGTCCACCCGCCGTTCGTTTCTCCGCGCAACCGCCGCCGGAGCCGCCGGCTTCGCCGCTCGCCGGGCCGGAGGCGTCCTGCCCCTCGCCACGGTACCCGCTGCCGTGGTCCCGCCAGGCCGCAGGGTCCGCATCGCCACGGTTTGCCAGGCGGGCAGATTCAGGCCGACGGTCGCCGAAAATCGCGACTACGTGATGTCGTTGCTCGACGAGGCCTGCCGCTCCCAACCCGATCTCGTCTGTCTGCCCGAAGCGTTTTCCACCGTCAATTCGCGCTTGTCGCTCCTGCAAAAATCCGAACCGGTGGACGGCCCCACCGTCATGGCTGCGGCCGTCCGCGCACGGGAGCACCGCTGCTACGTCGTGTGCCCGCTCGCGACGTATCGCGACGGAGTGCACTACAACTCGGCCGTGATCCTCGATCGCTCGGGCCGGCTCGCCGGCATTTACGACAAGGCCTGTCCGGTCACGTCGTCGGCCGATTATCGCACGCTCGAGGATGGCATCATGCCGGGTGCGGCGGAGGTTCCGGTCTTCGATCTGGATTTCGGCCGCATCGGCATCCAAATCTGCTTCGATGTCGGTTTCCCCGAGCAGTGGCAGCGTCTGCGGGATCTCGGCGCCCAACTCGTGCTCTGGCCCAGTGCTTATGACGGCGGCACCCCCCTCTGGTCGTATGCCTGGCACCACCATTATTACGTCGTGAGCTCGGTCCGCACCGGCCAGTCGCGCATTATCGATCCATGTGGAGCGGTGCTGCGGGAAACCACCTCCGCGCAGCAGGTCATTATCCGCGATTTAAGCCTCGACTACGTTGTCGCCCACTTCGACTTCAACTACGGCGTCGCCGGCCGCATCAAAGCGAAATATGGCGACCGGGTCGACGTCCGCCGTTCCCTCCCCGGCGCGAATCACTTCCTCGTCGAGTCGATGGATCCCGCCATCACCTGCCGCCAGCTTCAGGATGAGTTCGGCTTCGAATCCACCTGGCAGTACCACGAAAGGCATCGCGTCGCCTACCGCGCCCTGCGCGCCGGCCATTCGCCGCCGCCCCAGACCGCCCTCCACGGCAACCGCCCCCAGTACGGAAGCGCGTGAGCCCGGGAACGCCGCCGATTCCCTCCAATCGTGGGACCTGACAAGGGCTGCCTCATGGTTCGCTCCTCCGCCCGCCAGGAACCGCAACACAAGGTTCCCGCGCGGACTGGTCCCGGGGAAATATTCCACGGACGGACTCGAGCTCGCAAAGATATATATATCTGGCGTAAGTCGTTGGTGTTGTTGTGACGGTGCCGCGAACCTTGACGACGAAATGCCGTTTGAATATTTGAACGCGGTCAGCGTCTCATGGCTTGAGGCGTTGCACCCACCCCTCCACCCCGAAACTGGGATTGCACCATGAAAACGTTCAGTCGGCTGTCTTATCTCGCCGTCGCCGCGTTCGCGATCGGCTTGTCAGTCACTTCCCGAGCATCCGCCGCCGGTTCAAGTGCGCCTGCTCCGTCCCGTTCGACCTCCGATTTCAGCTCCGATCTCGACGATCTCGAGAAGCAGTTGAACCACCTCGAAAAGAACATCGGCTCCTACGACGAGCGGCAGCGTCGCTCAATCTATGCCAAGCTGCTGGCGATGGCAGAGAAGATCGGAGTCGGCCTCGCCGTGCAGCGCCAGCTGCTTGATCAGGCGGTCGCCTCGATGCCCAAGAACACAAAGAAGGATTCCGCCGGCGCCGTCACGAGAGAGGCTGCCGGGCAGCAGGCCCGCCTACTCGCTGAACTCAACCGGCTTGATGACCGTCTCAAGGTGCTGCGTGCGCGGCTCGCGGCGCTGAATCCGGACAAGCCGGCGGACGTCGGTCCCGGCGGAGGGGGAGGGGCCGGAGGCGGTCGCACCATCACACCTGACGGCCGATCGAAGCGGAAGTAATCCGGATCTGCTCGTCGAGCGAATCGATGGTCGTGAAGGCCCGCACAACGCGGTTGAGGCGTGGCCACATCCGTGCCCGCCGCTATTCCCCGCAGTTTCCGATGGGCAATCCGCCACGGAAATTGGGGAGCGCAGCGGTTTGTCCCGACACGGCGCCCGCATCATGCCTTGAAGTGCGCTGCATGCAGACTAACCCGGCGGTGATGACGCCTCAATGACAAGCAGCCAGTCATTCGTTCCGGTGCCGTTGTCACCCGGAGTCGTGAAATCGTGCCTGCCGGTGTTGGCGAACGGGGAGCCGGCGATGGGTACGTAGGCTCCCGTGACCGGATTGAACCAGCGTGCCTGCACTGGGCCGGTGATGCGCGACAAGTCGACGGTCAGCGTTCGCGCCTCGATTCCAGTTGACGGCACGTAGGCCATGAGCAGTCCGCCGTCCTCCGCCCGGCCGGACACAACATAGTCCAGCGCTCCGAATGTGCCGTAGCCGGCGACGACGGTGCGATGGTGTTCATCGGGCACGAGTTGGTGCCACGCACGTGTTGCGAAGGCCTCTCGAACATGGACCAAATCGGTGTTGCCCTGTGATCCGATGCCAGAAGGGCCGTCCCATCCCGTGGCGAACTTCCAGACGGGATTATTTCCGAAGAAGTGTCCGGTCGTGCCACTGAGAATTGCGCAATATGGCTGCCTTCGGAGGCGTTGTCGAGCGGCCACACCCAAGGCTTCGTTTTGTTTCGATATATCGTTTTCGTAACGGGCTTCGAGCAGGAGGGTCGGCCGATATTGCGGCCGGTTGTAGGCCAGCAGGGGAAGCCGGTAGATTTCGGCCGGACCCCGTCGGCCGATCTCGTCCCCGCAGTAGACCGAGTCGATGTCGACATGTGGCGCAAAGGCCGCGTGATCCCGCGCGGTCGTGGAGCGCTTGCCATGGAAGCTGTGCAGCTTGGCGGGATCCGTCTCCCTGATGCCGTGCAGAATCTCGAGGCCCAGGGCGACGCCGGACGCGTCGTCCGGCGGGGAGTAATCGCCGCCATGCACCCAGATGATGTTGGCAAAATGGCGGTAGCGCCGACCCAGGAACCGCCCGTATTCGCGGCAGGCAGCCGGTGAATTGGTGATGAGCTCCTTCCAGAAGCCCTCGTCGCCGCCGTCGTAACCCCAGTAACAGGGAAACAAGAATACCAGCTGACCCTTTTCCTCGGCGAGCCGCAAGACACGATCGGCGTGGCGAAAATATGCCTCGTTAGGTTTCGAGAAATCACCGGGTATCATGAACGGTGCCGCGCCGTCGTAATTTCGCGGCGCGTGCGGCGCAAACTTGTGTTCAAGAAGATTGGCGATGATGGCATTTACGCCCCGTTGTCTGCGGTCCTCCAAGTATTGGGTCGCGTCCTCCCATGAAAGTGCGGCCAGCAGCGCCCACGCGGAATCGCCATGCACGAGGAAGGGGGCGCCACTCTGATCCACGAGATAGCGCCCGTTCGGACTCACGGCGACCGGCAGTCTGGCATCATGGATCGTGTGAGGCGTTTGCGACCAGGCCTGAACGCAACAGGCAAGCATCAGGGCAAAGTATTGTGCAGTGCGACGCATGATGGATTGGAATTTGTCCGGTGGACCGCGTTCAGATGCTTCAAGACGGAGCGGTCCGTCCGAAAAAATGTCGATTCAGGATTTTTGCGTAGAGATGAAGGAATCGTTTCAAAAAGTGCGTGTGACCCCATGATGATCAGATCTCATTGATCCGCCTTTGATACCCGTCCGCGCGTGAAGCGATCGAAGACCTTGAGGACGGGGAGCGCGTTGCCGGCCTCGTCGAACATGCTTCGGCTCAGTATCCGGCCCTCCGCAGCCGGTTCCCACCAGAACACTCCTTTGCCGCGACCTTCCGGTACTGCCAGAATCAGCGAATTCACCTGTTCAAGAAATTCACGCTGCCCCGCCGGTGTTTCGGGAAAGGGAGCAGGCTGGGTGCGATACTCGGTAGGCCGCCAGTTGTACGCGACTTCCACCAGGACGATGTCCTTGCCGTGGATCTTTGCGAGGCCGGCGAGATTTTCACGCAACTCGAGGAGTGTACCATGCCACCACGGGTAGTAGGATAGGCCGATGACGTCGAACTCGACGCCAAAATCGCGCAGGCGTGCAAAGAAGGCCGGACACTTCTCCCTGTCGGCTCCCTGTGCATAGTGAATCATCACGCGGGGGCGGGCGCCTGAGACCACCGCAGACTCCACACCGCGTATGCCGGCCTTGAGGTAGGAGGCGAAGTTTCCCCAGTTCTCGGGCAGTCGTCCGGAGGGCCAAAGCATGCCATTGCTGACTTCGTTGCCGATTTGAACCATGTCCGGCAATACTCCGGCGGCGGCGAAGCTCTTGAGTGTTGTCTGCGTATAATCAAAAACAAGCTCCTCCAAATCGGCGGGAGACTTCCCTTCCCACGTTTTTGGCACAAACTGCTTTCCCGGGTCAGCCCACGTATCGGAGTAATGGAGATCGAGCAGAAACTTGTATCCGAGAAGTTTTGCCTGACGTGCCGTTTCGATCGTGTATCCGAGGTCGTTCGGAAGACGTGTGGGTGTGTGAAACAGCCGCAATCGGATCCAGGAATAGCCGTGGTCGCGGAAAAGTTGCAGGCCTGGCTTCCCGACACCTTCGTCGAAGAATTTCTTTCCGCGTGCCTCCACCTGCCGGAGGAAGGAGAGGTCTGCGCCGATCATATACGTGAGCGGCTCCGGCATCGCCGCGGGAGCAGATGGACGGGTGGCGCATCCTGTGACCAGTATGGTTGCAATGGCCGCACCAAGCAAC
>CAZOXB010000252.1:0-5490 GCA_964583635.1 uncultured Opitutaceae bacterium | reverse complement strand
TTCAAGGCATCGGACAGCGACCCGGATCGGCCGCCTCCGGAACAGAGCCATGGCAACCCGATCATCGAGCTCGGCTTGATCGGTGCCTCGATCACCGCGCTGGTGATCATCGCCGTCCCCACCATTCGTGGCATCTGGTATACCTATGATGTCCCCGAAAACGAGCGCGCCAACGCCTACGAAATCACCGCGACCGGCCATCAATGGTGGTTCCGGTTCGAATATCCCAAGGAGCAGATCGACGGTGCCGGCACCCTGGTGGCCGCCAACGAACTGGTGATTCCCGCCGGCCGGCCGGTTCGCATCAATCTCCGCACCATCGACGTGATCCATTCGTTCTGGGTGCCAAAACTGGCCGGCAAGGTGGACATGATTCCCAACCGCGGCAATTTCCTCTGGCTCAAGGCGGACAATCCCGGCTACTTCTGGGGCCAGTGCGCTGAGTACTGCGGAGAATCCCACGCCGTCATGCGGTTCCGCGTCATCGCGCTCGCCGAGAACGAATTCAACGCCTGGCTGGCGAACCAGAAGCAGCCCGCACGCAAGGCCGGATCGGCCTTCGCCGGCGCCCTCGACCAGCCGCGAATCCAGTTTGCCTCGTACACTTACGAAAAACAGCCGCGGAACGCCCCGGGCTGGAGCGAGGCCTTCGACCAGCAGCCCTTTGCCGCATGGAAAAAACAGCAGCAGGTCACCATGGACGAGAATCTCGACTTGGTCGCCCAAGGCCGGAAGCTCTTCCAGGAAAAAACCTGTGTCGGCTGCCACACCGTCCGCGGCCATGAAGGCGCCGGCATCACCGGACCGGATCTCACCCGTGTCGGTGCACGCACCACCATCGCCGGCGGCCTTCTGGAGAACACTCCGCAAAACCTGCATCGCTGGCTCGTTGAGCCCAACGAGGTCAAGCCCGGCAACAAGATGTGGTTCGGCGGCTACATGGCCCTCAACGGCGAGGGCAAGTGGTCGCCTAACTTCACCGTCAATGACAACGAGGCGCGCGCCTTGGTTGCCTACCTCGACAGCCTGAAATAAGTCACTCAAATCCCGGAATTTCCCGCGCCATGGACGTCACCGCCAAAACAGATTTTATCGGCAAGGATTCGCCCGCTCCCTCGGAGCGGCCCTTCATCTTCACCCGCCCCACTGCCAAGACCGGCCTGGTCAGCTGGCTGACGACCGTTGATCACAAGCGCATCGGGCTGCTTTACGGCGTCTCCTCGCTGATCTTCTTTCTGGTGGGCGGCTTCGAGGCGCTCCTGATCCGCCTGCAACTGGCCGTGCCGAACAACACGCTGCTGAGCGCGCACGCCTACAACGAGATGTTCACGATGCACGCCACGACGATGATCTTCCTCGCCGTGATGCCTCTTTCGGCGGCCTTCTTCAATTACATCATGCCTCTGCAGATCGGCGCGCGCGACGTGGCATTTCCGCGTCTGAACGGCTTCGCCTTCTGGCTGTTTCTCGCCGGCGCGATCCTGCTCAACGTGGGCTGGTTCGTCAAATCGGGCGTGCCCGATGTGGGTTGGTTTGGTTATGCTCCGCTCACCTCGAAGGCCTACTCGAACACCTTCGCCACCGACATCTCCACCGACCTCTGGGTGATGGGCCTGCAGGTGCTCGGCGTCTCCTCGGTGATCGGCTCGCTCAATTTCATCGTCACCATCATCAATCTGCGCGCCCCCGGCATGACCATGATGCGCATGCCCGTGTTCACCTGGATGACGCTGGTCACGGCCTTCCTGATCGTGCTCTCGTTCCCGGCCATCACCATCGCGCTGGTCGGGCTGATGATGGACCGCCAGTTCGGGGCCAACTTCTTCGAGGTATCCGCCGGTGGCCTGCCCATCCTGTGGCAGCACCTCTTCTGGATCTTCGGCCACCCTGAAGTCTACATCCTCATCCTCCCCGCGATGGGCATCATTTCCGAAGTTCTGCCCTGCTTCTCGCGCAAGCCGCTCTTTGGATATCCGATCGTCGTCTTCTCCGGCGCGGTCATCGGACTGCTCGGTTTCGGCGTCTGGTCCCACCACATGTTTACGACGGGAATGGGCACCGTCGCCACGGCGGCCTTTGCCCTGGCGACCATGGCGATCGCCGTGCCCACGGGAGTGAAAATCTTCAACTGGATCGGAACGCTGTGGGGCGGACAGCTTCAGATGCGCACGCCGATGATGTTCGCGCTCGGGTTCGTCTGGATGTTCATGATCGGGGGATTCTCCGGCGTCATGCACGCGGCGGCCCCCGCCGACGCCCAGCAACAGGACAGCTACTTCGTCGTCGCCCACTTCCATTACGTGCTCATCGGCGGTTCCCTCTTCGCCCTCCTGGCCGGAATTCATTACTGGTTCCCGCTGATCTTCGGCCGCAAGGTATCCGAGTTCTGGGGCAAGCTCTCGTTCTGGATCATTTTCATCGGCTTCAACGTGACGTTCTTCCCGATGCATTTCCTCGGGCTGAACGGCATGCCGCGGCGCACGTTCACCTATGACGGCAACATGGGCTGGAATTCAGCCAACCTGATCGCGACCATCGGTGCGCTCATCCTCGGCATCGGCGTCGCGGTGTATTTCACGGTGATGGTCTACACCTACTACAAGGGCCAGCGCGTCGGCCGCGATCCCTGGAATGCGCGCACGCTGGAATGGTCGATCCCCAACCCGCCGCCCGAATACAATTTCCCGGTGACTCCGACCGTACACGCCCGCGATGCCTTCTGGTATGAAAAACACCACCAGATCGAGATCACCCAGGAGAAGGCGACCCACGCCAGGGACGAGGAGGCGCACGGCGGCATTCACATGCCGAGCCAGTCGTGGTTCCCGTTTCTCACTGCCATGTCCATCCTGACCGGCAGCCTGTTCTTTGCGGACCACCACTTCCTCGGCGCAATCTGCGGCGGCATCGGCCTGGTGATCTTCGCCGGCCTCTGGGCCTGGGAGGGTCCGGGCGGCTATCACATCCACCTCGACAAGGATGGCAATCCCATCGACGGGAAGCAGGGCGGACAGTCGCACCACTGATCCTCCCAGGACCCCGACCTCCCAAACCAGATCCTCGCATTTCCCATGAGCAGTCACGCGGCCACCGGCCCCATTGATCATCACCACGACGCCACGACATCGACCGGCATCCCCAACAAGAAACTGTTCATGTGGACGTTTCTTGCGTCGGACTGCATGTTCTTCGGATCCCTGATCTCGGCGCATGTCGTCTACCGTGTGCACCCGCCCGCCGGTTCGCCCGACCCCCGCTCGATCTTCTCGATCGAACTGACCTCCTTCTCGACCTTCATCCTGCTGATGTCGTCGCTCCTGATGGCGCTGGCGGTGAATGCGATTCAGAAGGCCAATGTCCGCAGCACCCGCCACTACCTGCTCGGCACGATCTTCTTCGGCCTGATCTTCCTCACCTGCCAAGTCTACGAGTTCCAGCATTTTGTGCATGCGCGCGGACTGACGCTCTCCAGCAGCGTTTTCGGATCCACATTCTACACCCTCACGGGGACGCACGGGTGTCACGTTGCCATCGGCGTGTTCTGGCTGATCCTGATGTACATCCGGTCCTTCAAGCCGGAGAACGCCGATGCCTCGCGCAGACCCTGGTTCATTCTCAACATTGTCCACCTGCTGGTCTTCGCCGTGGCGGTGGTGCTCGGTGTCTACGTGGTGGTCGAGTTCGCCCATGGGTTCCAGGCGCCCGGATTTGCCGCCGGCGCATTCCTCGGCGCCCACGCCCTCGCCCTGGTCGGATTCCTCGCCAGCCTAGCCGGTCTGTACGTGCTGGGCCGCCGGTCAGGACCGGTCGATTTCGGGGAGGCCAATGCACTCGACGTCGAATGCATGGGCTTGTACTGGCATTTCGTCGACATTGTCTGGATCATCATCTTCCCGGTGGTCTACCTGCTCGAGTATTTCTAGTTTCGACGCCCTCAACCCACGCTTCCCAAACCCGCCGCCCTTACCTGCGCATGAGTGCCAGCACCGCCATCAACGCTCCCTCCGCTCCCGATGCCGGACATGAACCCAGCAAGTTTCATGTCTTTGTTCAGGTCGCCATGCTCCTCGCGGTGATCACCGGGATGGAGATTGTGGTCATCTATCTCCCCTTCCCCTATCACGTGGTGTTCGTGGCCTTGTCCATCCTCTCGCTGGTCAAGTTCATGTTCGTCATCTTCATCTTCATGCACCTGAAGTGGGACAAGTTCTTCTGCACGGTGCTGTTTTTCATCGGACTGATCCTGGCGACGGGTATATCCCTGGCCTTGCGCGAACTCTTCGCCGTGCAGGACAGCAAGCCGACGGGTTCGGCCTACGAGACCGCCTGCAGCAGCCCGGGATCTGCGCCCCGTGGCAGCTTGGTCTGACGGGGTCCGCGCCGGGCCCGCACCTGAAGGCGCAGGCGCGGCCGGGGGGAGGCAGTCGTCATGATCGACTGGCGCCATTGGCATAATGAGCCCTACCTCATCGGAGGTCTGGTCATCCTCGGATGGCTGTATGCCATCTTCTGTGGACCCTTGCGCGGCCAGATCAGCCCCGGAGCCGTCTTTCCACGTCGCAAGGCCTGGTTGTTTTACAGCTCACTGGTGATCTTCTATCTCGCGGTGGGATCACCGCTCGACCAGGCCGGTGAGCGCTTCCTGCTGAGCGCGCACATGGTGCAGCACCAGCTTCTGATCTATCCCGCCGCGATTCTGTTTCTCGTCGGTCTGCCCGATTGGCTGGTGACTCCCCTGACCGGACGCGCAGGTCTGCGGCGCATCTTCCGGATACTCTTTCACCCCGTTTCCTGCCTGCTGATCTTCGTCGGCGTGATGACCGCCTGGCACATGCCCTCCCTCTACGACTGGGCGCTTCGGGACAAGGTCGTCCATGTCATCGAACACGTCATGTTCTTCGGCTCCGCCCTGTTCTACTGGTGGCCGTTGCTCAGCCCTTCCCGGGAGTTCCCGCCCATCCCACCTGGCGCCCAGATGCTTTACCTCGTCGCGGTCACCATCGGAATGACACCGCTCTTCGCGTATATCGCATTCTCCGACAATGTCCTCTATCCGACCTACGAATTTGCGCCCCGCATCCTGGCGAACTTCAGTGCGGAAGATGACCAGTTCCTCGCGGCAGCCATCATGAAACTAGGCGGCATGGCGGTCTCGTTCTGCGCCATCGCAATCGCATTCTATCGCTGGTACCACCAGAGCAACGCTACGGGCGGTAGCGCCCGGCGGCATTGAAGCAGCCTGCCACGGCGGACCGCCGGCAAGTCCCGACCGAAGCTGGTCGTGCCCTTGGCGCAGGGGACAGCGCTGGAATTCGCGATGGGTGCGAGGAGAGGCAGCCGGCTCGCGTCCCTCCCTCGTGAGCACGGGGCTCCGCGGGGTTCAGGCGCCCGCAGCACCCGACGGTGCCGGAATGAGATCCTCGACCGAGTCGCTCTCGGAATTGAGGTCGGCAAATATCCAGGTCGACAGGTAACGCTCGCTGCTGGAGG
>CAZOXB010000251.1:0-5532 GCA_964583635.1 uncultured Opitutaceae bacterium | reverse complement strand
CCGTCACGCTTCGCCATTCGTTCAGCCGCAGTCTGCCCGGATTCCTTGCGAAATATCTCGACATGCCCGCCCAGGAGCTGCCCGGCGATTTGGGCATGCCACGGGTACAGACCCGAACCGACGGGGCCAGCGAGCGCATGGTGGTTTCGCCCGGCAACGAGAAGAATGGGATCTTCCACATGCCCGCAGGCCAGTCGGGGCATCCGCTGTCGCCTTATTATCGCGCCGGGCATCAGGCGTGGGTTCACGGAGATCCCACCCCTTTCCTACCCGGTCCCGCCCGGCACAAACTCACGTTGACGCCTCCCTGAAGATGGCGCCGGGCACCGTTGCCTGCACAAGCTTTCCCCGCATTCAAAAATCCACACCTCGTGCGTCTCCCGCTCCGCAACGAGAAACGCCAGCCCGCAGTATCCCGTCCCGTCACACGACCGCATTGTTTGCACCCATGCTTCACCGCCTCAACCACCCTCTGGCCTCCCACGTGGTGACTCACCTCCGCGATCGCACCACCAAACCGGCAACGTTCCGAACGCTGACGCACCAGATCAGTCTTCTGCTCGCGCTGGAAGCCACCCGGGACTTGGCGACGCGCGACGCCACCATCGCAACACCGCTGGAAACGATGTTCAGCCCCATCCTCGCGGAACCCATGGTGATCATCCCGATCCTTCGGGCCGGGCTTGGCATGGTTCAGCCGTTCATCGAATTATTCCCCGAGGTGCGGGTCGGTTACATCGGATTGGAACGCGACCATACCACCGCGATCGCTCACAGCTACTATTGCAAGCTGCCTGAACTGGCCGGTCATCGGATCGTGGTGGTTGATCCCATGCTGGCGAGCGGTGGCAGCGCCATTCGTGCGCTCGATGCGATCAAGGCGCAAGGCGGAGTGGACATCCGCATCGTCTGCATCGTCAGTTCCCCGGAGGGTGTGGAAGCGGTGCTGGCCGCACATCCGGGAACTCCCATTTTCACAGCGGCCCACGACCGGGAGCTGAACTCCCGGAAATACATTCTGCCCGGTCTCGGCGATTTCGGCGACCGGCTCTACGGCACCTGAGGCGGGCACCCGGCACGCGCTTACACAGCGGCAGGCCGCAACCGGGCCTTCCGGTGATCATTGAGCAGGGAAAGCCATCGATAAATTCCATTCGGCAATTTGGCGCTTGGCTCGCGGCCAAGTGTTCGCCGGGATGGCACCCCTGACCGGCTTCCCCCCAATTGCAATCCTCGCGATGAATTCCGTTCCCCCGGGCACCATGAGCCGGTTGCGCCGCCCGGCACCGTTCATCTCCGCAAACATTCACCCGCCCGCTTTCACCCATGAGTGATTCCAAACAATCCAAGAGACTCGGTGCCGTCCTGCTCGCAGCCTTCCTCGGCTGGATGTTCGATGGATTGGAAATGGGCCTGTTTCCGCTGATCGCCCGCCCCGCGCTGCTCGAGATGCATGTCGCCGGAGACGGGCGTCTGGCCGATGCCTTTGTCGGCCACTGGATGGGCGTGGTCACCGCCGCCTTCCTGCTCGGCGCAGCAGTCGGCGGGCTCGTTTTCGGATGGCTGGGGGACAAGATAGGACGGGTACACGCCCTGGCGGCCAGCATCCTGACCTACTCCCTTTTCACCGGTTTCACCTATTTTGTGCAGACCCCCGAGCAGCTCACGGCAATTCGTTTTGCGGCCGCCCTCGGCATGGGCGGCGAGTGGTCGCTGGGCGTCGCCTTGGTGATGGAGGTGTGGCCTGAGAGGTTTCGCCCGATGCTCGCCGGCATCATCGGCGCTGCCGCGAACATCGGCTTTGTGTTGATCGCCCTCGTGGGACTCTTCGTTCACGTCACCCAGCATTCCTGGCGCTGGATGGCCATCGTCGGTGCAACCCCGGCTCTTCTGACCTTCGTCGTCCGCCTGTTCGTGCCGGAATCCGAAAAGTGGGAACACGCCGCCAAGGTTGCACCCACGCGCCCCCTGAAGGAGATCTTCTCGGGGCCGTACCGCGGGACCATGCTCCTCGCCATCATCTTTTCGGGGATCGTTCTCATCGGCACTTGGGGCTCCGTGCAATGGCTCCCTCTCTGGGCCGATCAGCTCACGGGTGGACAGAACCCGGAAGCCAAGGCCTGGACCGGCATGCTGAGTGGATTCGGCGCCATCATCGGATGCTTCGCCGGCGGCTGGCTGGGCGGGTATTTCAAGCGCCGCGTGATGTATTTCACCCTGTGCCTGTCATCGCTCGTCGTTTGTGCCCTGTTGTTCCGTGGCACCCATGCCTACGGCGTCAGTTTTCTCACCCTCACCTTCCTGGCCGGCCTGACCACCGCCTCATTCTACGGCTGGCTGCCCCTCTACCTGCCCGAACTCTTCCCGACGCGCATCCGCGCCACCGCCCAAGGCATGGCCTTCAACACCGGCCGGATTTTCGCCGCGCTCGGAGCCCTCTACATGGGCCGCCTGATGCAATCCTTCAATGGCAGTTACGCGCAGGCCGGGGCGATCGTCACGCTGATCTACGTGCTCGGTTTGGTCGTGATCTGGTTCGCTCCGGAAACCAAAGGCAAGCCGCTGCCGGAGTAGTCGTCGGACTGTCGCCGGGCGAGTTCAACCGCCCGCAGGCTGGCGCATCGCCTCCAATGCCGCGTGCCAGCCCAAGGTCGCACATTTGATGCGCGCGGGATAGGCGTGGACTCCGGCAAACGCGGACAGGTCGCTGATTTCCTCCGGCGCCTCGCCTGTGGTTACGATCTGCCTAAACCGGTCGTACAGGGCCTGGGCCTCCGCGATGGTCTTGCCCTTGACGGCGGTGGTCATGAGCGACGCGCTGGCCTGGGAGATGGCGCATCCCTGACCGTCGAAGGAAATCTCCGCCACACGGTCGCCCTCCATCCGCAGGTACACGCTGCATTGGTCGCCACAGGTGGGATTATCGCCATGAGCCACCCGGTTAGCCGTCGGCAGCACCCCGCGATTCCGCGGCCGGCGGTTGTGATCAAGTATGACTTGTTGGTAGAGGTCCGTCAGGTCACTCATGGATGAATTGACCAGCATAGCAGGCAACGATGCCTTATCCATGCGGAAAATGCAGAATATTTCGGTTCTCCTCGATAACCTGGGCGGACGCCCGCGGGCCCCGCGCGGTGCGGCTCAGATGGCGAGATCTTCGTCTTTCGCTGAAGCTTTTTGCACCAGCACCTTGTCCACGCGATGCCGGTCCATGTCGACGACCTCGAACTTCCAGCCGTCGAGCTCGAAATGTTCACCGCTCATCGGGATGTGCCCCAGGCGATCCATCACCAAACCGCCAAGCGTTTCGAATTTCACGCTGTCGTCATCGGCCATCGAGGTCAGGGCGAAGCGCCGGCGCAGATCATCAATGTTCATCCCGCCGTCCACCAGCCAGGATCCGTCGTCCCGCTGGATGGCTTCCGGCTCCTTGCGGTCGCCAGGCTCGGGCAGGGCGCCGACGATCGCCTCCATCACGTCGATCAGGGTGACAATCCCCTGGATGCTGCCGAACTCATCCGTCACGAGCGCGAGGTGCTTGCCGGTCTTGCGGAAGGAATCCAGGAGCTGCACCGCTGTGATCGTGTCGGGAACAAAGAGCGGCTTGACGAGGTGATTCCTGAGGTGGTTGGGCATGCCAATCGCGGCGTTTGCCCAAAGTGCCTTCACCGAGACCATGCCGATCACGTTGTCGCGGGTGCCTTCAAAAACCGGAAAATGGGAATGGCCGCTGGAGACGATCTTCCGCCAGTTGACATCGTCGGCGTCGTTGACGTTCAGCCAGACAATCTTGCTCCGGCGTGTCATGAGCTCCGTCACGGGCCGTTCGTCAAGGCGTAGCACGCCTTCCACCATGGCACGCTCCTCCTTGTGAAACACTCCGGCGGACGTGCCCTCCGCCAGAAGATGATCAACCTCTTCCTCCGAAGGGGGAGCCTCCTTGTCCTTGTCCAACCTCAACACCCGGAGCACGCCGTTGCTCGAAACGGTCAGGAACCACACAAACGGCGCGGCGGTCCGGGCCAGCAGTGTCATCGGTTTCGCCACCAGCATGGCCCGCCCCTCGGGATTGCTGAGCCCGATCCGTTTGGGCACGAGTTCACCGATGATGAGGGAGCAATAGGTGATGGCTCCCACCACAATGAACACGGCGATGGCTTTGCTGTAGTCCGCAAGCGCGGGGATCCGGGCGATTTCCAGCGAAAGCTTTTCCGAAAGCCCGGCGCCGCCAAAGGTACCCGCCAGAATTCCTATCAGGGTGATGCCGATCTGCACCGTGGAAAGAAATCGCGTCGGTTCGTTGGCGAGCTTGAGGGCCGCGGCGGCTTTTCTCGAGCCCTCGTCGGCCAGCTTCTTGAGGCGTGCCTGCCGGGATGACACCACGGCGATTTCCGCCATGGCAAACACACCGTTGGCGAGCAGGAGAAGGAGGAGGATGACGAGCTCCGAAAGAATTGAGTTCACAGGCTGCGATCGGCGCCGCCGGGCACCGATCAATCGATCGGTCAGGTATACGCCGGCATCAAGGCGAGTCAACCAAGCCGGCTGCGCCACCGGAAAGCGGGTTCGCCCGGTATCAACCGTCCGGAAACGACGCCAATCCGCTACAATTGCGTGATCACAAGGACTTCAGATAGGCCACCAGATCGGCCACGTTCTGTGCGGTCAGACCGAGCTGCTCGGCGCTCAGCATCAGCGAGCGCCCCAGGCGTTTCTGGCTCTTGATCCGATTTGCCGGAATCATCTGGGTCACTCCACCCGTCGAGCGCACGATAACCGGATCGCCACCCGACAGCGGCAGTCCATCAATGACCGTTCCATCCTTCAGCGTAATTTCGACGCCATCGTAGCCATGGGCGATGTCCGCGGACGGATTGATGATCGACTCGATCAGGACTGCGGTGGATTGGCGCTGGGCCCATCCGGTCAGATTGGGGGCATAATCGACTCCCTTGTCGCCGAGTTGGTGACACAGCATGCAGGCGGTGAAAAGATCAGCGCCAACCTTGGCGTCCCCTTTCATCGCGGCAATCGCAGTCGCGTTCGGCAGGCGGGTGGGTGCGGGTGCGGGAACCACGATGCTGTTGATCGCGATCTTATCGGGGTCGTAGATGCCCCGCTCCTTCAAGGTGTGATCGAGGTTGAATTTCCCCCAGCGCAGGTCGCGGTAGTTGATGATCCACCAGAGGGCGGTCTGCTGGATCCGCCCCGTGCCGCCGGCCGCCAGATCGATCAGGGCATCAGCCGCCTCCTTCGTCGGAGTAAAGCCGAGCGCGGTCACCGCGGCGAGCCGGTCCGCCTCGGACAACGATGCCGCGCGGGCGCGGGCCGCGAACTTCGCGGCAGCCGCCTCGGGAGTGAGGCGCCAGACAAGTTTGGCATACGCAGGAGTCCAATCCACCGGGTTCTGCGTTGTCGCGGCCGCATCCAGCTCCGCAAAAATCTCCCTCTCCTTGCCGGTGCATCCGGTGCCCCAAGCCTCGAGGTAGGCACGGTCTTCGCCATCAAAGGACGACGCGAGCTGAAGCAGAA
>CAZOXB010000250.1:0-5544 GCA_964583635.1 uncultured Opitutaceae bacterium | reverse complement strand
GCTCACCGTCGCTGGCATCGGGTTGGGCGGACAGGGCATGCAGAACATCGCGGCGATCATTGAGGATGCGAGGGTGCAGGTGGTCGCGGTCTGCGATGTGAACCGCGAGAGCGGCGGTTACATCTCCTGGAACTGGTCGCGGGGCACGGGGCGCCAGATTGGCGGACGAGAGCCGGGTCGCCGGCTCGTCAACGACTTTTACGCCAGACAGCAACGGTCCGGCCAGTATCGCGGATGCAGGGCGTACAGCGACTACCGCGAGCTCCTTGAAAAGGAGGACGTGGATGCGGTGGTGATCTCGACCCCGGATCATTCGCACGCCGTCATCACGATGGCCGCCCTCAAGCGCCGCAAGCACGTCTATTGCGAGAAGCCGCTCACCTATTCCGTCCACGAGGCCCGCCAGATCACGGAAGCCGCGCGGCGGGCCGGAGTCGCCACCCAGTTGGGCAACCATGGCCAGGCATCCGAGGAGGCCCGCGTCGTCCAGGAGTTCATCGCGGACGGCGCCATTGGCCCGGTGCATGACGTGCGGGTCTGGAGCGGCCCGCGTTTCTGGAAATTCCTGCCGGTGGAGGAACGTCCGTCGGAGACCCCGCCGGTGCCGGAGGGACTGGATTGGGACCTTTGGCTCGGACCGGCGCCGTTCCGGCCATACCATCCGGCCTATTGCCCGTGGACCTGGCGCGACTGGTGGGATTTTGGTACGGGCCAGCTCGGCGACTTGGGCTGCCACAAACTGTCGACCGTCTTCAAAGCCTTGAAGTTGGGATATCCGGATTGGGTCGACGCATCCTCAGCAAAACTGAATCCGGAGACCTATCCGCTCGGCGTGATTGCCCGGTTCGGGTTTCCCGCCCGCGGCCATCTGCCTCCGGTGACGCTCACCTGGTACGATGGGGGATTGAAGCCGCCTCGGCCGCCTGAACTCGCACCGAACCAGGGAATGGCGGATGTCATGTACTTAGGCGAGAAGGGCACCCTCATGGGCTACCGGCTGCTCCCCGAATCCCGCCAGAAGGCCTACGGTCGCCCGCCGAGAATACTTCCGCGATCTCCGGGCCATTACACGGAGTGGATCGACGCCTGCCTGGGCGGTCCGCCCGCCGGATCCAACTTCGTCGACCATGCGGGCATTCTGTCCGAGGTCTGTCTGCTTGGCAATGTCGCCGTCCGGGCCGAGAAGCCACTGCTTTGGGACGGTCCTGGATTCAAGATCACCAACGTCCCGTCCGCGAACCACCTGCTGCATCGCGAATACCGCCCGGGCTGGACCCTCTGAAAGGAACCCTTATGCAAACGAAACTTTCCCGTCGTCATCTGCTCCGGAACGTGGGGCGCGCGGCCGTCCTGTGCGGATTGGGCGCATCGGTCGGCCCGCTGCGGCCGGCCGCCGCCAAGTCAGGCGTCAGCCTGAAGATCGGCATGGCCACGACAGGCTTCACCGACCGGACCAACGCCGCGCTCGCGAAGGAACTGGCCTCCGTTGGCGTCCGCACGGTGCAGCTCTTCCTCGCCCAGACCGACAGCCGCTTCTGGCGATACAATGGACGCTCCGATGTCTCGAGTCTGACGCCTGCACGCTGCCGGGAAATCGCCAGCGCCTACCGCGATGCGGGTGTCGCCATTCACAGCATTGGTGTCTATACGAATCTCATCCATCCCGATGAGGCAGAGCGCCGGGCAAACCTCGCCTATTTCGAGGCGATGATGGAGATCGGCGGCCACATAGGAGTGCGCACGTTCATCACCGAGGCCGGCCACTACCTGGATCCGAAGCAGCCGGCGCCCCGCATTCCACTGGAATTCCAGGATGAGGTCTGGCCCCAGATGATCTCCACCGCACGCCAACTTGACGCCATCGCGGCACGCCACGACGCCAGGGTTCTGTTCGAGCCCTTCTATCGCGGCTTCCTGGCCAGCGCCAAGCGGCTGCGGCTGTTCCTTGAGGAGGTGAACTCACCCCGCATGCGCGCGCTCCTCGATCCGGCAAACCTCATCGAAGTGAACGATCTCGATGAGATGTTCAGCCAGCTCGCACCATGGATTGACTGCCTGCACGCCAAGGACCGCAAGCTCCACACCGATCGTGGTGTCCCCGCGGGCAAGGGCGATCTCGACTACCATCGGTTCGTCACGCTGGCAGCCCAGAAGACGCCCGCCGCCCCACTGGTGCTCGAGTATGTCGGCGGAGCAGATTACCAGCAGGCGCTGGCCCACCTGCGCAAAGCGATGCGGGAGGCCGGCATCAGGGAGGCGTGAATCACCGTCATCTTCCGCACCCACGTCCAAGACGATCATTCTCCTCCAGGGAGTACCCTCGATGAAATTCTCAAGGACCGTGGCCACCGCTACCGGCCTTTGCCTTGGCATGCTTGGCACGGTGTTGATGTTTGGTGCCACCACGGAAGTCGGAGGCACCCGGGCGACGGCCACCTATCAACGGATCAAAGCGCACCTGGATGGCGTGGCGGCGATCGACACCCACGATCACCTCCGCCCCTTCGAATTGCTGCCAGGTCGCGTCGAAACCGACAAGGGTCGCGGAATGACGCTGGCGAGCGTCTGGCAGAGCAGCTACCTCACCTGGGTCCAACCCATCACGCCTTGGCCTCCGGGCGGCAGCTTCGACGATTGGTGGCCCAGGGCAAAGAAGGATTTCGACACCGTCCGCGCGGCGAGCGTCTATCGCTACACGCTTCTGGCCCTCCATGATCTCTATGGGGTGGATTTCGAAACGGCGACTGATGCGGAGGCACGGCAGTTGAGCGACCGGATATTTGCCCACGACCGCGACCCGAAATGGCTCCATCACGTCGTCACCGAGCGCGCCAACATTGAGCTGATGTTCAACGATGCCTACTGGAACCGGCTTGGTTTCGCCAAATCCTATCCATGGGAGGTGTTGGTGTTCAATGTGACCAGCCTGGTCGACGGTTATCATCCGGCGAACTTTCCCAGTCCGAACGACAATCCCTATCTCATCGCTGCAAGGGAGGGATCACGGATGGAGACACTCGACGACTATCTCGCGATGCTGGATCGCCTGTTCGCGAAAGCCCGTCAAGCCGGCGCGGTCTGTCTCAAGTCCACGCTGGCCTATCGGCGCACCCTGAGCTTCGAGAATGTGCCGAAAGCCCGCGCCAGCCAGGCCTTCGGGCGACCGCGCAACGTGCTGACCGCACAGGAAATCAAGGACTTTGAGAACTTCGTGATGTGGCGCCTGTGCGAATTGGGCGCGAAATACGGGTTGCCGCTGCAGATCCACACCGGACATGCGCGCATCCAGGGATCCAATCCCATGCTGCTGGTGGATCTGATGGAGGCCAATCCGCAGACGAAATTCATCCTGTTCCACGGCGGGTATCCGTGGGTGGGCGAAACGGGAGTGATCGTGGCCCGTGCGCTGCACAAGGCGAGGAATGTGTGGATCGACTCCAACTGGCTGCCCATCCTCAGCTACGACGTGGCCAAGCGCAGTTATCACGAGTGGCTTGATGTGGTGCCGTCGGATCGGATCATGTGGGGGGGGGACTCCCATCACGCCGTGAGCATCTACGGGGCGACGGCAATGACGCGCCGCTGCCTGTCCGAGGTGCTGGCTGAACGGGTCATGCGCGGGGATCTGCGGGAGGAGATGGCGGTGGACATCGGTCGCCGGATTCTCCGCGAAAACGCACTCACCCTGTTTCCGCAACTGCGGGAAAGACTCTGGAAACACAAAGAGCAGCCTTAACCCAAAAAATCCTTGAAGCTATCGATGCAAACCCCGGTCCCGAAGGAATCCCGGCGCGGGCGGGCCAAGAGGCACGGAAGACTCCATTCCGGTCTGACGGCGCTCCTGCGGATCTGTGTTCCCGTCGCCGCACTCGGAAGCGTCGCGCCCATCCATGGCGCCGCGCTTCCGACCCTCACGGATTCGCCTGCGCCCTTCAGCTTCGTTGTCCTCGGCGACATGCACTACGCACGGCCGGACTACAAGGCCCGCACGGCGGCGGCTGCGGTCGCGGAGGCCATCAGGGACGTCAAACCCGCCGTGGCGTTTGTCTGCCATACAGGCGACCTGGTCGACGGCGGAAGATCCGCCGACGGCAAGCCCATCAGCCGGGAGGAAATGAAAGGCGAGTTGACCTTTGCCATGCAGGATATCGCCGGACGGTTCCAGCGGCCGTTCTTCATCGCGGTGGGAAACCACGACAAGCACACAGGCGCCGCCGCCTTCGACGAGGTCGTGCTCCCGCGGGTGTCCCGCTCCCTGGGCGCGCCGCTCGCCACCCGCCACTACGCTTTTCGCCATGGCAACTCCGCCTTCGTTTTCCTCGATTACGGCGCCTACTCAGAGCCCAGTCCCTTCGATTACGCCGGACAGAGCCGCTTTCTCGAGGAGGCCATCCGCGAGGCGCGTGCGACGGCGGGCGTCGAGCATGTTTTCCTGTTTGCGCACTATCCCCTGTGGCCGGTCGTCCGTCCCGGCTTCAGCAGCCGCCGGTTCACCGAATCGGTACTCGCCGTCATGAAGCGGGCACCGGTGGACGCGTTCTTCTGCGGCCACACCCACAACTCAGGGGCATGGGTCCGCCAGGTCGGGGGCAGCCTGATCACCCAGATTCAGGGCTGCACAATGGACAAGAGCACCGAGCTGATCCCCATGGAGGAACGGCGCACGCTGTTGATCCCGCGCCCGGAGCTGACCTACCGCTGGGGATATCTCACCGATCTGTCGGGTCCGACCAATGCCTTCTTCCTCGTAACGGTGGACGGTGGGCGCGTGCGGGTGCAGTTCCGCTCCGGGCGTGATGTGATCCGGGAGTTCGAATGGCGGGAACCGGGCCGCATCACCGACCTCGTTGCCCCGCCGGCACGTCCGGTTGTGCAGGTGACCCCGGCCGAACTCGCCCGCGCCAAAGCCGCCGCGATCGTGTTCTGTCCGTGGGCCGAGGAGGGTGCCACCGTGGGTCTCTCGTTCAACGGCGAACGCCTCGCTCCGGTCCGGATCGATCCGGTCCCGCGCTGGGCGGCGTTCCATTACGAAACACGCATTCCAATCCCGGCGGAGAAACTGGGACGACTGCGCCTTGATAACGAAATCGCACTGGAAAATCCGGATCGGGGATATTTTGGCATCGGTCAGATTCAGCTCGAAGTGGAGCTGGCCGACGGACGCATTGCGCGCACCGCCATCGCGGACAGCTTTTTGTTCTCGGCCACGGCGGACGAAGCACAGGCCGCGCGCAAGAACCTCTTTGGATGGGAGGGTCTGCTGATTCCGACCGAGATCAGCCGGGCCGTCCCCTTGGGCCAGCCCCTTGCACCGGCCCGTCTCAGCTTTTCGCACCAGAGGAGCCGTGACGCTGGAGAAGGTGGCGCGCTGGACCGCGCAGGGCGCGGGCGTCGTCCACAATGAAGCAACGCTTCATGAAAAGATTCTCCTTGAAGACGGCCCGATTCCTACGGCCACAATTTCCGGCTCTGCCCGTGGCTGTTGCCGACATTTGCCTGCCGGGCGTTGGGAGGCTGCGTGCCGGGCAAGGTGCGGCGGTGCCG
>CAZOXB010000249.1:0-5554 GCA_964583635.1 uncultured Opitutaceae bacterium | reverse complement strand
TGATGCTCTATGATGGCGCCACCCGCACTCTGGCGAGCCGCGATGTCTTCATCGTGGCCCATCCACCACAGCCCCGCACCTGGCAGCGACTGGGCAATCGCAACGTCGTCTATCTCGGCGTGCCGGAGGCCCTCGCTCCTGAGCTTGCAGCGGGCGCAAGCCGACACTGATCCGTGGCGGTACGGCCCGCCCTGTTCTACCGGGATAGCCAGAGGATCCCGATCGCGAGGGTCAGCACGGCGATCGCCGTGCCGGCCTTCAGGTATTCTCCGAACGACAAATGCACCCCGCGCTTGCGGGCAATCTCGGCCACAATCAGGTTGGCCATCGAACCCATCAGCGTGAGGTTGCCCGCGAGGGTGGTCGCCATGGCCAGCGTCAGCCACGCCTTGTGCGGATCGCCCAAGGCCGGCACGACCGGCCGGAACAGCAGCACCGCCGGGACATTCGACACCAGATTGCTGAGGACCACGGCAACCGCGGTAAGCGGGAGAGGCCCGCCATCTGCGGCCGGCGCCATCCACGCAAAAAGCTGCGTGCCCAGCCCGGAAGCCTGGATCGCACCGGCGACCACAAAAAGGCTGCTGAAAAACACCAGCAGTCCCCAGTCGATGTCCTGAAACACCTTCTCGGGTTCGGTTCGCCGTGTGATCAGCAGCAACGACCCGGCGATCGCGGCCGCCAGGGGAACATCGACGCCCGCCAGCAAGGATCCAAGGAGAACCAACGATGCAAGAATCGATTTGCGCAACAACGGTAGCCGCCTCTCCTCCCCTAAATGCAGGTTCACGTTCTCCAGTCGCTGTCCCGTTCGAAACTCCGATCGATACACCACGACGAGCACCACCCACGCAACGACCAGGCCCGCGATCCCGATCGGCGCGAGAGCGAGCGTAAAATCCAAAAAATGGATACCTGAGGCAATCCCGACCAGCATGTTCTGCGGATTGCCGATGATCGTGCCGACGGAGCCGATGTTCGCCGCGGTGACCAGAGCCACGAGGTAGGGCAGGGGATTCCGTCGGAGCGCGAGGGTGACGTCGAGCACCAGTGGCGTGAACACCAGAACTATCGTATCATTGAGGAAAATCGCGGAGAACACACCGGCAACGCCGATGATCCAGGCCAGCAGATGACGCGGTGTCCGCGCGAACGTGACCACCCGCGATGTGACAAGCCGGAAGAAACCGGCCATGCGCAGGTTGACGTTGAGGATCATCATGCCGAACAGCAGGACAATCGTGTTCCAGTCGATGGCGGCATAGGCGTCCTGCAGGCTCAACCCGCCCAAGGCCACAAGCGCGGTTGCCCCCACCAGGGCGATTGTCGCCCGGTTCATCTTCAAGGCGGGATATCGCCCGACGGCAACGCCCACCAGGGTGATCGCCACCAGGACTGATGTGAGGTATTCGCGGGAGCTCATGCTGTGCCTCCGAGTGCGATCGGATGCAATACAGGGTTCATCGCGGCAGATTGGCCCACAGGGTACACGGCATGCACAGCATGTGAGGAGGATGCGTTGCAGGCAGTATTTTCGAGTTTTCCTCGCGCCTTTGCAGCTTCGCGTTTTTCCGGAACGAGATGAGCGGGCAGCTCCAGATGTCTTGGGTTACGGACGATAATACTGCCGGTACCATGCCACAAATGCGCGCAGGCCATCCTCCAGCGCCACTCGCGGCGTGAAACCCACCTCGGCAGCAATCCTCTCCAGGCTGGCGCAGGTTTCCGGAACATCGGCCGGCTGTGGCGGCAGCAGGTTGACGCGGGCGGGCTTGCCTATCACCGAGGCGAGCATGTCCACGAACAAGCGCATCTCCACCGGACGGTGGTGGCCGATGTTCAGGATCCGGAACGACGGCACCGGGCGCTTCTCCGGTGGATAGAGCAGGACCTTCAATACGCCATCGACAACATCATCCACATAGGTGAAATCGCGCCGGTATTTTCCTTCCCCGAACAAGTCGATGGGTTCACCGGCAAGAATCCGCTCGGTGAAGAGTGTGGGTGCCGTGTCGGGGCGCCCCCAGGGACCGTAAACATTGAAGAAACGCAGTCCGGTGATGTTCAGACCGTGCAGGTGGGCATAGCTGTGAGCCATCACCTCATTGCTTTTCTTCGTCGCGCCATAGAATGAAAGCGGACGGCTCGTATCGCTATCTTCGTTGAAGGGAGTGGTGGCCGTCGCGCCATAGACACTGCTGGAGGAGGCGAACACCAAGTGCTTGGGCGGACACAATCGGGCCGCTTCGAGCACGTTGAAGAAGCCTATCAGGTTGCTCTGCACGTAGGCCGCCGGGTGCTGGACGCTGAAACGCACATTGGCCTGTGCGCCGAGGTGGACCACGTAGTCCGGCTTCAGGTGCGTCCAGAGTGCCTGCAATTTCCCCGCATCCGAAAAATCCAGCGGGATAAATCGGAAATCCTCCATCGTGGACAGATCGGCAATCCGCGCCTTCTTTAGATCGACCGAATAGTAGTCATTCAGGTTATCGATGCCCATGACCTCGCATTTGCGTGAGTCGGCCAGTCGGCGGGCGGCATGATAGCCGATGAAGCCGGCGGCACCGGTCACGAGTACTTTCATGGTGTTGTCAGCCGCGCGATTTACGGCAAATCCCTTGTAGCGGCTAGAGGAAAAGCACTGTCGCCAGAAAGTGGCGCAAATTTGGGCGATGGTTTTTCCATGAAGTTGTAAACTTCCGCTTGCGCCTGGAAATCCATCCCTACTACCTTGCTCCGCTATTTTAGTCGCGCACTGTCCTTACATGAAGATCAAAGCCTACCTCAAACCCCATTGCGGGTGGTCAAATGGTGTGCGGGCCATCATGCGCAAGTACGCGCTTTCGTATGAGGACTTGGACATCATCAACAATCGCGCCTATTACGCGGAGATGGTCCAGAAGTCGGGTCAGCCTCTGTCTCCGTGCGTGGAGATCGATGGGGTGATGCTCGCCGATATTTCCGGAGAGGAAGTTGAAAACTACCTTCTTTCCAATCAGTTGGTCTCGCCAACTGATCGCACTGTCGACACCGCGCTCAACGCCGGTTGCTCGGACGACGAACACGCCAAAATGGCCACCAAAACGATCCGCTTCTTCTAATCGCGACTGCATTGCCTCAAATTTTGGGCTGGCTTCGCGAAATTCGCGGAACCGGCCCTTTTTTTGCTCTGAACACGGCGATTGACGGCCTTCTCCGCCAAAACCGATCCGCAATACGTTCCTCTTCCGACTCATTTTTCCCTGATATGAACAGCACCGCCGACATACCTGAGACCTGCTCCCAGCCCTCCGGGCCGCCCAAGAAGCAGGGTCTATACGATCCGTGGTTTGAGCATGACGCCTGTGGCGTCGGCTTCGTGGTGGATATCAAGGGGCGCAAATCCAACAAGATCGTCCAGGACGGACTGCAGATCCTGCGCAATCTTGACCATCGCGGTGCCAGCGGCGCGGAAGTCAACACGGGCGATGGTGCCGGCATCCTGATCCAGATGCCTGACGCGTTTTTGCAGGACGCATGCAGGAACACCCGCATCAACCTCCCACCCGCCGGTGATTACGGCTGCGGTCTCGTCTTTCTTCCACGCAACCCCAGTGTCCGCCGCAAGATCGAAGAACGGTGCGAGCAACTCATCCAGGCCGAGGGTCAGATCTTCCTCGGCTGGAGAACGGTCCCCACGAACAGCGCCTCGCTCGGCGATACCGCCCGCTCCTGCGAACCGTTCATGCGCCAGATTTTCATCGGGCGGGGCCCGGACGTCACGGATGCGGCAACCTTCGAGCGGAAACTCTACATCATCCGCAAGCGAACCTACACTGACATCCGCACTTCCACCTTGGCAGGTGCGGAGGCATGGTATGTCGCTAGCATGTCCCACAAGACCTTGGTCTACAAGGGAATGCTAACAACGGACCAACTGGACCAGTATTTCCCTGATCTGAAGCACCCCCTGATGGATTCCGCGCTCGCGCTGGTCCACTCACGTTTCAGCACCAACACGTTCCCCAGTTGGGAACGGGCGCACCCTTATCGGTATCTCGCCCACAACGGCGAAATCAACACCCTCCGCGGCAACATCAACTGGATGCACGCGCGGGAGGCTCTCTTCGAGTCGGAGCTGTTCGGCGAGGACATCCAGAAGATCCTCCCCATCATCAACCCGAACGGCAGCGATTCGTCGATGTTCGACAACACCCTTGAGCTCCTCGTGCTCGCGGGTCGACCGCTGGCGCACGCCATGATGATGATGATCCCGGAGCCGTGGTCCAATCATGAGTCGATGGAACCATCCCGCCGGGCTTTCTACCGCTATCATTCCTGCCTGATGGAACCGTGGGATGGACCGGCATCGGTCGCCTTCACGGACGGTACGCAGGTGGGAGCCATTCTCGACCGCAACGGCCTGCGCCCCTCCCGCTATTATGTCACCCGGGACGGCCTGGTCATCATGGCATCCGAGGCCGGCGTGCTCGACATCGCCCCCGAGGACGTCGTTACCAAGGGCCGGCTGCAGCCCGGACGCATGTTCCTCATCGATACCGAGCAGGGCCGCATCATCGAGGACGAGGAGATCAAGCGCGAGATCTGCAGTGCCCAGCCGTACGGCAAGTGGCTCGACGAATACTTGGTGAAACTCGAGGACCTTCCGGAGGCACCCAAGGTGGAAACGCCGGACCATGAGACGCTCCTGCAGCGTCAAATTGCCTTCGGGTACACGCATGAGGACGAGCGCCTGCTGCTCACCCCGATGGCACGCGATGGCGTTGAAGCCATTGGCTCCATGGGCAATGACTCGGCACTGGCCGTCCTGTCGAACAAACCGCGGCTGCTCTACGACTATTTCAAGCAGCTCTTCGCCCAAGTCACGAATCCGCCGATCGACTGCATCCGCGAGGAGATCATCACGTCGGCAGAAACCCGCCTCGGCTCGGAAGGCAATCTGCTCAACCCGCAGCCGACCGCCTGTCGCCGTGTCGAGCTGAAGTGGCCCATCCTCACCAACGAGGAGTTCGCCAAGATCCGTCGTACGCATCTGCCGGGCCTGCGCATCGGGGTCCTGCCCATCCTTTTCCGCGTGACCCGCGGCGAGAGAGGCCTGGCCAAGTCGATGGAGGAGCTCTCCATCATGGCCCGTCGCATGATCGAGGAGGAGGAAAACAATGTGCTCATCCTCAGCGATCGCGGGGTGACGCATGAGTACGCGCCGATCCCCGCGCTGCTCGCTGTCGCGGGGCTCCACCACTATCTCATCCGCGAAGGCCTGCGAACCCGGGTCAGCATCATCCTGGAAACAGGCGAGGCCCGCGAAGTGCACCACTTCTCGTTGCTCATCGGCTACGGTTGCAGCGCTGTCAATCCGTACACGGCCTTCGAGACCATCGATGATATGATCCGGAGCGGGTTGCTCACGGGCATCGATCACAAGACGGCCTGCAAGAACTTCGTGAAGGCGGCCTCGAAGGGAGTGATCAAGGTGATGTCGAAGATGGGCATCTCCGCGATCCAAAGCTATCGCGGCGCCCAGGTCTTCGAAGCGCTCGGCCTCAAGCAGGAC
>CAZOXB010000248.1:0-5588 GCA_964583635.1 uncultured Opitutaceae bacterium | reverse complement strand
CGTGCGCCGGCTTTCCGTCCAGCACGAAGGCGTTCTCCGGGGAGTTTGACGGGGCGGTGACGAGCCAGCCGGTTTTCGAGTCCTCGATCAGCATGTCGAGGTAGAAGAGGGCGGAGCCCTTGAGGAGGGGATAGGCGCGTGTGAGGAACGTCCGGTCTCCCGTGTAGAGGTAATGATCCCAGAGGTGTGTGCAAAGCCAGGCGGAGCAAGAGACCGTCGAGCCCCAACTGGCTGACTCGCCCGGGGAGGTGAAGCCCCAGGGGTTGGTGAATACAAATGCGACCCACCCGCGTGCACCGTAATAGGCCTGCGCGGTTTTCGCGCCCGGCGCCTGCAGCGACTCCACGAGGGCGAAGAGCGGCTCGTGAAGCTCGCTGAGCTGGGTGGATTCCGCCGGCCAGTAGTTCATCTGGAGGTTGATGTTCATGTGCCAGTCGCCGTTCCACGGTGTCTGGATCGTGTCGGCCCAGATGCCCTGCAGGTTTGCGGGCAGGCCGCCGGGGCGGGAGGAGGAGATCAACAGGTAGCGGCCAAAGTTGAAGTAGAGTGCCGCGAGCGAGGGATCCACCCCGCTGCGGGCAAATTCGCGCAATCGCTGCGGTGCGGGGCGGGCGGCTGCCTCGGGATCGGCCGCGCCGAGCTGCAACGCGACGCGGTTGTAGTAGCGCTGGTAGTCGGAAACGTGGGTTGCGCGGAGCTCCCCTAACGTCCGCCGGGAGGCGGAAGCCATGTGGGCCCTCGCGGTCGCGAGAGCATCGGCCACCCTGCGGCCGGCAAAGGTGTGGATATCGGTCGCGGCGGTGATTAGCAGCACGACCTCATCGGCGCCGGTGATCGTGAGCACGCCGTCGTGCACGCCCATGGTTCCGCCGCGGGGCAGGGCACGGAGGAGCGCCGCGTAGCGTACGCCGGTGGCTGTCTCGCGCCCGTCGTTGAGCCGGCCGCTCAGGACGAGACCGTCCGCACCCTCTGCCGCGACGGTGGCGCGCTCGGGTCGTGCCAGTCGTGCTTCGAAGGAGATGGCGCCCGGCTGGTCGGCAGTCAGGCGGAGCACGATGACTTCGTCGGGTGCGCTGACAAACGCCTCGCGCTTGAAGCGCACACCGTTCTGCTCGAAAGTGACTCGGCCGACGGCTTCAGCGAGATCGAGCTCGCGACGATAGCCGGTCACCGGTGCGTCCGAGCCGGGCCCTGTGAACGAAAGTCGGAGATCGCCGAGCATCTGGTAGCATCCGAACGGAACGTTCGCGCCGACACCGCGGCCCGAGCCGGCGCCGGCACAGGTGAAGTTGGCGTTCACCAGTGCCTCTGACTCATGATTCCTGCCCTCGAGAAGGAGGCGGCGGATCTCCGGCAGCGCCAGATACGCTTCGGGTCGATCGGCCAGTTGCGGGGAACCGGACCACATGCCGTTTTCGTTGAGCACCACGCGCTCCTCCGTGATGCCGCCGTGGAGGGCGGCCCCGAGCCGGCCGTTGCCGAGGGGGGTGGATTCAAAGAGATGGTGGCCCGGCTCGGCGAGCCAGACATAGCGCGCCTCGTCGCGCGGCGCCGCAGCGACGGCGAAGCCCATGCACAGGAAAAGAGCGGTGGAACGAAGGACCGGCCCGGCAGCGACGCGGTGATTGCGTGGAATGCCTTCGATCTGGCGGCGGCGCCCGGCATGACTGCGGGACGCTGGCAGCAAGGGGTGTCGGGGCGGGATCAACAACGATGTCATACTGTCCGGAATGCTGACGGGTCGATCGCCGTGCGGCCAGTTTGGAGATGCGGTCATCCGGGTGCGGGGAATGAAGGGTGCTGGCGGAAGCGTGGTGCGACTGCCAGGCAGCGAGCGGAGGCCGGGTGGTCGGAAGGTTAGAATACCGCATAAACTGGAGCCGGGGTTGGTAGAGGCACGGCTGGCGATTGCGTATGCTGCCACCCTCATGTCCATGCCCCTTGCCCATGCCTTTACCCAGCGTTCCGTCCCGGCGCGCTTTCAGACACCCCGAGTCAAAAACAAAAACACATCACCCTCCAGGGATCGTCTCTTCGATTGTGAGGAGCACCGCATCATGCATACCAAACTGAATTCAATTGCGAGCGCCACCCTGCTGGCGCTTTTGTCCGCCAGTTTCGCGCCGCTGTTCGGCCAGACGGTCGCGGCACCGGCCAAGGAAGATGGCAAGGAAGAGAAGACCGTGGTGCTTGATACCTTTGTGGTCAGCGGCCTGCGGGGGAGCCTGGCGTCGGCTGCGGACATCAAGCAGTCGAACCTGCAGTTGGTCGATTCGATCGTGGCGAGCGACATCGACAAGCTCCCTGACATCAATGTCTCCTATGCACTTTCACGCGTCCCTGGCGTGCAGCTGGCCCATACCTTCTCCGGGCTCGGTGGCAACGGCGCGGTGACCATCCACGGATTGAACCAGATTGTGAACACGCTCGACGGGCGGGAAGTGATCACCCCCGGTGGCATCGCCAATGGCACCGCCGGCGTCGGGGTCGGTCAGCGCAACTTCGACTATTCGCAGATTCCATCCGCCCTGATCGCGGGCATCGACGTTTACAAGACCTCGGCGGCGAACCAGATCGACGGCGGTCTGGGCGGCCTCGTCGACGTGCGCATGCGCAAGCCCTTCGATTTCGCCGAGGGCACTTCCGGCGGCGCCACAGTGGGCACGAGCTACTCGACACTGCGCCGCGAAAACGAGCAGAACTACAACGTGTTCGCCACCTCCTCCGTGAAGACGGACTACGGCCGGATCGGAGTTCTGTTTGCGCTCAGCAACATCACGACACCCTGGCGTGAGGATGCCATCGGCATCGGCAATCCGGTCGCCGGCCCAACGGTGGCGACCGGCGCGGCGAACGCGCTGATTTCGTCCGGCTACAACAACAATTCCTCCTATGGTGAATTCAAGACCTCGGGCTACAACCTCGTGCTCCAGTGGCAGCCCGCCAAGAACCTCGAATTCTACGCCGGGTTCAATCCCAACAAATGGCGCAACATCCAGGACACGGTCCAGTTCACGACGGCGCTCTCGGCGGCAAAATCCGTCGCGGGTTCCGGCAGCATGTTCGAAGGAAGCACCACGGCAGTCCGGAAGGCCACCTTCACCAACATCACGGGAACGGCCTATGGCTTCATTCGCGATCTCGAGAACAAGCTTGAGATGTTCAACATCGGAGGGAAGTACATCACCGGCGACCTGACCCTGAAGTTCGACGCCGCCCGCTACACGAGCTCAAACCGGTTCTACAACAACCTCGTCTTCGCCTCGATCAACATCCCGTCCCTCAGCTACGATCTCGGTGGTTCGATCCCCTCGGTTTCGATCTCCGGTGTCGACCTGATGGATCCGAGCGGCTATCGCCTTTCGCAGGTCAACTATCGACTCTTTCCCTCCAACACCGAAGGACGCTCCGGGCGCATCGACGCCGAGTACAACGTCCGGAAGGGGTTCATTTCCAAGATCGTCGGCGGTGTGCGCTACGCGACGACCACGAGTGACAACTTTCCGACCGGGCTATTCCTCGGCTCGTACAGCATTCCCGCCTCGGCCAACCTGCTCAGCCAGCATCCCGGCCTCTGGACGCCGTCCCCGATCAAGAACATGTTCCCCGGATATTCCGAGGCGCAGATTCCCCGCTACCTGGTCGGAGCCCACAGCACGCTCCGGGATGCCGATGCGCTCTACAAGGCCTACAATGCCACCAACACGCCGGCGACCTCAGCGACGGTCAACAAGCTCAGCCTCTTCGATGTCGAGGAAACGACCACGGCGTTCTATCTGATGCCGCAGTTTTCCGGGCGCATCGCCGGGCACGATATCGACGGCAACATCGGCCTGCGGGCCGTGCAGACGAAGGAGAACGCGAAGGGTTTCCAGGGCGCCTCCTCCGCCGTATCCGTTCCGCTCACGCTGAAAAGCTCCTATTGGGATTACCTCCCGAGCCTCAACGCCCGGCTGAAGCTCACGGAACAGTTCTTCCTCCGCGTCGCCTCCTCGAAGACCATCACCCGCCCGACATTCGGTTCGCTGTCGCCCTCGCTCACGCTGAACGCGAATCCCGTCGACCCGAACCTGAACTCCGGTTCGCAGGGCAATCCGGATCTCAAGCCGGTGCGCTCCACGGCCTACGATCTCTCCCTCGAATATTACTACAACCGCTCGGACATGGCTTATGTGGCGGCGTTTCACAAGGATGTCACCGGCTTCATCGGCAGCTTCTCGGAGCCACGGACCTACGACGGCGTCACCTACCTGATCCGCACGTCCAAGAACCTAAATCCCGCGACGATCAAGGGCGTGGAGTTCGGTTTCCAGAAATTCTTCACGTTCCTGCCGACGCCGTTTGACGGGTTTGGCCTGCAGGCGAACTACACCTATGTGGACAGCAGCACGCCGACGACGGTCTCCGGGCTCGCGGGTTCCGTCAATGCGCCGCTCACCAACTTGTCGAAGCGAAGCTACAACATTGTCGCGATCTACGAGAAGGGACCCTTCTCCGCCCGGGCGGCCTACAACTACCGCTCCACCTTCGTGACCGGCTTTGCCTATTTTGTGAACACGGGGCTGCTGAACCAGGAGATGATCGGCTACGCCGACCTTCATGCCTCGCTGAACTACAACATCAGCAAGAATGTCCAGATTGCCGTGCAAGGAGTGAACCTGACGGACAAGCTCCGCTGGCAGGTTTACGGTTCGAAGCAGTTTCCCTCGAACATCTTCGTCGACGGCCGGCAGGTGATGGCGAGCGTGACGGTGCGATTCTGAGACGTCCCGAAGGGGACGTCAGCCTGGCGGCGGGAGCATTGCCTCCCGCCGCCGGGCCGTCCGGTCCGGTGGCCAAGGCCTACAGTTTCAACAGCCGCTTCAGTTCGGACTCCAGCTTTTCGCCCCGGGCATTGGTCGAGACGACCATGCCTTCCTGGTCCAGGAGGAACATCGCGGGAATCGCGCTGATGGCGTAGCGGGTTGAAATGTCGTTCTTCCAGAATTTGCCGTCGAAGTACTGCGGCCATGGCATATCGTTCTGCGCGGTGAAGTCGGTCAGCACCTTCTCCGCCGCCTTGAGCTTGGACGCCGTCTGTTCGGGCGTGTCGTTGGGGGCGAGCTTGCCGTTTTCCAAGGCGATGCCGACGACCTCGAAGCCCTTGTCGTGATACTTGCGGTAATTGGCGAGGATATTGGGCAGCTCGGCCTTGCACGGCCCGCACCACGTGGCCCAGAAGTCCACGAGCACGACCTTTCCGCGGAGGGCCTTCAGGTCCACTGTCCGTCCGTCCACCGCCGTGAAGGCAATGTCGAGCGGACGGCTGGTGAGGTCGAGGAAACGCAATTGGTCGTTCGCGAACTTGCGGGCGGCTTCGTTGGACCCCGCGGCGAAGCCCTCCCACAATTGTCTGATCTCCGCCGGCGTTGCCCCGGACATCTGCTTCAAATGCACGAAGCCGCGCACCACGCTGCCGGCTTCGGGGTACTTCTCCATGAGACGATCGAGTTCGGTTTTCATGGGAACCAAGTCGACAGGCCGGTTCTCGCGGAGTGCACGGAACCCCGCATTGACCATCCGATAATACGGCGTCATCTCGAAGTATT
>CAZOXB010000247.1:0-5620 GCA_964583635.1 uncultured Opitutaceae bacterium | reverse complement strand
CCTCGCGCCGCTGCCACCGGCACCGCCTGGCTTCCGTTGATCGCATCCTGTCATGCTGATTTCGGAAATTTTCCATTCGCTCCAGGGGGAGGGTGAACTGACGGGCGTGCCATCCGTCTTCATCCGCACCAGCGGCTGCAATCTGCGCTGTACCTGGTGCGACACTCCCTACGCGTCATGGAATCCCGAAGGCAGCCAACACACCGTCGCCCAACTGGTCACCGCGGTCGAATCCTACCGGGCCGCACGGCACGTGGTGCTCACGGGCGGTGAACCCATGATCGCGCCGGGAATCCACGACCTCGCCGGCGAACTGAAGCAGCGCGGATATCACGTCACGATCGAAACCGCCGCAACGATCGCTCCTGCGGGCATCGCCTGCGATCTCGCCTCGATGTCACCCAAGTTGTTGAACTCGGCCCCCGACGCCACGCAGCATCCCGCGTGGCGGAAACGTCACGAGGTAACCCGCTGGCAGCCCGATGTCATCCGCGCCTGGCTGAAGGCGGGCTATGCCTATCAGTTGAAGTTCGTGGTCTCCTCCCGCAAGGATGTGGATGAGCTGGACGGCATGATCGGTTCGTTGGGCGTGGAAATTCCGTCGCACAAGATCCTGCTCATGCCGGAAGCGAAGACGCTCGCGATCCTCCGCGAGCGGGCAGCGTGGCTCAGCGAGGTCTGCAAAGCCCGGGGCTACCGCTACGCCCACCGGCTGCACATCGAACTCTACGGGAACAAGCGCGGGACCTGACTGGGAGAAGGCGGATCATTTCCTGGCTGCTGCCCGCTCGGGGTGTTCAAATGCATCCGTGAATGCTTCCAATTCGCGCGCAGACATCCCCAAGGCCCGGCCGACCTTGCGCCAGTTGGCCACGGCACGCTCGACATCACGCAGAATTTTCCGCGCACGAGCGGGCGTCAGTAGGAAATAGGCGCTCACGGAAAGGAGTGCTTCGACCGTCGCTTCGGGACCCGTTTCGGCCGACACCCACGTCTTCAGTTCCCGGGCGCGATCCGGGAACGGATTGAGGTCAAACGCTGGCGCGAGCCGCCAGAGGCCGCGTTGTGCATGCAGAAAGCCGTGATTGCGGAGGTGATCATCCACGTTGGTGATCAGTATTGAGAACGCCATCCGTCGCCAAAGCTCCTCGATGTCGGCCTGGGCGGCAGCGCCTCTCATGCGGAGGGTATCGACTATTTCCGTATAACTGTGCTCCTGTGAGCCGGTAGATTCGACTCCAAGCAGCGTCGCGGCCGAAACATACATCAGGCGTCGCCCGTCGGGCGTCCGGTCAAAGCGGCGAACCAAGGCGACAGGCACTCCGTCACTGTCCACAATTCGGGCGGCGGCAGCGTTGATGCCTGCGGATCTCGCCAAGGTCATGGCGAGCACCTCGCCTTTCGTCACCGCACGCTCGTCATGCACGCTTGGAAACTTCCCGATAGCCGGCATGCCGTCGTCATCCACCACTGAGCACTTGGGTCGCAATCCACCGAGCGATGTTCCGCGGCCCCGCAGATATGCGAGATCGGCGGCCGTCTCGGTTTCGGTTTCCACCGCCCGTGAAGCGCTCATCAGATGCCGCAGCTCCAAGAGCGGAGGCGCCGTGCGACGCCCCGGCTCCGCTGCGCGCTGAAACACTCCGTTCTCATCCCGGAAACGCAGCGCCCCGACGCGATTTCCGTCGTCCACGGCGAGAAGGAAATCGACGGCGTCAAGCTGAGCCGCCCCCACTTTCCCACCGGAGCGTTTCACCGCCTGGCGTCGTTTTGCATGGTCGCGCAGAATGACGCGCCGGCCCCAACCATCCGGCTCCGTGTCAGCAATCGCCGCATGAAACACGGAGCCCGCTTCCGCTCTCCGATGAAACTGCAGGCCGGCGACCAAGGGGAGGCTCGGTTCAAGTGCGAAACGACCCGCGGCTTCCAGCCACGATTCGGCATAAACGAACGCCGCACGCTCACGCGCCCCGTTCTGATCGTAGTGCAGGGCACCGACGGGAAGACCTTCGTTACCAACGAAAACCTGAAGCATCCGCTTCATAACGAGGAGGGCAATTGCTTCACCCGGACACGCTTGGGCAGGCGCGCTTCGTCCAACTGCAGTCCGAGATCGTCACGTTTGGGATCCACGAGGTCGCCAAGAGCGTTGCCAAAGCCCAGGACAAACAACGCCATGGCGTAAGCGCCCATCGCCACCGTGGGATCACCCTTTTCGATGCGGCGATAGGTGTTCGTCGCCACACCGATCCGCTCCACCATCATGGCGATGGTGAAATGACGCTTGCGACGCGCCGTCGCCAAGTCTCGGCCGAATTTGGCCAAGGCGCGGCGAGTCGGCGGCGGCAACAGATCGTGAAGGGAGGAGCGCATTTTAAGTACTATGGATAGCCTGTTATCAGGTTTAAAAGTCAATATATTGACATTTATTACCCGAAAGTCGAGCGCGATTTGGCTGCCGGCAGGGGCGGACGGAACGCGTCAATAATCCGTCGGTCCACTACAGCCCAGCACGAGGTACGTCGCGGTACGGTTTCCAGCAATTTCGTCACTCCATGGACCTGCTCTCTTCCCAGCCTTTCTGGCCCATCCAGAACGGATTGATCGCCAATTTCCCGCCGCTCGAGTCGGACCTCCGCTGTGACGTGGCGGTGATCGGCGCCGGTGGCAGCGGCGCGCTGGCGGCCTGGAATCCCGCCCGGGCGGGCCTCGATGTCGTCGTCCTCGACGCGCGCAATGTCGCCACCGGCAGCACCGCCGGCAGCACCAGCCTCCTGCAATACGAAATCGACGTTCCGCTGCATCGCCTGGCGGAACGCTATGGACCGGCTAGGGCCGAGCATGCGCATCACCGGTGCCGCTACGCCATCGACGCCTTGGAAAAAGTCGTGCGCCGGGAACGCCTCGATTGTGGCTTCGTCCGCAGAACGAGCCTCCTGCCGGCCGCCGAGTCCGGACACGTGCCCATGCTCCGCCGGGAATTCACCGCCCGGAAAACGGCAGGGTTCGACGTGGCGTGGTGGAATCGCCGGCAGATCCGGTCGCACAGCCGCCTGCCGCACCATGCCGGCATCCTGTCGCAGGACGCCGCCCACGTGGACATCCATCGCTTCAGCCACGGCCTGCTCGCCGCCGCCGCTAAACTCGGCGCGCGCATTTTCGACCAGACGACGGTCACGCAAACGTCGCTCTCTTCGCGCGGCGTTCATCTGCATACGCACCGGGGCTCGCGTGTCCGGGCACGTCACCGCGTCATCGCCACGGGCTACGGGGCCGACATCATGCTGCCGCGGCGGGTGACCCGCTGGCACGGCACCTACGCGTTGATCACCGAGCCGGTGCAGGACATCCGCGATTGGCCGGCGAACGAGTGCCTGATCTGGGACACCGGAGACCCCTATCTCTACCTGCGCACGACCGACGATCACCGCGTCATCATCGGCGGATACGATGAACCGTTCCGCACCGCTGCCGGCCGCGACCGAAAACTGCCCACCAAAACCGCCGCCCTGCACCGCCGGTTCAAGCAGCTTTTCCCGCGGACAAAAATCGAGGTCGCCTACGCCTGGGCTGGCACCTTCGCCAGCACCGACGACGGGCTGCCTTTCATCGGCCCCCACCCTCGTCTCCCGTGCACTTGGTTCGCCCTCGGCTACGCTGGCAACGGCATTACCTTCAGCCTCCTGGCCGCCGCACTGACCCGCGACCGCATGCTCGGGCGGAAAAACCCCGATGCTGAAATTTTCGGTTTCGAACGACTGTAAAACGAAGCTCGGAAACGCCGTCCCCAGCAGACTGCCCGCCATCGGGGGTTTTTCCGATGGAAATGACAGGTTGATTCCCATCCGCTGGCAGAAACTGACGCAGCATGGAGAAAGTCCGTCTGCGCACTATGGAAATTCTTCCTTTCATCCTCCCAATGGCAGCGGTCGGTTGGTCGATTCTCTACATGATCTTCGGCGGCGGCATGCTGGGCGCGATCGTGATTTTCATCATCGCCAAGTTCCTGGGCAAATGACGAACCGCCACCCTCACGCGGATGTCTCGGAACAATCTAATACCAATCAGAAGAATCCGCAGATTGCGCAGATTGACACAGATTTCATGAAGCATTTGCCGTCTTCGTTTCCCCGCCCCTACTCCGTCAATCTGCGTAAATCTGCGCAATCTGCGGATCTCACTGCCTGAATCCGGATCGCAACTTTCGAAAGGTCGATGTTCCAAGACAATTTCGGACAGTGGTAGGGTCCATATTCGTTGTGCCATCCTTCGCGATCTTTCGCTCAGCGGGTCGTGACCATGACGTCCCGCCGCGACAGCACCTGATTCCCCTGGCCGCTGAGGTAACGGATTTCAAACTGACCGGGGTCTTTCGGTGAAGTCATCTTCGCGGGTGAACCGGCGCGCGTGTATACGGTGCGCCCATAGGTGCCGTCGGGCGATCCCTTCGCGACAATCGTGAGGCAGTCGCCGTTGTAGTTCGGACCCATCGAGGACATCCGGAGCGATCAGCAGTTCGATGTCCTGGCAATCGTTCGCCTTGCGATGTCCATAGGCGACAAGTCCGAGCCGCGTGTTCGCCGGCAGCGCGGTCACCAGTTCGCGCACCACACGGCGGGCTATCGCCATCTTGGTCTCGCCTTTGATGCGACTGCTCATGCTGCCCGACGCGTCGAACACGATCAACGTCGCCCCGGGGGAAGAAGATGAAGACGCCATTGCAGCTGCAAACCGGGCATGCCGTCCGGCACTCCCGAGAGACACCTATTCCCCCGCCAAACGCAGCACTTCCTTCCGCACGACTGGTGAGAGATAAAGGCCCACTCGCGACGCGTGTTCCAAGAGCGGCATGAGTTTCGGGCATAGCCCCGCGCGTTTCGCGCGTACGAGAAGACCAAGTGTGCCACAGACCGGAACATTGAGCACATCCGCACAACGGCGCGCCGCCCGGTCGTCGAGAATCGCAGTATATCCCCGATGTCGCCGTGCCCAAGCAAGCACTTCGCTCTCACCACGGCCAAGATCCCACGCCACGAGGTCCTCGCCGACGGGACCGACGGCACATACCAACGCGGAAGCATCCGTTTGCAACCAAAGGCGAGCCGGATCGTCGGCAGGCCCCGTGAAAATCTCACCGGCAACGCCAGTCGGGATTATGATGTCTGCCGCCAGTTGGTTAAGCCAATCAAGGTGGCCAAGCTTGCCGAGGCAAATCAAGGGCGAGGCATTCACCACGCACTTGGCAAATTCGGCCATGTGGACAATCAGGAGCCGGCTTCGCGTGCGAGTTCGTCCGGTTCGACTTGGAACGGCGATACCTGGAAACGTTCGAGAGCCTCAATAAAAGCAACACGGCCCACACCGGCAAGTTCCGCCGCTTTTTCCTGGGAGAGTTTGCCTAGCTCATACCATTTGACCGCAGCCGCCAGGCGTAACTCCGCAGCAAATTCCGCCTTGCTTTGTCGGAGTGCGGAAAAGGCGCTTTCCGGAACGTCCAGCGTGATCTGCGTGCTCATGAGGCAATCATCATGGGGAACTATAAATTATGGGCAACTGCGATTTCCGTTAGCCCGACTTCCGCTACTGGAGGTTTTGGAACGCGCAAAGCGTTGATCCATCG
>CAZOXB010000246.1:0-5625 GCA_964583635.1 uncultured Opitutaceae bacterium | reverse complement strand
GTTGGGCTGGGCCTTCTTCTTCGCGGCGGATCTGCTGGTGCTCTTTCACCTGCTGGTGCCCGCCGCGCAGGGGATTCTGCCGGTGGCAACCTGGTTCGAGACCAAGTCGCCCGAGGTCTGGCTGACGATCGACGACGGGCCGGATCCGAGCGACACGCCCCGGATCCTGGCGGCGCTCGCGGCGCACCAGGCGCGTGCCACCTTCTTCCTGATCGGGGCGAGGGCTGAGCGACATCCCGAGCTTGTGCGCGACATCATGCGGGCGGGGCACGAGGTGGGCCACCACACGCACACGCATCCGGCGGGGAGCCTGTGGTGCGCGGGGCCGCGGCGACTTGACTGCGAACTGGACGCGGCGCTTGCGGCGTATGCGGCGGCATCCGATGGAGCGGCCAGCGTGCGCTGGTTTCGTGCCCCGGTGGGAATCAAGAACCTGTTCCTTGGGCAGGCGTTGCGGATGCGCCGCCTTGCCTGCGTCCACTGGACGGTGCGCAGCTGGGATTCGACGGCGCGGAATGCGGAGGTGGTGGTGGAGCGGGTGATGCGTCGGGTCAGGCCAGGGGCGATCATCCTCATGCACGAAGGTGGCCGCCTGCATCCGTCGGTCCGCGTGGTGGCGCTGAGCGGCGTGCTTGAGCGCCTGCGCCAGCAGGGATTCCGCTGCGTGCTGCCCGCACCGGAACGCCTGAGAGCGTCCGCTTCCGCCTGGCGGCGAAAGGCCCGTCGTGCGGAGTCAGAAAGCACGATCTGACGCCACGTCGCATTCCGTCCGTCACCCAACCATGGAGAACGGCGCCGACAAGATCGGGTTGGCGATCCTTGTTGATCTTTTGAATCCCGCGTCCATCCAAGAAGGGTTTCCAGTCATGGGCCGAATGGCACATGCCCGGATGCACCCCAACCGCGATCAAATGAATCACCCTACGAATCGACAATGTCACCTCGGTGCGCGCGCCGTCGGCGCAGCGCTGCTGCTGCTTTGCGGCGCGCTCGGGGGTACGCTTTGCGCAGCGGCCACCGGAGCCGCGATTTCACCGCTGCGCCAGGAGTTGGGTTCAGCCATGGTCGTGGGCGATGCCAACGGGTTCAGCGTCAGCACGGGCGAGGTCCGCCGGACCTGGCGGTGGACGGGTCATGGTCTGGCGACGACTGCCTTCGACGACCTGAAGGGCGGGAGGGAGAGTGCCCCCCGGGTTCCCGTAGTCGCGTGCGACTGGGACCTGCCCGGGGCGATCACGGACGCCTCACACGCGGAGTGGATTTCACTCGTGGCGCACGCCGGCGATGACGACGGATTCTCCAACCGGCACCTTGAGGTGATCTCGACCGTCCGCTATCCCGAAGCCCGCGTCGAGGTCCAGCACGTTGTCTGGGTGTTTCCGGATGCGCCGGGTGTTCGCACCCAGCTGCGGGTCAAGGCGCTGCCGGGCTTCTCGGCGAAAGGCCTGCCGGCGGGGGAGACCCTCGGCAAGGAGCACGGGGCGACGTTCCTGCGGCCGAGTGCGCGGAGCGAACACCTTCCGCTCGACCTCACACTTCACAACGAACGGCTCTACTGGGGCTATTACAATGATCCAGGCAACCGGCACGACCAGAGCCGTGACATGCTGCGCGAGCAGCCAGTCCGGGGCTGGCCCCTGTTCCAGCGGGAGGACATCGATTGGGCGAGCGGCATGGCGGTCTGTTATCCCGACCGGGGTGTGATCATCGTGAAGGAATCCCCCAAGTGCGTGAACCAGCCCGGACACAACACCGGAGCATTCTACACGGGCCCCGCCGGCGTCAGCGTGACCGGCTGGGGCCTCACCCCGGACGAACTGCTCACCGAGCGTTACCGCGAGGCATGGGCGACCTGGACGATCGCCTATCGCGGAGGGGCGGATGAACGCGAATGGGCGCTGAAGCGCTTCGATGCCATCCGCTATCCTGTCTTCCCGGCCCGGGATCTCTTCATCCTGGCAAACACCTGGGGGCCGGCGGACCCCTATGGAGAGCAGTTCACCGAGGAGGATCATCTGCTCCGGGAGATTCCCGCCCTGGCCGACCTCGGTGTGGATGTCCTGCAGATCGACGGTGGGTGGCAGCGTGTGAAAGGTGGACCGGAGGCGGCGGACTTCCGCCCGCGCTATGCTCAGGGCTGGAAGACGCTGAAAGCGGCTGCGGACCGCTCCGGTGTGCGCCTGGGGCTCTGGGTGGCCATCAGGAATGCACGGGTCTCCGACTTGATGGACAACCTTGATCAGCTCGGTTTTGTGACATGGAAGGCCGACTTCGAGCATCTCGCCAATCGCGGGGATTATGAACAGCGCATCGGGAGCCTGCGCCGCGTGATGAAGCATGCCTGGGGAAGGACGCAGTTCACCCTCTGCCCGGAGTACGATGATCCGCGGTACGGGTGGTATTATGCCCGTGAATACGGCAGCATCTACTTCCAGAACGTGCAGGAGGGCCTGCCGCCCCACCTGACGATGGTGCCGTACCAGGTGCTGAGGCAGCACTGGCTGATGGCGCGTTATTTTCCGGCCAACAAGCTCCAGGTGTTGCTCCAGAATCCGGAGCGGACGCGCGCGGACCTCAGCGATGCGCCGCAGCACGGCCATGCTTACTGCTTCGCGATGGGGCTGCCGTTCGTCCCGTGTTTCTTCCAAAGTGCGCAGTTTCTTTCGCCCGGGGGGCGGGCCGAGCTGAAGCCGCTCATCCGGGTCTACAAGCAGCATCGGGAACGCATGTTCTCCACGCTGACCTTTCCCATCGGCGACCTGCCGGACAACGGATCCTGGAGCGGATTCCAGATGATCGAGCCCGCCGCCGACCGGGGGTATCTCCTGCTGTTTCGCGAGCGCCACAACACACATCCCGGGCAAACCCTCCGGCTGCGCTTTCTCGCCGGCAAATCGATCGTGCTGGAGGATCTGCTGTCGGGAGGAACCCGCTCATTGGAGGTGTCGCCCTCAGGCGAGGGAACGTTCTCGATCCCCCAGGCTCCCGGCTTCGCGTTCCTGCGGTATGAGGTGGGAGTGTCCGCCGCTTCGGCTCGCCCGGAGGCGGCATCCCGTTCCCAGCCCTGATCGCAGCCGTCTCAGGGCGCGCGTGCCAGTCCAGGGGCCGGGGCTCCGGGCGGCTGGTAATACGGGGTCATGATTTCCACGATCGCTTCCAGGGCGCTCTCGTAGTCGATCGGACCGTTGTGCCGCCAGACGATTCCACCGCCGGGTGCGATCAGCACCGTGTGGGGCAGCGGGCCGGGCCACTCCGCATCCAGCGCGGCGACGAGGGGATCCTGGCTTGCACCGAGGTAGCGGTAGTTGTTCGTGACACGACCTTCGGCCAGCACGGACTTCCGGAGACGGGGTGCAAGGCCCGCCCCCTGCTTTTCCAGGAATGCCTTGGCGCGCGCCTCCGCCTTTTCGTCATCAAGGCTGATGGTGATGAGTTCGAAGTCACGCAGTCCGAAACGCCGCGACAGTGTCACCAGATCCGGAAATTCCTGCACACAGGGGGCGCACCAGGTTGCCCAGACGTTGACGAGGCGGTACTTCGTGGTGGGGTTGGCGCGGAGTGCCTTGACGCCGTCGGTGTCAATCCGCGCGAGTTCCACGGGCAATGATTTCCATGCCTGTTCGTGTGCCGCGTGGGCCGGTTTGCGTTCCCGCCATTTGGTCGAACAGCCATGGGGTTTGGTGACGGGAACCGCAACCTCCCGGCCCTCCAGCAATGCAACGATCGCGTTGCGGGCGTCCGGCGACTTCACGGTTTCCTCCTGCGGGAATCGGGAGTCGTCGAAACGACCCTGGTAGCGGAGTTTTCGTTCCTTATCGAAGATGAAGACGTGCGGGGTGGCGAGGCAGCCGTATGCCCGTGCGGTCAATTGTTTTTCGCCATCGTAGAGGTAGGGGAAATCCCAGCCGTTCTGCTTGGCGTAGGGCTTCATTTCCCCGAACGAATCGCCGAATTCGCCGTATCCCAGTTCATCGATGCTCAGGCCGTCCGGGTGGTTCGGATTGATGGCGACCAGGGCGAAACTCCTGTCGCGGAGATCATTCCTCAGCGTCTGCAGCCGCTTCTCGATGCTGTGGGACGTCGGGCAGTGGTTGGAGGTGAAGAGCACCATGAGCACGTCCGCCTTCGCGAAATCCTTCAGCGAGTAGGTCCTCCCGTCGATGCCGGGCAGCGAGAAGTCGGGAGCGGCGGCGCCGATCGCCAGAGGCGACAGGCCGGCGGGCATCCAGTTGCGGGTGACGGCCGCGGCGCCGGTTTCCGCCGCGTGCGGCACGCCGATGATGGCGAGGGGGAGTGCGACGCTCAGGAGCAGTGGGTGGAGCTTCATGGAAGAAAACGGGATGATCGGACGCAGGGGTGTGACGGGAATACTATTCCAGGTTGTCCGCCCGGCGCAAGATTTCGAGGGCAGAAGGCGACGAAGCCTGGAAATTGAAGGAGCACCGGAATCCAGGAATTGCCGTGGCAGCACGCCCGTCTTCACGGCCATGGAAACCGCGCCAATTTCTGTCGTTGATCACCGACCCAGGGATTGCCAGCGTTGTGCTTCACGCACGGAACACCGTAGTTCGGCTTCCTTTCCATGAAACCAATATCGTCTACTTCGGGCGGACTTGTCCGTTTCCTTCTGATCGCCTTGGTGAGCCTTCTGATTTTGATCGCCTTGGCGGTGCTGCTTGCCTTCAGCGTCACCCACACCCGCATCACGCGCACCTATCAGTTCAAGGTCGCACCGGTGAACGTAAAGAGTGACGAGGCCACGCTCGAGCGCGGGCGTCACATCGCGAATACCCGCGGGTGCAGCGAATGCCATGGCACGGATTTCGGAGGCGCCAAGGTGATTGACGATCCGGTGGTGGGGCACCTCTCCGGACCCAACCTGACGCGGGGAAAAGGAGGTTTGCCGGGCGATTTCAGCGACTTGGATTACGTGAGGGCAATCCGTCACGGTGTCATGCCGACGGGGCGTCCGCTGCTGTTGATGCCCGCGTTCGAATACAGTTCGATGAGTGACGAGGATCTCGGCGCCTTGATCGCCTATCTGAAATCGGTGCCTTCCGTCGATCGTGAGCGCGGACCGGTTGAGCCCGGGCCGTTGATGAAGGTGTTGATCGCCGTGGGAGAAATGAAGATCGACGCGGCCCGCATCGATCATGAGGCCAAGCGCCCGGTGAGTGTGGCGGTCGAGCCCACGGAGGCCTATGGCAAGTACCTGAGCGCGGGCTGCATCGGCTGCCACGGCGCAAATTTTGCGGGAGGCAAGATCCCGGGAGCGCCGCCGGACTGGCCGGCCGCCCCCAATCTGACGCCGGATCCGGGCACGCCCATGTCGAAATGGACCGCTGCCGAATTCATGAGTGTGCTGCGTACCCGAACCCGCCCGGATGGCACCAAGCTGAGTCCGGTGATGCCGACCGCATTCGGGCAGATGACCGATGTTGAGCTGACGGCACTTTACAAGTATCTCAAGACGGTTGCCCCGGTGAAAGTGGCCAAGAAGTGAGGGAGAAATGCGGAAGGGTTTACGCGGAGGCGCGGAGACGCGGAGGGAGGATGCGAAGGATTCCAAACACAAATCCCCCCGTTTCTCTAAGCACTCTGCGCGCTTCACGGTGAAAAGAACCC
>CAZOXB010000245.1:0-5647 GCA_964583635.1 uncultured Opitutaceae bacterium | reverse complement strand
GACACGATAACCTCGAAGCCACCGTAGAGCATTCTCGTCACGTCGAAGGGTGCAGACTTCGGATCGCACATGTCTTTCATGCGGGGATCCTTCATCACGGCCGCATTCACCCGATCACGGTGCGCGCGCGATTTGAAGGAGATCCACGAGAACACCGCTGTCTCGTTCCGCTTCAGCTCAAGGGTGCGCGGGAACGTCGCACCCCATTTTACGGCCAAGTCCTCTCCTGCGCATTCGACATAGTCGAGCGCACCATGCTCCAGCCAGATGCGGCAAGCGAACGCGGCCATTTTTCTGTAGGCGGAGAGCTTCTTCTTTTGGATCGGGATGACAAAGCCATCAACGTATCGGGACATAGGGGGTGGTGGGCTGAGGTTTGAGGTTGATTTCTTGGACGTGAGGAACGTCGCACCTATTCCAACGGGCGGCACCACGTTGAATGGACACCGGTCAAAAGACGAGCAGGATGCTTTTTGTCCTTTCTGCTGGCTTTCGTTCGTTGTAATTCGAATCGCAACCGCAACGCCCCCCTTCAGACACGATGTCCGACCCTGCGCCTGCACCCTACCTGCTCTTATTCCGGAACACCGGCCCGGAAAACCACCGCCACCTCTCGGCCGAGGAGCGCCAACAGCTCATCGTGCGATGGAACGCTTGGTTCGAGGGTCTGCTTGCCGCGGGCAAGGCCACCGAAGGCCAACCGCTCGAACTCGAGACCCGCATCGTCTCCGGTCCCGGCGGCGGCCGCGTCGTGGACGGTCCGTTCCCGGAGGCCAAGGAGGCCGTGGGCGGCTACGTGAAGCTCATGGTCTCCGATCTCGACGAAGCCACCGCCATCGCGCGGCGCCATCCCGGCCTTGCCTACGGCATGCTGATCGAAGTGCGCGCCATGACGCCGCATTGTCACCTCGGGGTCGTGACCAAGTCCGCAGTCTGCGCCACCTGATCTGATTGCGCCATGCAAACGCTCGAGCCGGATTCCGCGCCGCCCCCTCCTGAGGTTGCCGTCGGACCCGCCGGGCTGGTGGAGCACTTTTTCCGGCATGAAACCGGCCGCCTGCACGGCGCGCTCCTCCGCCTCGTGGGCGTGCACAATCTCCCACTTGCGGAGGACGTGGCACAGGAGGCGATGTTGCGCGCGCTGCGCATCTGGTCGATGGGCGGCATCCCTCCCAACCCTTCCGCCTGGATCACCCAGGTTGCGATGAATCTGGCGCGCGACGCGCTGCGCCACCGACGCATGGCCGCGGGCAAGGAACCGGCCCTCATCGTGCACCTGGAACGCACGCCCGTGCATTCCTCCGCGAGGTGGGCTGCGGAGAACGAGGTCCGCGACGATTCCCTGCGGCTCCTATTCGTGTGCTGCCATCCGGAGATCGCACCGGACTCCCAGGTGATCCTCGCGCTCAAGATCATCTGCGGCTTCGGGACGACCGAGATCGCACGGGCCTTCCTATCGACCGAGGCCGCGATCGAAAAACAGCTCACGCGCACCCGGCAGCGCATCGCCGCCGCCGGCCTCGGCTTCGAGCTGCCCGAGGGCGCCGACCTCGCGCCCCGACTCGACGGTGTGCTCGCGGCGCTTTACCAGCTCTTCAACGAGGGGCACAAGGCCTCCACCGGCGACCGCCTGCTGCGCGAGGAACTTTGCCGCGAGGCGATCCGCCTCGCCTCCCTCCTCGTCGATCATCCGGTTGGCGACACCCCGCGCACGCATGCGCTGCTCGCCCTCATGCTGCTCACCGCGGCGCGCTTCCCCACGCGGGTCGACGAACAGGGGGCGCTTCTGCGGCTCCACGACCAGGATCGTTCGCGCTGGGACCAGACACTGATCGGGCGGGGTCTCGTGCATCTCGGCAAGGCAGCCGCTGGCGACGAACTCAGCGAATACCACCTGCAGGCTGGAATCGCGGCCATCCATTGCACGGCACCGGATTTTGCCGCGACGGATTGGGCATTGATCCTCCGCCACTACGACGCCCTTTTTCAGTTAAAGCCGTCTCCGGTGGTCGCACTCAACCGCGCGGTGGCCATCGCGCATGTCAGGGGACCTCAGGCCGGGCTCGACGCACTCGCCGCGATGCCCGGCCGGGCCAAACTCGAAACGCATTACCTCTTTCATGCCGTGACCGGCGAACTTCACTGGCGATTGAGGAATGAACGCGAGGCGGTAGAGAGCTTCCGCCGCGCCCTCGAATTCGCACACGTCGGTCCCGAGCAGGCTTTTCTCGCACGTCTCGCCGGACGCGCCGACCCAGCCGGAGAGCTTTCCCGTCACTCATAAACCACAATCCATCAACTCCCACGCATCATGTCTCGAGTCTCCACCTACCTCAACTTCCCCCGATCCACCGAGGCGGCCTTCAATTTCTACCGCACCGTCTTCGGGACGGAATTCGTCCAGCCCATCGCGCGCTTCAAGGACATCCCCGCCTCGCCCAATTTTCCGCCACTCTCCGAGGCCGACAAGAACCTCGTCATGCACGTGGAGCTCCCGATCCTCGGGGGCCACCTGCTGATGGGCACGGATGCACCGGAATCGCTGGGCCACAGCTGCAAGGCGGGCAACAACGTCTCCATCAACCTGGAGCCCGACACACGAGTCGAGGCCGACCGGCTCTTCGCCGCCCTCTCGGCCGGAGGCAATGTCGGCATGCCGATGCAGGACATGTTCTGGGGCGCCTACTTCGGAACCTTCACCGACAAATTCGGCACCCGATGGATGATCAACTGCGCCAACCAAACCTGAATCGCGAACCCTTTACCCTCAACAAACTCCCCATGATCAAGAAGATCCTTCTCGCCCTGCTGGCCGCCACGGCGGTCGTCGTCATCATCATCCTCGGGCTGGCGGCCTTTCAGCCCGACAGTTTCAGCGTACAACGCAGCGTCACCATCAGCGCGCCGCCACAGGTTCTTTTCGAACAGGTCAACGACCACCGCAAGTTCGCCGTTTGGAATCCGTGGGCCAAGCTCGATCCCGGCATACGAAATACCTACTCGGGCCCCGCCTCCGGCATCGGATCCGTGGCAAGTTGGGAAGGCAATAAGGAGGTAGGCGCCGGATCCGCCACGATCATTGAAAGCAAACCCGGCGAGCTTGTCCGCCAGCGCATGGACTGGAGGAAACCCATGGAGGGCACCAGCACCGTGGACTTCACGTTCAAGCCCGAAGGAGACCGCACGCTCGTGACCTGGCACATTTACGGGCCACAGAACTTTGTCGGAAAGCTCATGTGCCTGTTCATGGACATGGACAAGATGGTGGGCAGCCAGTTCGAAACGGGTCTGGCCGGCCTCAAGGCGATCGCCGAGGCGGGCGCGAAAGAACCTTAGTCCAATTGGCTATCAAGACGAGACAGTGCCGGGATCCAGCCGATCCTTGTATCACCACGGAGGCACAGAGAGCACGGAGATCGGCCAGGGGTTTTTACCTCCGGGTCCTCCGCGCCCCGTGGTACACTCTGCCTTCCCGGTTCGAGTTTGGCCTCATCTTGATCGCAATTTGGAATCAGTCGCCATTCTTGATTTCCATTCAATCCGACCCGACTCAAATCCCATGAAAAAAACGAATAAGATCCCGGCCAGCGTCTGCTGGTTTGAAATTCCCGCCGACAATGTCGCGCGCGCTAGAAAATTCTACCAAACGCTGTTCGGCTGGAACATCACCCCGTTCCCCGGCGCGTCCTCGCCAGACTACAATCACATCGACACCGGCGGGGCCGACGCTTCGCCCGACGGCGGACTCATGCCCCGGATGCACCCGCACCACACCATCACGGCCTACGTGATGGTGCCATCGGTCACGCGTGGCATGGCGAAGGTGAAGAAACTCGGCGGCGCTGTCCACAAACCGAAAACCGCCGTGCCCGGCCTCGGTTACTTCGCGATCTGCGCCGACACGGAAAACAACACTTTCGCGCTTTGGGAGGTGAATGCGAAGGCGAAGTGACGCGCACCCACCCTCCACTTTCCGCCGCCATGTCCACCGATGCCCCTCCGTCCAAATCTCTCACCCGATTCTTCCCCACCATCGCCCGCGTGCTGCTCGGGCTGGTGTTCCTGGTCTTCGGCCTGAACGGTTTTTTCTTCTTCTTCCCGCCACCGCCGCCGGAGCAGATGCCGAAGGCATTGCTGGAATTCTCGGAAGCGTTGATGAACACCGGCTATCTCTTCCAATTCGAAAAGGGCACTGAAGTGGCGATGGGCCTGCTTCTGCTGCTCAACCGTTTCGTGCCATTGGCCCTCGTGATCCTCATGCCGATCATCCTGAACATCGTCGCCGTGCATCTCTTCCTCGCACCCGGCGGTGTCGGGATGGCATTCGTCATTCTGGCCATCGAACTCTACCTGGCATGGTCGTATCGCAGCGTATACCGACCGCTGCTCGCAGCACGGGTTTCGCCGGGCTGATGACGTCTCCCACCGCTCAGCCGCGATACGCCGCCTCGATCGCGGCAACGTCAATCTTCCGCATCGTCATCATCGCGTCAAATGCACGTTTGGCGGCTGCACGATTCTTGCTGGTGTAGGCCTCGATCAGCGCGACGGGCGTGATCTGCCAAGAGATCCCCCACCGGTCCTTGCACCATCCGCATTCGCTCTCCTGGCCGCCATTGCTGACGATGGCATTCCAGTAACGGTCCGTTTCCTCCTGGTCCTTCGTTGCCACCTGAAACGAGAACGCTTCGCTGTGGGTAAAGACGGTGCCGCCGTTGAGGCCGATGCACGGCACACCCATCACTGTGAACTCGACCGTCAGGACGTCCCCTTCCCTGCCCGAAGGGTAATCGCCCGGCGCCCGGTGCACGGCGCCAACCGACGAATCAGGAAAAGTCCTCGCGTAAAACCGGGCCGCAGCCTCGGCGTCATCCACGTACCACAGGCAGATAGTGTTCTTTGCTGGTGTTTTCATGTTTTGATCAGAACGCATACCCTATTCAACGAACGAACCCGAGAATTCCGGACATGGTCGCCTGCTTTGCCTCCAGGTCAACCGGCTCACCGTGGATCCTCCGCGTCCTGGACTTCTCCCGCGCCGCCGCCCGTCGGCAACCCCGGTACCCGCTCAAAGAAACCCACCGAGAGGGTCACATCGTCGCCGCCGACCCGTGTCCAGGCGTAGTGCGACTTGATCTGCTCCCGCAAAGGTCTAAACCGGCGGTTGCCGAAACTGCTGTCGCGCACGACCCAGACGATGTAGCGCACCTGGTTCTTCAGGAGCCAGGGCAGCGGATCGGCCATCGTGCCGGCATAGAACGCCTTGATGTCCGCGAGGCGCTCGCGAATCTCCGGGTAATCGCCGCGCCAGGTGGTTTCATGCCACGGCCATCCCAGCAGGCTCTGCTTGTGGGCAAACAGGGTCACCGCAGGCGACGCAGTGTTGGTCATCTCGAGGCCGCTTTCAATGGCGACGCCGTCCGGGCGGGATCCGAGGATGGCGATCAGATCGGCGATGACCGGATCCTTCTGCGTCCAACCTCCGCCACTGAGGTTTCCCGTCGACGGACGGTCCGCCCGCAGGAACCGCCGTCCCAGATCCATGGCAAAGACGCAGGTGGGCAGGAGCAGCACCATCGTGCCGTAGCGGCAGACCCGTGACGCCGCGCCCAGGTTGAGCGAACCCAGGGTCAGCACGATGCCGGCA
>CAZOXB010000244.1:0-5653 GCA_964583635.1 uncultured Opitutaceae bacterium | reverse complement strand
GCGGCGTCTGGGTCCGGACATGCAGGCCGGGGCTGGCATAGGTGGCACAGCCAATCTGGGGACGGGGAATCCAATTGATCTTTTGCCGGCCCGTGGTCGGATCCATCACGGGCGCCTTGCTCACGGGATCAACCGCCGGCATGCCCATCTCGATCAGGCACATGCGGCAATTGCCCACGATGCTTAGCTTCGGGTGATAGCAGTAGTGGGGGATGTCCACTCCGGCCAGGTGGGCGGCTTCGATCACGTTGGTGCCCTTGGGCACGGCGATCTCCTTGCCGTCGATGTTGACGGTGACGAGGTCGGGTTTCGCGGGCTGGCTCATTGCGGCAGAATGTCAGGGGCTGGGCAGGTTGTGTGCTCAGACGAGCTCGAGAGAAGACGGCGCTTTCGGCGTCTTGCTGGCATCCGGGTAATCCTTGAACTCCTCGCCAAACTTGGCGACGAAGCTCTGCGTCGGCCATGAACAGGCCTCGCCGAACGCGCAGATCGTACGACCGGCAATCTGGTCGGCCACGCTCTTGAGAAGCGGCCCATCCTCCGTGCGCCCATCCCCGTGCACCATGCGGGTGGTGATCTTTTTCATCCACAGCGAGCCCTCGCGGCAGGGGGTGCACTGACCGCAACTTTCGTGCGCATAGAACGCATTGATGTTGGCCAGCGCCTCGACCATGTTGACGGAGTCGTCCATGACAATCACCCCGCCGGATCCACCCATCGATCCAATCATCGCCAGGCAGTCGAAGTCCATCGGCACGTCCTCGATCCCCCAATCGTAATCGACCATGTCAGCGCCAATCTTCCGCTTGCCCTTGTAGCGCTCCCCCACCCTCAGCACCTTGGCGGAGGAGCCGCCGGGAATGATGGCCTTGAAGGTGCGTCCGGGCAGCGGCCCGCCGCAGACGTCGTAGAGCAGCTGTCCGAGGGTGATCTTGCCAACTTCGTATTCGTAATAACCGGGTCTCTGAACATGTCCGGAGACACAGAGGATGCGGGTGCCCGTGTTGTTTGGCGTGCCGATCTTGGAATAGGCATCGCCTCCCACTTCGACGATGTGCTTCACGTGGCAGAGCGTCTCCACGTTGTTCACGATGGTCGGGCACTGGTAAAGGCCGAGGACAGCGGGGAAATAGGGGGGCTTGATGCGCGGATAGGCGCGTTTCCCCTCGAGCGATTCGATGAGACCGGTTTCCTCTCCACAAATGTAGGCTCCCGCACCGCGGTGGACATAGATTTCGCAGCCATAGGAGGTGCCGAGGATGTTCGGGCCGACGAAATTGTGCCTCCTGGCCTCGGCAATGGCGGTCTCAAGGATGCGGGCCCCGTGGGGAAACTCACCGCGGATGTAGATGTAGGCCTGCTTCACGTTGTTCGCATAGCACGAGATCATCGTACCCTCGATCAACTGGTGCGGATCCTTGTGAATGATGTACCGGTCCTTGAACGTGCCGGGTTCCGACTCGTCCGCATTCACGATCAGGTAGATCGGCTTGCCGCTCTTCCGATCGACCAGACCCCATTTCACTCCACAGGGGAACCCGGCCCCGCCGCGGCCACGCAGGCCCGACTTCTTCACCTCGTCGATCAGTTCGGCAGGCTTGCGGGTCACCGCCTTCCTCAGGTTCTCGTATCCACCGTTGCGCAGGTAGCAGTCGATGTCACTGGTGTAACCGTCCTCATCGATGTGCTTGAAAATGATCCGGCGTTGTTCGGGTGCTGGCATGGCGGAAATGGGTTGGATGGCGGAGCGGATGGCCTGCGGATTTCGGTCATGCGGAGCTAGGTGCGGCGTCGGGCGGCATCCGCCTTGATCTGGTCGCTCAGAAGGCGCGCCTTTGCGGCATCCACGTTCTCATGAAGATCGTCGTCGATCAGCACCACCGGCGCCGTGCCGCAACTGGCCAGGCACTCCACGAATTCGATGGTCACCTCGCCGTCGGGCGAGATTTCACCCCGTTTGGTGTCGAACTGCTTTTCGAACTCCTCACACGTCTTGTATCCACCCCGGAGGGCGCAGGAGAGCGTGCGGCAGACCTTGATGTGCCGCCGTCCGATCGGCTTCTGCCGGAACATCGGATAGAACGTCACCACCTCATAGACATTGATCGGCTGGAGTTCGAGTTTCGCCGCAATCCATTCGATCGCCTCCTGCGGGATGAACCCGATGTCCTCCTGGATGAGGTGCAACAGGGGAAGCGTGGCGCTGCGCTTGGAAGGGTAATGCGGAATCACCTCTTCAATTCGCTTCAAGGTTTCAGGCTTCAGGTTCACGGAAGATTGTTCAAAAGGCTTCAGGCAGGAAACAGGAGGCCGTCATCGGTCGCATTCCCCCATCACGAAATCCAGCGACCCCAGGATTGAGACCACGTCGGAAACCATGGTGCCGACGCACAGCTTGGGGAGGATCGACAGGTTGCAGAACGAAGGCGCCCGGATCTTCAGCCGCCAGGGCACACCGCCGCCGCGCGACACGACGAAGAACCCGAGGGCGCCCTTGGGATTTTCCGCCTCGAAATAGACTTCGCCGGGAGGCATCAGCGGTCCCTCCGTGACGAGCATGAAGTTCTGGATCAGCTCCTCCATCGACGTCAGGATCTTGTCCTTCGGTGGTGCAAATATCTTCTTCGCCTCGGTGGCGTACCACGCACCGCCCGGGAAGCGGGCGACCGCCTGTTTCACGATGCGAATGGACTGCTTCATTTCCTCGCCGCGCACCAGATAGCGATCGTAACAGTCCCCTTTGGATCCCACCGGGACATCGAATTCATACTGTTCGTAGCCGCAGTAGGGCTTGTCCTTGCGCAGGTCGAAAGGCACGCCCGACCCGCGCAGGTTCGGACCGGTCAAACCGTAGGCAATCGCATCCTCCTTGGAAATCACGCCGATGTCCACGGTGCGATCCATGAAGACCTTGTTTCGCGTGAGCATCCTGAGGATCTCGTCAAGGATGGGCAGAAACTGGTCGCAGAATGCGTTCACCCGGTCGAGCCAGCCGTCCGGGATGTCACGCGCCACGCCACCAATGCGCGTATAGCTCGTCGTGAATCGGGCCCCCGTCAGTTCCTCGAAGAGTTTGTAGAGCTTCTCGCGTTCAGTGAACGTGTAGAGGAAAACCGACCAGGCACCGACATCGATGCCGTAGGCGCCCAGCCCCAGCAGGTGCGAGGACACCCGCGCGAGTTCCGACGCGATCAGCCGTATCGCCTGGCAGCGCGGCGGGACCTCGAGCTTGGCGAGCCGCTCGACGGCCATGGCGTAAGCGACATTGTTGGCCAGCGGCGCGAGGTAATCCAGCCGGTCCGTATACGGCACAAACTGGTTGTAGGTCATGTTCTCCGCGATCTTTTCATCGCCGCGGTGAAGATAGCCCACGATCGGGTCGCACTTGGTCACGGTTTCGCCGTTCAGCTCCATCTGCAGGCGCAGCACGCCGTGGGTGGACGGATGTGACGGCCCCAGCGAGAGGGACATCTTTTCAGTCTGAAACTCCTGCTCGGCGGATGCGCTCTTCGCGGCAGAATCAGGATAGGCAAATTCGGTGGACATTACGGGAAAGACTGAAGGGCTGAAAAGCGGAAGGGCTGAATATTCGTGCTACTAGGGTCGTAGGTTTTTCGTCGGTGATCCGTGGTTCGCGGCGGCTTACCATCTTTCAGCCATTCAGTTTTTCATTCATTCAGGGTTTGGGATTCTTCTCGCTCCAGCTCTCGTCTTTGGCACGAGGCTCCGCATCGCTGAGATTGAGTTCACCACTGCCGGCGACAAAGGGGCCGCCCATCATCGGGGCGGCAAGCACCGGCGTTCCTGTCGCGGCAACGACTTCCGGATCCGGAAGCTCGGTTTCGATGCCGGCAAGCGGAAACTCCTTGCGCAGCGGATGGTACGGATACCCGTCCCACATCAGGATGCGGCGAAGGTCGGGATGTCCGGCGAAAGTGATTCCGAACATGTCGTAAACCTCGCGCTCCAGCCAGTCGGCGCCCGGCCACAGCGGGGTCACCGACGCAATCGACGGATCGTTGTCATTCGTGCAATCCGCAGTCAGCCGGAGGTAGGTGCGGCCTGTCGTGGAATAAAGGTGATAGACGATCGTAAACCGCGGGCTCGCGCTCTCGCCGTTGTCGATTGCGGTAAGATCCGTCAGAAAGTCGAAACGCAACGAGTCGCGAAGGTGTTTGAGCACCGTCGACACATCCCCGGCCGGCATGGAAAAGGCCGGGTGGTCACCGGTCGGACGTTCCTTGAGTTGAGGAAAGGCCTGTTTGATCGCGGGTATGGCGTCGGCAGTGGCGGACATGGCGAGGGTTTCGATGGTCGAGGCAGTGTGAATGGTCGCCTGCCGCCTAGGCTGACAACAACCGTTTCGAAGAGCGCTCCCCACGCATCTTCGTTTGGAGCTTCATCAATGCATCCAGCAGGGCCTCCGGCCGAGGCGGACAGCCGCTGACGTAGACATCCACCGGCAGAATCCGGTCCACCCCTTGCAGGGTCGCATAACTGCGATACATCCCGCCGGAACTTGCGCAGGCTCCCATCGCAATCACCCATTTGGGTTCGGACATCTGATCGTAAATCCGACGCACATGCGGCGCCATCTTGTAGGTGACCGTGCCGGCCACGATCATGCAGTCCGCCTGTCGCGGCGAAAAACGAAAAACCTCTGCACCAAAACGGGCGATGTCGAATCGACTGGACGCCGTCGCCATCAATTCAATCGCGCAACACGCCAGCCCCATCGGCATGGGCCAGACCGAGTTCGCCCGGATCCAATTGATCACCGCATCCGCCCGGGTGACGATGACGTCACCCTCTATCTTGGTGTTGTATGCGAGTTCGGTATTCGTTGAGACCATGACGACTGGATGGACAGTGAAGAATGCGCCTAACCAAAAAATCGGCTGAGGGTTGCAAAGCCTCCCCCCCCGCGCAAGTGGGTTTTTGCCCCCGCGCTGATTGGCAGGCAGTGAACCTTTTCCCGTAATACCGGACAGAAGCGTCCCTCATGAAAATCGTGTCGAAACAATAGACAATGTGATGATTTCGCGATATCGCGCATTTCTGCGCACCGCATTCTTGCGACCTATGCGGCCGTGATTCGCGAGAAGCGGCGACTTGCAAAGAGGAATACCCAAGTCGTGAGCACAAACGGGAGTGTCATGGCAGGCATGCCTAGGGGCTCGAGTGCCGCGGAGCAGGCGGCCGTGAGAAACGGTGCGACGACGGCCCCAAGGAGGGCGAAGGCGTAACTCGCCGTACCGGGAACCAGAAAGACGCTGGCAAGCGCGATGGCCGTCAACGTGCTGTTGAAGCCAAATCCGCCCGACCGGACCGCCGGTTCAGCGGCTCCCATCCCCCAGGCGGTCAGCACGCCAGCCAGCGAACCCAGAAGTGCGGCTACAAAGGCGACGCGGGAGGCGACGAGCAAGCCCGCCGCAAACAAGACGCCGGTCAGCGGCTTCTCCTGAAAGAAGACCTGCGCGATGCCGTTCAGCAAACCGTCGCCGACGGTTTGGGCTGTCGCCACGCCTTGGACCACCGGCCCCATCGGGAAGCCGGCAGCAGGCAAAACAATGGCAGGCTTCAAGCCCCCAAAACGTGAGATCGGCAGCAGAAACGCCAGCGCTGTGAAGACAAACGGAGCGGTAAGCGCGGG
>CAZOXB010000243.1:0-5729 GCA_964583635.1 uncultured Opitutaceae bacterium | reverse complement strand
GGATCGTTGCCGGTGAGCACTTCGCCGAGGCGCCGGAATATCAGGGCTTTCAGCGAGGGAACAAGGGCTTCGAAACTCTGCGAATAAATGAGGTAGCTGCAGCGGAGCTTGAAGAGCCTGTTCGTCAGATCGAAGTCGCGGAGGGAGTCTCCTTGGCTGTCCTTCCTCGCGGATGCGGAGAACACCGACAGGAAGTCCTTGTTGCCTTCAATGCCCGCGGGCAGGGCGGCCGCATTGCGGAACAGGAGCCGGTCGACGACCTCCTGCGTCGTGCTGGCAAAGACACTTTTCACGCTGTCGTAGGAGGGTTCATCGGTGAGCGGCTCCTTGAACGCCTCCTGCAGGGAGCGCTGGTAGGCGAGCATCTTGCGCGTCGATTGGTGCGCCCGGGTGAGCGCGTTCTGCACGGTGATCTGATGTTCGAAGACAAGGAGCGAGACGACATCGCTCCGGGGCCTGAGGTAGCGGTCGACCTCAAAGAAGGAATTGAGCACATCGGGGCGGGCGTCGGCTCCCTGCGTCACGGCCTTGCCCTTCTCGTCGGAGAAGATCGAGTTGCCCCGGTGCGAGGTCTGCCCGTGGTAACCCGTGACATACCAGCCACCCCAGCGTTCATTGAAGGGTGTCTCGTCCTCGACCAGGATGGTTCCGTGCTGGAGCATCGGCTCACCCGTGGCATCGGGAAAGACGGAGCGGGCAAGCACCCCCGGAATGTCGCGCACGAACGCGCCCCCATGGCAGCGCAGGCAGTCGGAGTCGCGATGCACCGCCTTCTGCCGGTCCGCACCCGCACGGATGTCGACGGCGTAGAAAACGGGTCCGAGGGCGGGATCAATCGCCGCGACCTCTACGAGTCCGCCCGGCACCCAGCCGACGTACACGGAGTCGGAGTAATAGAGCGCACGCGGGCGTTCAGGGCGGATGAGGCCGCGTTGCAGGCTGGTTTTCGAAAAGACAAGCAGTTGGGTTTCGACCGGCACGTGCAGGAAGTCGAGCAGCTCCTGGAGCGCCTGACGCTCGTTGCCCTCAAAGCGAAGCAGGCCCAGATTGATCTTCTCCTGCAGCCCGGCGACCACGTCCCCCGGTTTGCTCTTGCTGTACTCAATGGGTGGACGCTCGTAATCCGGCACGCTTTGGGCGCGTGCGGGCAGGGAGCCTGCCAGAAGCAGGGTGGCGAGCAGGGCATGGCGGAAATCTGTCATCGGGTGTGAGTTCGCCTTCTTTCGATCGTCAGGTCAGAACGGTTCCGTCCAGAAAGGGCAGGCCGCGTGCGTGATGCGTGAGATTGGCGAGGGTGACCCGTGCGATCTCGCTCAGGGCCTCGTCCGTGAGGAACGCCTGATGCGCGGTGATCAGCACATTGGGGAACGTGAGGAGGCGCGTGAGGACGTCATCCTGCAGGATCTGTCCCGACAGGTCCTCGAAGAAGACGCCTTCCTCCTCCTCGTAGACATCCAGGGCGACACCCCCGATCCGTCCCTCCTTCAGCGCGGCAATCAGCGCGGTGGTGTCCACCAGTTTTCCACGGCTGGTGTTCACGATGACCACGCCGGGCTTCATCCGCGAGATGGCCTCGGCACCGAGCAGGTGGCGGGTGGAGGTGGTCAGCGGCAGGTGAAGGGAGATGACGGCGCTCTTTTCCAGCAGCGCCTCGAGTGGCACATAGTGCACGGAATGCGTGTGCGCCCATTCCGTGGAGGGGAAGGGATCGTGGGCCAGCACGTGCATGCCGAAGCCGCGCAGGATCTGCGCGGTGATGCGCCCGATCTTTCCCGTTCCCACGATCCCGACGGTTTTTCCGTTCAGGTCGAAGCCGACCAGTCCCCCGAGGGAGAAATTGTGCTCGCGCACCCGGTTGTAGGCGCGGTGGATCTTGCGGTTGAGCGCGAGCAGAAGCGCCACCGTGTGTTCCGCGACGGCATGGGGCGAATAGGCGGGCACCCTCGTGACGGCCATCCCCAGCGCGCGCGCCGCATCCAGGTCCACGTTGTTGAAACCGGCGCAGCGCAGGGCCACCATGCGCACGCCGGATGCGTGGAGCTGCTTCAGGCAGGTGCAGTCGAGGCGGTCATTGACGAAGACGCAGACCGCATCGGATCCCGCCGCGGTCCGAGAGGTTTCCTGGTTGAGGCGGAAGTCGTGGAATTGCAGTTCAATCGAACCCGCGCCGATTTTCTCAAAGTGCACCCGATCGTAGGGCTTGGTGTCGAAAAAGGATACGCGCATGGCGGGCCTACGGCTTGGCCTTGTAGGCGGGGTTGGGCGCGGGCATGATGGCGCCGCTCGCCTTTTGCCAGGCGTGCAGTTTGCCCAGAAGCTCGTTTGCCTTGGCGGGATTGGCGAAAGCGAGATTGCGGGTTTCGTCGGGGTCGTCGCGCAGGTTGTAGAGCTCGACCCCCTGGGGATCATAAAACTCGATCGCTTTCCAGTCGCGGTCGCGGATGGCGGCGCCGGGGCGCCAGGTCGATCCGTGATAGTGCGGATAGTGCCAGTAGAGGGTGGGGCGTTGCGGTGCTGCATCGCCCCTGACAAGGGCCGCGACGCTGATGCCGTCGACATGCTGGGCCGGGCGCGCGGGAAGCCCGGCCAACTCCAGGAAGGTCGGATAGATGTCGTTGCTGATGACCGGTGTCCCGCAGGTCGTGCCCGCATTGGAGGCGTGGGGAACGTGCACGATCAGGGGGGCGCGAATGCCTCCCTCGTACAACCAGCCTTTGCCCGCGCGCAACGGCAGGTTGCTGGTGGGGCCCGGCTGCCCCTTCGTGGAGAGCCCGCCATTGTCGGAGGCAAAAACGACGATCGTGTTTTCCGACAGGCCCAGTTTCTCCAGCGACACCCGAAGCCGGGCGAGGCTGTCGTCGAGCTTGGCCACTCTCGTGGCATAGCCCGCATCATCCTGGCGGGGGCGGGTGCGCCCGTTGTGTTCGATAATCGGAGGCGGGGATTCAGGCAGGGCCGCCTGTTTGGCGCGGTAATGCGCGATCGTCTCGGGTGCGGGATGAATCGGCGTGTGCACGTCGTGATAGGAGAGCATCAGGAAGAACGGCTTGCTCGAATCGCGATTTTCCAGGTACGCGATGGCCGCCTCCGTGAACCGATCGGTGGTTTCCTGGCGAGGGATGGGCTGGCTGCCGGCGTTGCGTTGACCCTTCCCGGCGGAATCATCACCACCGCGTTTGGCTTTCCGGGCCGCCGCTGGCGGCGCATCCCCGCCCTCCTCTTCCCCCTCCGCCCCCATGTAATGATCGAACCCATACATCGCAAGGCCCGCGGCAGTCGGTCCGAGGTGCCATTTGCCGACATAAAAGGTTTCGTACCCGCCGTCCCGGAAGGCGCGCCCCAGGGTAAATTCCCTGGGGTCGAGCACACGCTTCGTCGGTTCGGGGGCAAGGTGTGCACGGGACGGGATCTTCATGCCGGGAATCCAGTCCGTGATGCCTGTGCGCACGGGATACTTTCCAGTCATGAGGCTCGAGCGGGTGGGGGAGCAGATTGAGCCGGCCGTGTAGAAGAAGGTGAAGCGCACACCCTCCCGAGCAAGGCGATCGAGGTTCGGCGTTTCGTAAAAGGTGCTGCCGTAGCACCCGAGATCAGCCCATCCGAGATCGTCGGCGAGAAGGAAGAGGATGTTTGGCGGCGGGGTGGCTGCAGTGGATTTCGGTGTGGCGGTCAGGACAATCGCGAAGAGCGTGCCGACCATCAGGATTAAACGAAGCATGATTGAAGCTGCGGCGGCACGGCCGGACTCTCGAGCAATTTTTTATCCTTTTGCCTGCGAAAGCCCAGGGGAGGAATCGTCCGTGACAGGTTTCTGCATCCGGTGGCGGATTCTCCGGATTGCGCATTTTGGAATGCGTTGGAGTGCACGCAAGGCATCGACTTGAAATCATCAATTTGCACACAGCCGCCCTCGGGAACGCGATGGCGCACAAAACAGGGCATCTTCCCTGAGCCGAGCATTGCCGCCGGGGCGATCATCCCGGACATTCCCGATCATGTCGCAGGTTGCCGGCACGCATTCCGATACGTCCAGTCCACTCCCGGACGCGGGCGCAAAGATGCGCCGGTACCTCCCGTGGCTTGTGGCGACGGCTCTGTTCATGGAGAACCTCGACGCCACGATCATCAACACGGCGGTGCCCGCGATGGCGGAGAGCTTGGAGGTATTGCCGCTCACCCTGAAGAGCGTGTTGACCAGCTATACCCTGAGCCTCGCCGTCTTCATTCCGATCAGCGGATGGATGGCCGACCGGTTTGGCACGAAACGGATCTTCCAGGTTGCCGTCTGGCTCTTTCTGCTCGGTTCACTGGCCTGCGGACTTGCCCCCGACATTCACTTCCTGGTGGCGGCACGGGTGCTGCAGGGCGTTGGCGGAGCAATGATGACCCCGGTGGGACGTCTCGCGCTGGTGCGCACGTTTCCACGTTCGGAGATGCTGAGGACAATGAACTACGTGATCATCCCGGCAATGCTCGGCCCCCTGCTCGGTCCGGTCACCGGAGGGTTGATCGTTCACTGGCTCCCCTGGCGGGTCATCTTTTTTGTGAATGTGCCGCTCGCGATCCTGGGCCTGGTCATGATCGGCCGGTTCATGCCCGATTATCGCGACACCGATGTCGCTCCGCTTGACCGGGCGGGGTTCTTCCTGTTTTGCAGCGGAATCGCGCTGCTCTCGTACGTGTTGGAGGTCTTCGGCGAACACAGTCATGCGGCAATCCATCTGGCGATCCTGACGTGCATTTCGATCCTGCTTCTGCTGGCCTACGTGTGGCATGCGAGGCGGGTATCGAAGCCGATGCTCCAGCTGAATTTCTTCAAGGTGCGGACTTTTCGCATCTCCGTCCTGGGTGGATTTGTGACCCGTCTCGGTTTCGGGGGAATGCCGTTTCTTCTGCCCCTGCTCTATCAAATCGGACTCGGGTATCCGGCATGGCAGGCCGGCCTGCTGACGATGCCGCAGGCACTTGCCGCCATGGGGATGAAGGTGATCAGCAGATCGGTGATGAAACGCTTCGGCCATCGCCGTATTCTGCTTAGCAATACAATCCTGATGGGACTCACCATGATGATGTTCACGCAGATCGGCATCGGAACCTCCGTCCCGACCCTGCTGGCGCTGGCCTTTGCCCAGGGTTTTTTCGCGTCCCTTCAATTCACCGCGGTCAATTCGCTTGTGTACGCCGACATCGACGACAGCGATGCCAGCAAGGTCGGCAGCATTGCGAGCACATCCCAGCAACTCTCGCTCAGTTTTGGCGTGGCGTCGGCATCGCTTACCGCGGGATGGTTTCTCGGCAACCTGGATCAGACCATCGCCGCGGAAACGATACCGGCGCTGCACAAGGCCTTTTTTGTCCTGGGAGCCACGACGATGCTTTCCGGCTTCGCGTTTCTTGGGCTTCATCCGAATGACGGGAACAACATCAGCAACCGCCAGCCGCTGCCGGAGCCCCGTTTCCAGATTCGTGCCGACTCGCGTGCGGTGCTGTCCCGGGAGGCGAAATGACGCCGGCGAGTGTGAGGCTGACCTGAAGCATGTCCCGCAGAGCGCCATCCGAACGCAGTGTCCTGCTGATCCTGGCGGCGATACAATTCACGCACATCATGGACTTCATGGTGATGATGCCGCTGCCGCCGCAACTGATGCGCGAATTGGATCTCGGGGCGGGACAGTTCAGCGCGCTGGTCGCCGCGTACTCGATCGCGGCGGGTGTTGTGGGATTGCTGG
>CAZOXB010000242.1:0-5789 GCA_964583635.1 uncultured Opitutaceae bacterium | reverse complement strand
ATCGGGGTTTGCTCGATACGACTCCCGATTTCATCAAAGCGCTGGATATCGACCACGCGTTGGACGGCGAGGTCATGCTGGCGTACGCGATGAATGGTGAGGACATTCCCATGCTCAATGGGTTTCCGCTGCGGTTGGTGGTGCCCGGTTATTACGGCACGTACTGGGTGAAGCATCTCTCGGAGATTGAAGTCCTGGAAAGCGCCTACACCGGCTTCTGGATGAGTTCTGCGTATCGCGTTGCCGTCACGCCCGGTCATGCCCTCTCGCCAGGCCAGGTCCCCGCGAAGACGGAACCCATAAGCCGTTTTACCATCCGATCCTTCATTACCAGCATCACGGAGGGTTCCCGGATTCCGGCAGGGCGCGAGGTTGCGGTACGGGGCATCGCCTTCGACAGCGGTCAGGGCATAAAGGAAGTGGCGTTCTCTGCGGATGGCGGACGCTCCTGGCAAGAAGCCCGTCTTGGCAAAGATCTGGGGAGATATTCGTTCCGCGAATGGAAGATCGATTTCACTCCGCGCATGGCCGGAAGGACTGAATTGCTCTCCCGCGCATCCAACCGCCTCGGAGAAACCCAGCCGATGACGCCGCTTTGGAATCCGGCGGGCTATCTGCGCAACGTCGTGGAGCGTGTCCGCGTCGACATCGTCTGACCACCCTGCCCAGCCCGATGAATTTCAAGACCCTCTTTCGCTTCCTCCTGTTGGGGCACCTGTTTTGTCTCGGTCGCGCCGTTCCCCATGGATCTTCCTCCCCGTCGGTCAAGGAAATCACCCTCCCCGCCGGATCGCTTCTTTTCAAGCCGTCTTCCCTGCCCGGCTACATGTCCGCGATGACCCATTGCATGACATGTCATTCCGTCGAATATACGTCCTATCAGCCCGTCTCCCCGCGCGCGTACTGGAAGGCCACCGTCGTAAAGATGAAAAAGACGTTTGGTGCTCCGATTCCGGACAGCGAGCTCGAAATCATCGCTGACTATCTGGTCAAAACCTACGGCAACGAACAGCCTTCATCCACCGGCTCGGCGGAACCGGCCGCGGATCATCGCCGCTCCTGACTTGCGTCCGCCTGCCGGGGCAATTCGATTCCGGCGGCACCGTTCACCCCATCGCGTCGGTGGGCATCGCGTCTCCGCAGATTATCGCAGCAGTTGGCCGCTAATCGTACCCTCGAGCCAACTGGCATAGGCTTCGATCCGCCAGCCGCACTCTGCCACCAACAGGCGGTAGGAATCGGGTCCGGTCAACGCCCAGAAAATGTCGCACGCCTGTGTCGATGACATGCCCGCCTTGAGCAGACCGCCTTTCCGCCAGTCACGCACCAGGTTTTTCTGCGCCATGCGCCGGCGCTTTTCACCCTCCGCCCAGAGCGCTCCCAAGTCCTTTTCCGCCATTCCCGCAGTCCGAATGATCTCAAGGACATCGGCGGACCGGCCGTAAAGCCGGACTCCGAAATCGACGCAGGCCCGGATCTGTTTTCGCGGCTCCCTCGTCGCCCGCAGATCCGCGCCCAACCGTGGCATTTCCGCCTCGTTCTCCATGGCGTTGAGCAATGCCAGCAGCAGCGCCGCCTTGGACCCGAACACGGCGTAGAAGGTCGGCGCCGCCACACCCGCCTCCCTGGCGATGGCATCGATGCTGGTGGCTGCATAGCCCTTTGCGGCGAACAGCCGCCGGGCGCTGGCTATCAGCCTCTGGCGGGTGGCCTCCGCCTGTTGCCGGCGACCCGGCGAATAATAGCGGCGCTTGTCTCGCCGCGCGGATTTCTTGACAGGACTCATTTGGTTATAGCATTACTTCATTCAATTCAAGAGATGCAGGGGAAGGTTCCCCGCATTTCACGCATAGTAATCCCTTACCCATCGATGAACATCAAGAATCTGATCTATGCCCTCACCTGCCTGTCATTCAGCCTCATCCTGGGCGGGGCTGCCTTCGAGCACGTCACCATCATACCGATCATGAGCATGGCGCCACCGCGTTCCCTCGCGATGTTTCAAGGGGACTTCGGCCTGCATCCGGAATCGTTCTGGAGCATCGTCCATCCGGTCACGGTTCTGCTGTTTCTCGCAACCCTCATCCTGAATTGGAAATCGGCCGCCAGACGGAGTGTCCTCATCAGCTTCGCCGGCTACATCGTCATCCTTGCGATCAGCGCGGTCTATTTCATACCGGAGGTGAAGGCCATCATGGGGACGACCTATTCGGATACGGTTGATCCGATCCTGACCAAACGGACCGAACTCTGGGAAATGCTGAGTCTCGCCCGGCTTGGCATCGCCATCCTGCTCAGTCTGATCCTCTTCCTTGGATTGACAAAGTCAGCCGATTCCACACCGCGACAATCCAAAGGGCAGCCGCATTGACCGCACGACACCGGGGGCCGGGCGGCGGTTCTGTGAATGGGAATAAGCAGGCCTGAGCCTTCGACGGCCAATCCGCGCCGCCACAGGATCATCCTGATGCCACCAACGGCCAGTGCTTCGGCACGAGGTAGAGCGCCAGGCCGAAGATCACGACAACGAGCAGGGCTCCGACCCGGAGGAAATCCGTGAAGCGATAGCGTCCGGCTCCATACACCATGAGGCACGCGGGCTCCAGCGGTGTGAGGTAGGAACAGCTTGCCGCGACTGCGATCATGATGGCGAAGGCTCTCGGATTGAGCCCCAGCTGGGTCGCAGTGTGCACGGCGATGGGAAGAACCACCGCAGCCGCCGCCTGATTGGACATCGGCTGCGTAAGCGCCACCGTGAGCAGGAAGAACCCACCGAGAAGCCATCGGGGTGAAAGACCGGCCGTAAGCGCCACGACATTGTCGGCCAGATACTGGGCCGTGCCCGTCGTGGTCATGGCCCGGCCCAAGGCGAGCATGCAGGCGATCAGGATCACGGCGCGCCATTCCATTTCCCGGTAGGCGATTTCCGGAGGTACACAGCGTGTCACAAAGGTCAGGAATGCACCCAGGAGCATGGCGACCGCCAGCGGCACGGTTCCGCTTGCCGCCAACATGAGGGAACCGGCGAAGATCGCGATGGCCCGAAACGCGCGTGAACGCTTCGGGCGGTTCTCGTTGACGGAATTCAGAACACTCACCAGTCCCTGGCGCGCCAGGTCGGATATCGCATTCTTGCGTCCCTGGACCAAAAGAACATCCCCGACCCGCAGCTTGGTCCGGCTGAGTTTCTGCAGTAGATTGCGGCCATGTCGGTTGATGCCGAGCACCTGAAGTCCGTAACGCTCGCGAAACCCCAGGGCATGCAGGGTTCGCCCGGCAAGGGAGGATCCCGGCACAACCAGCGCCTCCGCCAGACGAACCTCGCTTGAACGCAGGTCGGGATCGGAAAGCGCCACGTCGGGGCGAATATCGATCCCGGCGGTGTCCTTGATCTTGAGGACATTTTCCGGCGCACCTTCCACCAGCAGGATGTCGCCCGCATGAAGGATCTCTTCGCTCCGGGGAAAAATCCGCACGTCCGGTTCGCGGAGAATCTGCACCACGGTGAGATCCAATTCGTGACCGAAGCGGGCACTGCCCAATCGCTTGCCCACCAGCGGCGACTTGGGTCTGATCAGCACCTCCGTCAAATAGGATCGCACACCAAACGTCTCCAACAGATCCCCGGGAGCGTCTCGCTCGGGTATCAGGTGCCGCCCGATGAAATACATGTAGGCCAGGCCGGCGATCGCAATCGGGATGCCGACGGGTGCGAGTTCGAACATGCCCATCGGCTCCATTCCGGCCGTCGTCATGAGACCGCTCACCACCAGATTTGTCGATGTGCTGACCAGGGTGACCGAGCTGGTCAGGATCGATGCAAAGGCGATCGGCATGAGCAGCCGGGACGGCGACACCTTGGATTTTGCCGCCAGACCGAGAGCCACCGGGAGGAAGAACGCGGCCGCGGCGGTATTGCTCATGAACGCGCTCAATGCCGCACAGCTCACCATGATGGTCAGGAGGAGGATGCTGGTCTTCCGCCTGGCGAAACGAAGTATTGTCCGGCCGACCAGATCGACAACGCCCGTCTTGATCAAGGCGCTCGTCATGATCAGGAGCCCGAGAATCATGATGACCGTATCGCTGCCAAAACTCGCGAATGCCTCTTCCGGCCGAAGCAATCCCGTCAGGGCAAGTGAGATGAGCAGACCCAGCCCGACAATGTCAGCAGACACCCACTCGAATGAGAAGAATACGAGCGCGAGCAGAATCAGGCCAAGAAGCAGTGCAATTTCCGGGGTCAACAGCTGAAGGTTGACGGAGAGCCATATCCAAAGTCGACACCCAAGGCAGCGGAATTGCTGCGCGAAATGGGCCGGGCGTTGACCTCGCTTGAAGTGCGGCAGTCAGTCGTCGATACGGTGCCATGCCAAGACACCGTCGTGACACCATCCGTGGAACATTCGCAACCTTGCGACGAAAAATGCTTCCGCCTTGCGCCCTGTTTCTGCTTGCCTGAATCCTCACCGGGCCAGTAGTAAGGCCAGTTCTGGAAATGCCGGAGCAATCCGGAAGCTCCCGTTCTTTGCCACAATGTGCCTTGCTCGCCTCCCGCGCTTTTCACCTCCGTGAAGCGGCGAAGGGGGGTGACTCTATCGCAGGATTCAAGAAATGATGCCTGCGGGCGAGTCGGTAGGTGAGGGCACGGGATGAATTGGGGGTCGATAGCTCAACGGTAGAGCAGCGTCCTTTTAACACCACTTAGGCGTTTTCCCCAAGTTTTCCAATAGTATCAAAACATTGATAAACAACCGGTTTTGTACCGTTTCAATGTTCTGATATTTTCCTAAATTAACCCAATTTCAGGCGATTTTTTCGCATGAGTGTAGAAAACAGGTGTAGAACGAATTCGCCGACGCGTCTACCCGGAGAGCATTATTCGCAGTCCTTCGAAAAAAGCCCCCGCCGTTTCGGGCGAGGGTTGAGGGATGGCGAAACGCTATACCAGTAGCGGGTCTATATGTCAGCAAATTCATTTGGTCCCTGTGCCTCTTCTGTGGGCATTACGCTGACCTTTGAGCGCGAGGCCGGGGTCATGCCCAGTTCGTTGAGGCACTGCCGTAAAAGCGCCTTCTCACGAGCCGTTGCGCTACGATCGATGACCGAGGCGCGAAGCGTTGCCGTAAGCTCAACGATCCCTTCATCTGCGCAACTCAGCGTTCCCGGGTGGCAGTGGGATACGAGCCAGTCCCACGAGGCGCGTTCGGTTTCGCTCATCCATTCCGGCGCCGCTCCAATGGACGAGGTAGGTTGAGGTTCGTGCAATCGATCAATGTGGCGTCCAGGGTTGCGGGCAAGGGCGCCGGAAAGGCGCAGGATGTTTGTGGGTGTTCTTGGTCGTGGCATAGCTTTTTTCGTTTTGAAATTCCGGAAATGCAGGGTCGCAGATTTGGGAACCAGTTCGGTGTTTGCAGTGTGCTCGCAGACTTTTTGCCTTGCCCCCGGGTGGCATCGCAAGAACTGGCGTTAGTTCACACAACCGATCGCACGGCCTCGCCGGTGTTGACGAGTTCTCTGGCGAACCACGCCGCCCAGGATTCGATTCGCGCGGCCGCCGTGTCAGGCGTCGAGGCGAACGTCACGGGAACGCCGTAGCGTGCCTCTAAAGCCGCGAGCGTCGCAAAGACGGCCTGCGGGCTCACCCGGCTTGGATATTGGCTTAATTCGATCGCGTTGGGCTCGCCAATCACAAGCAGGCGCTTGAACACGAATCCGCGCAGACGATGCATCTCGCGAAAGAAACGCTCGCGGTTGTCGCCGGTGCAACAGGCTGCGAGATCGGCGAT
>CAZOXB010000241.1:0-5805 GCA_964583635.1 uncultured Opitutaceae bacterium | reverse complement strand
CTGGAAGGGATTCTTCCCGCACTTGAATCAACTCATGCCCTGGTACACGGAATGAAGAGGGCCCGCTCACTCCGGCGGGATCAGATCGTGCTGATCAATCTTTCCGGACGCGGTGACAAGGATGTCAATCAGGTGGCGAACCTGCTGAATGTGAACCTGTGATTGATCAGGGAAAACTCCGGGGAGATATGTCATGCGCAGCATGACGGGCTACGGCCGGTCAAGTTCCGGCATCGGGCATCGCACCGTCACCGTTCAGGTCAGCTCGGTGAATCGCAAGACGCTCGACCTGACCATCAAGCTTCCGAGCGCCTGGGAGGCTTTGGAGGCACCGATTTCCGAGCGTGTCCGACGAAGCGCGAGCCGTGGCAAGGTACATGTCGACATGGAGGTGAGCGGTGGCGATGATTCCGGCCATGTGGCGTGGGATAGTGCGGCGGTGGGCGTGATCCTCGACCGGCTCGCAATCCTGGCTGCCGAGCGCGGAGTGGTGTTTTCACCGACGTCGGAACTGCTCTGGAGCATCGCCAACTCCCAGCGTCGCCCGGAAGCCGTGCCACCGCTTGAGGAGGTGCGCGAGGCGCTCCTCGCGGCACTGGATCTTGCTTTGGAAGGATTTGTGCTCATGCGGGCACGGGAGGGCGAGGCATTGCTCGTGGATTTCCTTCGGAGACTCGAACTGCTGCAGGTGCAGGTGACGTTAATTGCCGGGCGTGCGCCGCAGGTCGTGGCGAACTACCGGGAACAGCTTCTGATGCGCCTGCGCCAGGCGGGGCTGGAGCTGGAATTGAACGACGAACGCGTATGGCGTGAGATCGCCCTGTTTGCGGATCGCTGCGATCTGTCCGAGGAGCTTACCCGCTTCCGGAGTCACCTCGATCAACTGGAGTCACTGCTGAAGTCAGGCGGCGAGATGGGGCGCAAGGCGGAGTTCATCCTTCAGGAAATGGGGCGGGAAGTGAACACGATGGGCAGCAAGGCCAATGATTTCACGATTGCCCGTGCAGTCATCGAGCTGAAGAATGAGCTTGAGCGCGTGCGGGAACAGATCGCGAATGTGGAGTGAATGCGGGGGCTGGGCTCCAGGATGAGCGCGAAGGTGCAGGTTCCGCACGGGGCTGGAGCATGATTCACGGCATTTGAACATACCGGGGGCAAAGGCCGGAGCACGCCCGGGATTCAATCTCCGCCGGACTCGATCACCTCGCCGCTGGCACGATATTCGATCAACTTGTTGCGAAGCGTACGGATTGAGATATTGAGCAGTTCTGCGGCGCGGGTCCGATTGCCGCCGGTCGATTTCAAAGCGGCGAGGATGGCGCGTTTTTCGAGTTCATTCAGGGGAATGACCTCCGCGGTTGACACGCCGCCGGATGACGTCGTGTCGCCGGTGTCCATCGGCTCCGCCGTGCCGGATGCCGGCTCGCTGCGAAGCAGGGTTTCCCTCGTGCCTGGGTCGGGTGCCCGCGGGAAAGGTGCGCTTGCCGTGAAGGGAGGAACGCCGGGTTCAGGCTGCGGCTTCATCGGTGCCGCGGGTGGAGGCTGGGGGCTTGCGAACGGCGTGGCGGCGAAGAAGGGTGGGGCTGAGGCGGCGGGTTGCTGCATTCCCATCAGGGCCGATGTGCGGGTGAGCGAGGGCAGTCCGAGGGCGGCGGTGGAGACGGGACGTCCGTTCTCGGAAAGGATGACCGCGCGCTCGAGGGTGTTCTGCAGCTCGCGCACGTTCCCCGGCCACGGGTAGCCGATCAATGCGGCGGAGGCGTTGTCGGTGAAACCGGGGATCTTCAATCCGTGCTTGCGTGCAAAACGGCGGAGAAACGACTCGGCCAGAAGCATGATGTCGTCGGGACGCTCGCGCAGGGGGGGGACGTGGACCGGAAAGACGTTCAGCCGGTAATAGAGGTCGGAGCGGAATGATCCTCGCTCGACAAACTGGATGAGATCGCGATTCGACGTGGCGAGGATGCGGACATTGACCTTGATCGTCTTGGTGCCGCCGACCCGCTCAAATTCCCGTTCCTGCAACACGCGCAGGAGCTTGGCCTGCAGGTTGGCCGGAATCTCGGAGACCTCGTCGAGAAGCAGCGTGCCCTTGTTGGCGAGTTCAAACCGACCCTCGCGGCGATCGGTTGCACCGGTGAACGATCCCTTCTCGTGCCCGAACAGTTCGCTCTCGATCAGCTGCTCCGAAAGTGCCGCACAATTGACCTTGATGTAGGGTTCGGTGCGGCGTGGGGAGTTCTTCCAGAGCTCACGCGCGACCATTTCCTTGCCGGTGCCGTTCTCCCCGGTGATCAGCACGGTGGCGTCCGTGGGTGCCACGCGTTCGATCAACTGCCGGAGGCGCTGGATCGGCAGCGTGCGGCCGAGAAGATCACCGTCGCCACCATCCTGTTCGCTGAAGTAGCGGTTGACCTTCACCAACTGACGGAACGCATCGGCCTTCTTGAGCACGATCTCGATCTGGGAGGGAGAGAATGGTTTGATGAGGTAATCGAAGGCACCACCGCGCATGCATGCCACGGCGCTTTCAATTGTCCCGTGCCCCGTCATCATGACCACGAGCGGACGATCGGGCAGGGCCGCAAGACGTTCCAGCAACTGTTGCCCGTCGCCATCCGGAAGGCGGACATCAAGCATCACCAGGTCGAAGCTTTCACGGGCGATCAGTGCCTCCGCCTGGGCGATCGTTCCCGCAATGCTGACGGTATATTTCTTTCGACGAAACAGTTCCTCAAGGACCTTTTGGATGATGGGCTCGTCGTCGAGGACAAGGATTCGTTCAAGAGACATGGGTTTGCTCAGTTCCGCAGGGTGGGAGGAGGGCGATTAATGCGTGTTCAGAGGTGGGTGAAAAGGCGAAAGGCAGACGGGGCGATCCTTATTCCAATTGGCCATCAAGACGAAACTGAGCCGGACTCCAGCCAATCCTTGTATCATCACGGAGGCACAGAGAGACCGGAGGTCGGCCAGGAGTTCTTGCCTCCGGGTTCGCCGCGCATCCGTGGTGCACTCTGCCTTCCCGGTTCGAGTTCAGTCTCATCTTCATCGCAATTTGGAATCAGTTGGTTGCCGGGAGCAAGGCGCGCACGCGGGCGATGACCTCCGAAGGAGGGAACGGCTTGGAGAGGCAGACTGCGGGTTCGGCGAGTTCGGTCTGGGTGCGATCTCCCGGTTTGAAGGCGCCACTCACGAGGAGGAGGGGGAGGGTGGGAATCTCCGCGCGAATGCGGCGGGCCACCTCCCACCCATCGATGCCGGGAAGTCCGATGTCAGTGAAGAGCAGGCCGATTTCATCCCGATGCTTGGCAAAGAGTCGCAATGCCTCTTCGCCGTCCCGGGCCCAGTACATGGGAATCCCCTCGGCGGCGAATACCTTCTCCCAGAGGGTGCCGATCTCGGTTTCATCTTCGACCACCAGGACACAGTTGCGAGCAGGATGGCTTTTCGGAGGCATGCCGGAAAGATCGGGTGGGGGTTCGCCGAGAGAGGATGCAGGATGGGTTCGAGGGAACGAAAGGTGGACGCGTGTGCCCTGGCCAGGGGCGCTGTCCACCTCGATGGTACCGTTGTGTGCCCGCATGATGCCGTAGACAACGGCGAGGCCGAGGCCACGGACCGTGGGGCTTTTGTCCTTGGCAAAGAAGGGATCGAAGATGCGTGCCCGGGTGGAGGCATCCATGCCATGGCCATTGTCCTCGATCGTCACCTGCAGCGCGGATGCCGATTCAGCGGCGGGGCCACCGGAGCCATGTTTCTCCGCCGTGCGTATGTGAATCATGCCACCCTGTGGCATGGCATCACATGCGTTCCGCAGGAGATGCTGCAGGCCGAGCGCAACCTGGGTGGGGTCGATTGGGAGCGTGGCGTCGGCGATGGTGTACGTGCACGACACCTGTACGTGGGAAGGCCAGTCCGCGCTGGTCCGCTCGATGGTTTCTTCGATGAGTGCCTGAAGATCGGTGGGGACAAACTCGGCGTCGTGCTGATTCGCGAACAACTGGAGTTGGCGAACAACGTCCGCACCGCGGCGCCCGGCCTCGATGATTGCCCGGGTCGCGCGGGCAAGCGCATCGGGGTCCTGGGCACCATCGGTGAGCAAGCCGGCATACCCGAGAATGATCGTGAGCAGGTTGTTGAAATCGTGAGCGATGCCGCCGGCGAGCGTGCCGAGGCTTTCCAACTGCCGGGCCTCGCGTAGCCTCGCCTCAATGCGGCGTCGCTCCGTGAGGTCGGTCAGCGTCAGAAGGCGCCAGGTTTCCTCGGTAAATTGGATCGGGGTCACCGTGAGCTCGGCGGGGAAGTTGCTGCCGTTGCGCCGTTGCGCCTCGAATGCATGGATCTCACCGGTGCGACCGCTGGCGAAAGCGATCTCGCCGGGTGGGAGGCTGGAGGCGATGGGCCTTCCGGCCAGTTCGGCGGGTTCGGCGGAGAAGAGGTTGGAAAACGAACGATTGCAGAGCTGCACGTAACTCCGGTTGTCGATGAGGCACAGGCCGAGCGGCACCGCCTCATAGACCGCGCTCAGGAGCCCGTGCATCGCGGTGAGCCGGGCTTCGGCTTCCTTTCGGCGACTGATGTCGCGAATCGCGGACACAATTTCGACTCCGCCATCCTCGCCACGGCGGGTCTTGCTGGTGGTCTCCACCCATGAGTAAGTGCCGGCTTTTTTCCGGAGGCGATGGATGAAGGTGCTTTCCGCACGACCGTTCACATGGCTGTCGAACACTTTGCGTGCATATGGCAGATTCTCCGGGTGGATGAGGTCGTAGAGCGAAAGTGCGGTGACTTCATCCGGTTCGTAGCCGAGGATTGTCCGCGAGGCCGGCGACGCGTAGATGCACCGGCCCGTGTATGGCCGGTGGACGGTGACGAGATCACGGATCGCGGCAGCGAGGAGCCGGTGCTGTTCCTCGCTGCGATGCACGGCGATCTCGTTTGTCCGCCTGACGCTCGCGTCGTCGAGGACAACGGCCCAGTGGCGAATGGGGCGATTATCGCTGCAAAGTGGAAAGGTGCCGACATCGACGTGAAGGACCGCTCCGTCACGGCGCTTCACCTCCAAGGTGCCATGAAAAATCTGCAGATCCCGCAGGCTGGCCTCGAAGGCTTCCCATTGGTTGCCGGGAAGGACGAATTGCAATGGATTGCCTAACGCGCCTGCATTGGGATATTGCGTCAGGCGTTCAAAGGCCAGGTTCGCTTCGACGATCCGTCCGTTGCGAGATTGATCCAAAATGGCGACACTCTTGGTGGAATCTGCCAGAAGCTTTCGAACTGACGGGGACGGAAGTGGCGGCGTATCGTCCCGGGCGGGTTCCAAAGATGTCGTTTCGTGATCGCTCATCGCTAGATGCGGAAGTTCACCATGACACACCTGCGATGAAATACATCAGCTAAATGCCCGGAAGTCCGGAATTTCTTGTTAAAGAAGGGAGAAAATTGTGCCGAGGTCGCTTTCAAAGCACCGAACCCTATGGCTCCACGACTCCTTTCGTTCCTTTCTCAGATACAGACCGCCTTGACGGAGCAGGGAGCCGCCACGGCATCCCAGCCATCACAACGCTCCGTCAGTTATCACAAGGGTCTCGCACGCATCGTATTCAACGATGGCGGCTCGATCTCCCTGCAGAACTTTGTACTGGCGGATGGGCAGATGTGCATCAAGGCCGCGCTGCTCTGGGCAGGTCATGCGGAGCCCGTGATTCATGCCATTTATCCACGGGGCAGGGCGCATGACTGGCAGGCGTCCGCCGAGAGCGTGGCTCTCCTTTGGGTGACGGGACCCCAGGCTGCACTGCCGAT
>CAZOXB010000240.1:0-5893 GCA_964583635.1 uncultured Opitutaceae bacterium | reverse complement strand
GCATCGCTTTCACGGAACGGTTGATTTCACCCAGCATCTCGTTCACCTGGGACACCGTCGCATATCCGCGGCCGGTGCCGTCGTTCTGCTGCTTGAGCTGCCGGTTCTCATACTCAAGCTGCTCGACGCGCAGGGTCAGTTCACCAACCCGCTGGACCAGGAGCCGCACGTCTTCACGCAAGTTCGCGAACTCGACGTTCGACTGCCCCCGCACCGGGATCAGCCCGAGGACAAGGAAAAGGGCAAGAAGTCGCATGGGGAAAGATTGCGGGAGGTGACGTTGGAAAACAAGGGAGCTTTTGATGCTTTGCGAGTCACCCCGCGGGACGATGCGGAAAGGGTTGCGCCGAAACCAGGGGCGGCATCGGAAGGGAGGGCAGGACCGTGCCCGCATCAATCGGAAAGCCACGGAGAAACTCCCCCGCCGGCAGCATCCTTCCGCCCGGCCGCTGCAGTCTCAGGAAACGCACAACGCCCTTCCCCGTCGCCACACGAAGCCCGCGGGCATCCGCGCCCAGCACGGTGCCGGGCTCAGCCGCAGTTGCCACGTGGCCAGCCGACACCTCCTCCTCCGCCAGCCCGATCCTGAGCACGGTCCCCCGAACCTCCACCGTGCAGCCCGGCCAGGGAAACAATCCGCGAATCCGCGCCGCGATCTCGCCCGCGCTGCGTGTGAAATCGAGCGCACCGTCCTCCTTCACCAAGCGCCGGCAGTAGCTCGCAGCGGTGTGATTCTGTTCAACAAAGGTGAGCGTGCCGGCCGCAAGCCGCGGAAGCGTAGCACCCAGCAGGGGACCGCACGCGGCCGCCATCCTGGCCTCGACCTCAAGCGCGGTGTCTGCCGCGTCGATGCTCACCGGGGCCACCTCCGCAACCGGGCCTGCGTCCAGCTCCCGCACGATGCGCATCAGGCTCACGCCCGTGGCGGTCTCGCCTTGGGCGATGGCCGTCTGGATGGGCGAGGCGCCGCGGTAACGCGGCAGATGCGAGGCATGCAGGTTCAGCGTGCCCAAGCGCGGTGTCGCTATGAAGTCGTCGCGCAGGATGTGTCCGTACGCCATCACCAGCGAAAGATCGGCACGGAGCGCATGCAGCTGTTCGCGCACGCTGCCGGTCAGTTTTTCAGGTTGAAAGACCGGCAGGGACCGCGCGAGGGCCCATTGTTTGACCGGATTGGATGCCGGCCTTTGTCCACGACCCGACGCCCGGTCGGGCTGGGTGAAGACAGCCACCAGACGGGCGATGTCCCTGCCGCTGGCTTCCAGCCATTCCAGGCCCGGGAGCGCAATCGGATCGGATCCCAGGAAAACGATGCGGAGAGGCTCGGCCACGCGCGGCGCACTCAGATCTTCTTCAGCCATGCACCCACGACCCTGGCCAGCGCCTCAAACGACTCCTTCGAGTCGGGCCGGTCGAGTTTGTCCAACAGGCACCAGTGTTCCACATGCGTCGCGGTCGCCTCCGGCGCCAGCAAACCGAAGGTGCCGAGCGTCTCCAACTCGAGCAGCCTGCCGTTCGTGAATGCCTCGAAGCAGCAACCCATGTCCGGATAGCGTCCTCCCTCCACCAATTCCGCAAACTTCACGAAGGTCGTCCCGTCGATCCAGTAGGCGGACCAGCCGGGATAATGGGTGATGCCGAGTTTCTGCGATCGATCGGCCAGCGCCACATCGATGCCAATGAAATCGCGGTGCAGTTTCCAGAGCGGCAGCGACAGGTCCGTGTAACTCCATGGCACCAGCGAATAGGTCGGCAGGAAATCACCCCGCGCGTGGTCGCCCTTCGGCGGAAGCGGCAGGACACCGTAGCCGCCACCCCGGAGCATGGTCAGCGCCCACGGTGCCGTTTCAACCGGCCAGAGCCCCCGGTTGACCAGGGAATGGGTCACCTTGACCGTACGCTCGCCGAGCAGCTCGATGCGCATGCCCTTCTGCATGCCGGTCTTCGGCTCCACGGGCTGGGTCAGCGACACTCCCTTGGGGAGTTCCTTGACGAGCAGAGGCAGATCATCCGGCTGATAGGTGCGCGGATTGTTTTCCGGCGAATGCCAGAGGCGGTGGCCTCCGCGCAGATAGTAGCCATTGCTGCGAACCTCGTCGGCTGGAAACTCGTGGAATACGTTGCCCCGGTCCCCCTCCTTCAGGCGCAGGGAGATCACCCGGGGTCCCACCGAGGCGGTCACCACCAGTTCGAGTGCCGGAGTAGAAAGGACGAGGGCTTCACCGCCCCGATAGCTAGTCTTCGAGCGTTTCATGCTGAGGGAGTCTTTCCAGTGACTTGTGACGATTGCGCGGCGTACGCCGGGCGGATTTTTCCCCGCGTTCAGCGGCCGGGGAGATCGCCGCGCGGGCCTCGCGTTCCTTGCCCACCAGATCGAAGAGGATCGGGCAGCCCTCGAGGCCAAAGGCATCCACGACTCCCGCCTCGAGGTAGCGACGATAGCTTTCCGTCAGCTTCTCCTCGCGGTTGCAGAACAAACGGATGCGGAAGGGGCGGTTGCCCGTCTGCGTCGCGTAATAGATGCGGAATCGCCTCCCGCCGATGGCCGGGGGCGGATTCCTTTCGGCAAGGAATCCAAGAACTTCGTTCAACTTCGCGGTGGGAAGCTTCCGGTCAAGTTCACGATGCAGCCGCACCGCGGCATTCAGCATGCGATCCACCTCGTATCCGCTGACCGCCGACACAAACACCAGCGGCGATCCCGGAGTGAAGAACAGCCGCTCGAACACCGCGCGCTCATACTTCTCGCGATAGTCACGCTCGCTCTCAAAACCCTGGATGCCCGATGGTTCCTTGAAGGCCTTGTGCACGAGGTCCCACTTGTTGACCACCACAACGATCGGCTTGTGCTCCTTGACGGCCTCGCCGGCGATGGCCTTGTCCTGCTGCGTGACCCCGTCGATGGCGTCGAGCACGATGAAGACCACGTCGGTATCCCTGATCGCATCCAGGGACCTCAGGCGTGAAAAATACTCCACCGGCGATGACAGCTTGGTCTGGGCGCGGATGCCCGCGGTGTCGATGAGCCGGAAGGGATGCAGCCGGCCGTCGCGCCCCTTGAACTGGAAGGGGATTTCCACCGCGTCGCGGGTGGTGCCGGGCACCGGGCTCACGATCAGCCGGTCGCTCTGGAGGAGCCGGTTGCTCAGGGAGGATTTGCCGACATTCGGCCGGCCGACGAAGCAGACGCACAAGGGATCACTCGAAGTGCGCTCGGGCGTCGGTTCCTCCTCACCGACCGTGCCGATGTGTTTCAGAATCGCCTCGCGCAACTCCGTCTCGCCGCGACCATGCTCCGCCGAGACGTAGACCGGTTCACCGAAGCCGAGGCGGTGCGCCTGGCCGACATCTACCTTTTCCACGCCGAAGTCGGCCTTGTTGACCGCCAGGACCACCGGCTTCTTCGTCTGACGAAGCCGTCGGGCAATCGATTCGTCCAGGGCCGTCACCCCCTCGACTCCGTCGATCACGAATACAACGAGGTCGGCGGCCTCGATCGCGAAATCAACCTGTTGCTCGGAGGCGGCAATCAGTTGCCTGGCCGTCTCGCCGCCTTTCAAGCCCAGTCCTCCGGTGTCGAGAAGCGTATACGCGCCATCGGCGATTTTTGCACTGATGACGTCGCGCGTCACACCCGGCTGATCATGGACGATCGAGATGCGTTTGCGGGCCAAACGATTGAAAAGCCGACTCTTCCCGACGTTCGGCCGACCGACGATGGCTACGGTGCGTGACATGCGAACCGCAAAGTAGGAGGAATGCCCCGCATAAAGGCCAGCTTCCTATGCACGGTTGAAAACGCAAAGTCGCGAAGACGCAAAGGAGACGCGACGAAGCCTCTTCACGGACATCCTGCCATCGCGTTCCTCCGCCTCTGCGCACCTTCGCGTTTAACTTGCCTTGCGGCTTGAGCTGGCAAGAAACCGCTCCATGCGGTCACAGGCCACGCCGATTTGCTCGTAGCTGGTCGCAAAACAGGCGCGCACGTGACCGAGCCCGTTTTCGCCGAAGGCAGTACCAGGGACGACCGCGACTTTCTCCTGTTGAAGCAAACCAACCGCAAATTCCTTCTCGGTCATGCCGGTGCTGCGCACGTTCGGAAATGCATAGAACGATCCCCGGGGCGAGTGGCAGGTCAGGCCGATTTCGTTGAAGCGCCGCACAATCAGATCACGGCGACGGTGGTACTGCTCGCGCATCTTGAGAACATTGTCCCACCCGTGGGTCAACGCCTCGAGGGCGCCTTCCTGGGCGATGATCGAGGCGCACATCATCGAATACTGGTGGACCTTCATCATCGCGTCGATGAGTTCGGCGGGGCCGCACGCGTAGCCGATCCGCCAGCCGGTCATGGCAAATGCCTTGGAAAATCCGTGCAGAAAGATCGTGCGCTCGAAGAGGCCGGGAAAGCTGGCGATGCTGGTGTGTTGTCCCTCAAAGGTGAGCTCGGAATAGATTTCGTCACTGAGGACCAGCAGGTCCTTCTCACGGCAGAAGTCGGCGATCTTCTGGAGCTGCTCATGGCTGCAGGTGCCGCCCGTCGGATTGCACGGCAGGTTGAGCATGAGGATCTTCGCCCCCGGCTGCCACGCGGCACGCAGAGCCTCGGCGGTCAGCGCAAAATTGTCCTTGGCGTAGGTCGGCACCGCGATGCCCTCGCCGTGCACAAGGGTGATGCTCGGATGATAGGAGACGTAGCAGGGCTGGTGAAACATCACCTTGTCTCCCGGATTGCAGAACGCGCGGAAGGCAAGGTCCAGCGCCTCGCTCACTCCCACAGTCACCAGCACCTGATCCTCCGGCCGGTACCCGATGGAAAAATGTTCCCCCACGTAGGCGGATATGGCCCGGCGCAGTTCAATCGTGCCGAGATTGGACGTGTAATAGGTTTTGCCACGTTCAAGCGCGAAGATGGCAGCCTCACGCACGTGCCAGGGTGTGACAAAATCAGGCTCGCCCACGCCGAGGGAAATCACGTCCTGGCCCTTCATCTTGGCCACCAGTTCGAAGAAATCGCGGATGCCGCTCTTGGGAAGCGTGGCAACATGACGTGCGATCCACCGTTTCGAGTCGTCTCTCATGTTCGGAAAAGAAGGGATCGGACGGTCAGGGAGTGACGTTCAGCCGCGCCGCCTGCGAATCGTTGGTCTCGAGCAGGAAACCCTGCTCCTTGTAACACCGCAGCATGAAATGCGTGGAGGTGGAAAGAACTCCCTCGATGGTCGAGAGTTTCTCCGAAACGAAGGCCGCCACCTTCTGCAGCGTCCTGCCATGCACAAAGACCAGCAGGTCATAGCCGCCGGACATCAGGTAGGCCGACTCGACTTCGTCGAAGCGGCTGATGCGGTCGGCGAGGCGGTTGAAGCCACCGCCACGTTCCGGGGTGATCTTCACCTCGATCACGGCCCTGACGGCGACGGCGGCAGCGGATTCATTGGAGAGGTCGAGCACCGGGCGCCAGCCGAGGAAGATTTTCTCCTTCTTGAGCTCTTCCAACTGCCGATCGATCTCCTCCGTGGAAAGCCCGAGGACCTGCGCCATCTGCGCCGTCGTGAGACTGCCGCCTTCTGCCAAGAGTTTGAGAACCGGATTCATACGCGACGTCTACCCTCGCAGAGAATGAAAGGGGGAATCCACAAAATTATTCAGGCCGGATGTCAGTTTCGAGCGTTGAACACCCCCACAGTTGCAGCCTCGGAGGCCAATCCATGCATTGACGCCCCTGCTTTGCTGTCTGAACATGGGCTTCTCTCTTCGATGAGCACTGGTTCCGTACCGGCCACACCTCCCTCCTCCTCCGGCCCAGGATCCCTTTCCCCCGCCGCCACCGCCACACAACCGGAAGTATAAAAGTAGAAGCAATAATTTTTGGAAGTACCAGAAAACCCGAAGA
>CAZOXB010000239.1:0-5914 GCA_964583635.1 uncultured Opitutaceae bacterium | reverse complement strand
CTGAGCGGCAACCATCAAAAGTATGAACCCAAAAACACTATAACCTCTCACGCAGCGTACGTTCAGCTTCATACATTCTTTCGAGAACAAGGACGACTCGGGAATACGAGATTCACGTCTGCGGCGTTGGAAATGCGGGTGTGCGGCAGTCATTCTTACTGCATGGGCCCCGCACAATATAGAACTGATGGCCATGAGCGAAAAGGAGGCGATCCGCCACACGAGCGCCGCTCACGCGAAATCAACTCTATCGACGATCGAAGAAATGCGCCGTTGAGATGACGCCCTATCCAAAACAAATCCGCAAAAGCCGGGGGGGGGGGGGCATTCATGGGGTAAATCCGATTCCCCAAGAATGAACCGTGGAGAAACTTTCGGGGAATCGGGGCGCCCTCAGATCGATCGGAACGCGGGCGCGAAGACAAGAGGAATTTCATGCAACTTCGTTTTTTCTCCGGCGCGGCGGGAGGCGTGCACTGCCACGATGCCACTCACGCAATAGAAATTTTCTCCCGTGGAAAACCCCGGATGGGCATGGATCGCGAGCAATGAGGTGACCGTCGTCACAGTCACAATCGGGCGAGGCTCAGAAAAGGTAGTCGGCTTGGATCATGTATTTTTCCCGATCGGCGAATCCTGGCTTGCCGTCGAGTTCGACCTCGGCGGTGTCGCTTCCCGGATCTTCGCCAGCCAGCCCACGTAATGCCGCAACCCGTTGCAAACGTCGTTCAGTCCGATCGCGTGCGTCAGCTGCCCGAACAGCAACGCCACCAGGTGACTCCGAGCCCCGAACGTCCGAGCCTTCTCGTCCACGCCATATTCCTTCGACAGATTCTCCACCAAAAAGCCCGGTATGAAATTGCACAGCTGGGCGAACACGCTCATATTGCTCTTGGATGGAGTTGTCCTTACACGGTAAGTTTTTTTCACACTCGGTCGCTATCGCGACCGGCGAACCCGGGCACCGTCAACCGCTTTCCCTCAGATCCTGTGGGATGCCAGTGACAATGATTCCATACGCCGAGCACTCCTGCCGCTTTGCTCCACCGCATGATCGCGCTTGCGCATCGTGACCTTGGAACCACGGGGAAGCCGCCCCTCGTTCTGTTGCACGGATTGCTCGGATCCTCGCGCAACTGGCAAACTGCCGGACGTGACCTTTCCTCCGCCTTCCACGTTTTCGCCCTCGATCTGAGGAATCACGGTAGCTCGCCGCATGATGACGACTGCACGTTCGTCGCAATGATGGACGATGTGTTGAGGTGGCTCGATCGGGAAGGGATCGGCAGGACCACGCTGCTGGGGCACAGCCTCGGCGGCAAGGTCGCCATGTTGCTGGCCTGCCGTCATCCTCAACGGGTGGAACGCCTGGTCGTCGTCGATATTGCTCCCAAAAATTATCTCTCCCGGGCACATCGGGCCGAATTCGCAGCCATGAACGAACTCGATCTTGCGATCCTGCAGTCGCGCGGTGAAGCCGAACTTCGGTTTGAATTACGCGTACCGGATTGGAGCATGCGAAAATTCCTGACGACAAACCTCGAGCGAACCGAGGCGGGCGGCTGGAGATGGTCCGTGAACCTGGCGGCGCTGACAAAGGCGCTGCCGCTGCTCGAGAAGGACTCGCTCAAGGAGGATGACCACTTCGAAGGCCCAACCCATTTCATTGTCGGGGGCAGGTCGCGCTACGTTCTGCCGGCGGACGAGGAGAAAATCCGGCGCCATTTCCCCAGCGCCCGCGTGACCCGGCTGCCGGACGCAGGCCATAATCCACATATGGAGAGTCGCGGGCAGTTCGTGAAGGCTGTGCTCGGGTAAACGCTTTGGCGATCCCGGCGGTTGGATCCTCTGGTACTTGAAACCGTCATTATTGTCGCGACCAGATGCGCAGGCTGTGTAGCAGAAACTGCTCCAATGCGGCGGATTCGTTCAAGTTGACGCGAAGGAGTCCGCTCATGTGCTCGAGCTTGTCGATCGCCGCGATCACCGCCCGGCGAGCGGCGTCTTCTCCGGCCTGCAGGCGAACTTCCGCAGCGGCGCGGGTGCCTTTGGCGATCTCCGCAAACAGCCGGATTCTGAGTCCGTTCGCAATGCCGATTTCGATGGCGATTTCCTCATCTTCATCCACGCCGTCCGGGAGCCTGGCCTTCTGCTCCTTCCACTCAGCCGCGGCTGCTGCTTCAAGGATTGTTCCGAAACGGGCCACCAGCCCGTACAGCATGAACAGGGAGTCGGCAGCCGCTTTCCGGTCGCTCATGGTGCCGGACGCAAGCCGATCTATCCAAGCGCGGTAATCCGCCATCCACGCCTCCCAGCCGGCCGCAGCCACCGGCGAGGCGGCAAAGGGAAATCGGAAATGCAGCACCCGGCTGAGGATGGTGGGCAGCAGCGCATAAGGGCGCCGCGTGAGCAGAAGGAGCGTGGTGTTGGCAGGCGGCTCTTCGAGCGTTTTCAGGAAAATGTTCGCCGCCGCCACGTTCATGCGGTCGGCTTCATGGATGATGGCGACCTTGCGGGGCGAGACATTGCCGGAGACCTGGATCTTGTTGATCAGGTTGCGCGTTGAATCCGCAGAAATCAGCCGCATCTTTCCGGCGGGACGAAGGGCAAAGCAGTCGGGGTGTTGTCCCGGCGAAAAATAAGCCGTCGATTCGGGACCGTTGAGCAGGCGGTCGGCAATGCCGGTGGCCACCCGCTCCAAGGTGGTCAGGTCATCGCCGGTCAGCATGAGACTGTGCGACAGGCGGTGGCGTTGGATTGCCCGCTCAATGACCGCGACGCTCGGGGTGCCCGCCAGAGCCGGATCCCACGGAGCGGGAGCAATGTGATCGGAGGTCATCGGGTTAGGTGATCCGTACGGCGCCCAAGGACAACCGCTGGAATCAGTCCGGCAGCTACCGTCGGAATCCCGGAATCGCCGTCTGCTTCAATCGAGGCGGTCCTTGATTGCGGCCCAGATCTTCTTTTCGACGACATCTTCCGGATTTGTTCCGTCAACCACGATAAACCGCTCCGGCAATCCCTTGGCCAGAACCAGGTAGCCCTCGCGGACCTTGGTGTAGAAATCGATGTTCTCCCGTTCCATGCGGTCCGGAAGATCCGATGCCCGACGACGGATACGGGCAAGACTGACGTCGGTCGGCACGTCGATGACAACCGTGATGTCAGGTATCAAGTTGCCGACGGCGAACAGGTTGATTTGATTCACCGGGTCCATCGACAGGTTTCGGGCGACTCCCTGATAAACCGTGGACGAATCCAGATAGCGGTCGCTCAGAACGATCGTCTTTCTAAGCAGTGCCGGAGCGATGACTTCGCGGACCAGTTGCGCGCGTGCAGCGGCGAACAGCAGCAGTTCGGTTTCGGCGCACATCTCCTCGCCCTTGGAATTGTGGACGATGATGTTGCGAATCTGCTCCCCAATTTCCGTGCCGCCCGGTTCGCGGACCGTCACGACATCGCGCGCCAGCGCCTGGAGCCGCGTGGCCAGCCGCGCGATCTGCGTGGATTTTCCACTTCCCTCCGATCCTTCAAAGGAAATGAGTTTGCCGGAACGAGTCTGTTTCGAGGGCATTTGTCGAAAATGGGTGAGGACAGGAAGCTTGGCGAGCAGGTTTGAAGATTCCGAACGCAGCTCTTGTGATTCCGAAGAGCGAATGGCCGGCTGGCGATAGCGGCAAACAGATTCTCCCAAGGTCTGATTTGCCATTGAATCGCCGCGTTTGGCGCCCTCAGATGCATTCCGTCCCGTGCCCACGGGACCCATGAAATGATTTTCCCAGTCTTCGCCGCCGCCAACCTTATCGATGTCTTCTTGCGCTGCGACATCGTGGGACAGACCCTGACCGTCGGCCTTGCCATTTCCAGCATGATCGCCTGGGCCGTCATGCTGGGTAAGCGCAACGAATTGCGCCAGATGCGCACGCTCAACCTCGCCTTTGAACAGCGTCTCCGGGATGAACGCACCCTCCTCGACCTGCCGGAATCCTACCGCAATAAACGGTCGATTCCGTACGCGGATCTCTTCGCCGATGCTGTGGAATCCTATTGGCGGGCGGCATCGATCCTCAAGGAGAAAGGGGGGGATTCAAGTCGTGCCCGGCTCGAACACGCGGAAAACGCGCTTCAGCGCGCCATTGCGCGGCAGACATTGCGCTACGAGGCATCGATGATTTTTCTCGCAACGATTGTTTCCGGGGCGCCGTTTCTCGGCCTGCTCGGGACGGTCTGGGGGGTCATGGAGGCCTTCGACGCAATTACCGCATCGGGGGCGCAGACGGCGAGCATCCAGAACCTCGCCCCCGGCGTCTCGGCCGCGCTGCTGACCACGATCGCAGGTCTGGTCGTCGCCATCCCGTCGGTATTCGGTTACAATTTCCTGCTGTCGACGACCCGACGACTCATCACCGAACTCGAGAATTTTGCCAGCTCATTGGCTGACCGCATCGAACTCGAATCGAAATAGCCATGGCCCGCACCTTCAGGCGTCACCGCACGGCCCATCCGCTGTCGGATCTGAACGTCACCAATCTGGTGGACCTGGCGTTCGTGCTCCTGCTGATTTTCATGATGACCGCTCCGCTTATGCAGCCGGAGCAGTCGATGGCGGTCAACCTGCCCTTCGAGTCCAAGAGTGTGCAGCCGCCAGTCGACCGAAAGCAGCGCTACCAGATCGTGGTCATCGACCGGCAGGGCAACTTCTACCTCGGCAGCACACCGGTGAGCTACGACGAGTTGTCGATGCGACTGAAGGCTCTTGGCGACCAGCCGGAGGAGATGCGCCCGGTCATCCGCCTGCGCGCGGACATGACGTTGCAGCTGCAGCAGGTCGTCCGTGTGATGGATTTGCTCAAACAGGCCAATCTGCTAAAATTCTGGATCGATACCCAGACCGAGAATTGAGGATCAGCAGCCCTGCCACCATGAACGCCCGCTCGCCAAGCGCTTACGCCGCCTCGCTCGGCCTGCACGCGCTGGTGGTGGCCCTGATCCTGCTCTCCGTATACCTGGCCAAACGGAACGCCGATGACGGTCCGAAGATCTTCACATTGGTCGGAGGCGAGGGGACAAATTACGCGGCGACCGAGGCTCCTGCGGCCGGAGAACCCGGCGCCACGGGAATGGAGCAGGTGACACTGCCGCCCATTGTCACACCCGTGCGCCAACCCGAGCCGGAGCCGCTCACTCCCGCGCAACAGACTCCGCTGCAAGCGGCCCCGGCTCCTGCAGTCGTTCCCGCTGCCAGCCCGGCAGTCAAACCGGCTCCGCCGAAGCCCGTGGAGACGAAGCCCGCCGACTTCACGAAAAATATCTTGCGGCTCTCGGAGAAGCGGAAAGCCAACATCGAAAAGAAGTTCAAGGCGGATCAGGCCAGGGCGGCGAAAGTTCAGGCGGAGCGCGAGAAGAAGGCAGCCGAACTCCGGCGCAAGGAGGAGGAAGCAAAGGGGGCGCAAATGACCAAGGCCGAGTTTGACAAGGCCAGCAAGGCGGCCAAGGCCGCGGCGACCAAATCAACGGGGGCGTCTGCCAGGGTTCCGTCGGTCGCCGATGGCATTCGCAAGGGCATGAGCGGTGCGGCTCCCAGTGCCACCCGGGAGGGGGCAGGGGGCACCGCCCAGTCACGCGCGGAGGCGGACATGATGTCGGCGTATATTTCGATGATCGTCGCGCGTATCCGGCAGACGATGGTGGAAGCCAACTTCAGCGACGAGCTGTCCGTCGAACTACAGTTCAGCATATCGTCGGGCGGAGTCATCACCGGCACCCGAGTCATCGGCGGCAGTGGAAGCGGTGACTTTGATCGTGCCGTCCTGGATGCATTCCGCTCGATCCCGAACCTCGGCCCGCCGCCCAATGGCATGGGAGGTTCTTCCGGTTTCTTAGTGGCAAGCCGCCAGAGGCAAATCGGGGGCGA
>CAZOXB010000238.1:0-5959 GCA_964583635.1 uncultured Opitutaceae bacterium | reverse complement strand
CTCCGTGGTGATACAAGGATCAGCTGAATTCCGGCTCAGTCTAGTCTTGATTGCCAATTGGAATCCACAAAGCACTGCCCCAGCGGATCGCCAAGACAAAGGTGATGCGGTTCTTTCTTGAGGCGCTGGTCGGGCGGACATTCCATGGAGAATCGTGGCAGCATGTGAGCCGCAACGACAGCGTGTACACGCATCCGGATCAAGCCGCCCCGCATCCCGCCGTCCATTCCCACGGGCCCGCGCATGGTCATGACCGGAGTTGAGTCTTGCCGGAAGGTCTGGTCACAGGCCCATGGTCGCGACGCTTCAGAGTGGCAGCCTCAGCCACGTGGGGCGGGACCACATTCGCCCGGCAATGGCGCGGCTCCCCGACGTGATTTGCTCCGCCCTCGGTTTCCAAACGCATCCGTCTCGCCATGCCCGGCACTCCAGCAACCCAACGCCCCCCGTCAACTCCCAACTCCGCGCCCGCCCGCACTGCTTGAGCCCCGTCGACCCCGGCGCCAGTCAGGATGCCGGCCGACGAAGAAACCTGCGGCGGGAAGTGTGATCGGCGCCGGATGACGGAACGGCGGGCGGCTGGGAGCAACCGTGGACCATGCGCGGTCCGGGGCTAGGGCGGATTGGGGGCCGTCGGCAGGACGGGGAACAGCCTGCGGTAGAAGTCATGCCAGAACTCCAGCACGGCGGGCGGCTCGGGGAAGCGGCCCTGGTCGTCGGTCTCGACGATCCAGCGCTCCAGGGTGGCGCGCATTTCCCGCAGGATGCGCTGGTGCCCGGGGTGGCTGGAGGCGGCAAGGTTGTGGATCTCGTAGGGATCGGCGGCGGTGTCGTAGAGTTCCTCATCCGGCAGCCGGTCGGCGACGAGCGTGCGCTGCGCGTCGGATAATCCGCCCCGGGCCTGCCAGGCCCGCAGCAGCGGCACCGCGGGGAACCAAGCCTCCTTGTAGCGGTGCGGCGCGAGAAAGGCCTGCTCGGGCATGAAGTTGCGGATATAGCGGTAACGGGGGCCGCGCACGGCGCGGATGCGCTGCACGGCCTCGTCGGTCCGGTCACGCGCGCTGAACACGACGTCCCGGGCGGGATCCGCCTCGGCCCCGAGGAGAACCCGACCCTGCATGCCCGCCGGCTTCGGAACGCCGGCGATGGCGAGCGTGGTGGCCGTGAGATCGATCAGGCTGACGAGCTGCTCGCTCGTCATGCCGGCGCGGTATTGCGGCGGCGCGGGAAAATTCTTCGGCCAGCGCACGATGAGCGGCACCCGGTCGCCGCTGTCATAGCACCAGTCCAGGCCGCGGAGTTCGACCCGTCCATTGTCGGCGAAAAAGATCACGACGGTGTCGTCGGCCAGACCGTCGGCCTCGAGCCGGGTGAGAATCTCGCCGACGCGCGCGTCGAGCCCGTTGATGGCGTCCAGATAACCGGCCCAGTGTCGGCGCATGATGGGGTCGTCCGGGTAATACGGCGGGAGCACCACCCGGTCCGGATCGACGGTGGCGGGGTGCGACTGGCCCTTCCAGGGTTGATTGGGCGCAGCGGTCCAGTCGACCGGGCCGAGTTCGACGGTTGGCAGGTTGACCTGCGCGTAGAACGGCTGGTGCCCGGCCAGCCGCGTCCACTCCGTGATGGCGAACAGGCGGACCGAGTTCCCGAAGTTGTGCCGGATGATCGCCTGGCTCCCCCAGCCCTCGGCCGGAGGCCGCTCGTCCGGACGCAACACCTCGCCGACCACCTCGAAATTCAGGTCCGTCTTGCCCGTGCCGACCGGTTTGCCAGCGATGGTGGTGATGTTGGCGGTGGAGTAACCGGCGTCACGCAGGCGGTGCGGGAACGGGCGCACGCCTTCCGGCAGGTAGTGGTGGTCGTCGACCCCGGGGATGCGGTGGCTGCGGTGGTTGTGCGCGCCGATCGTCGTCTGATACATGCCGGTCATCAGGGCGGAGCGGCTGGCGGAGCAGACCGGGGCCGTGTCGAAGGCCTGCCGGTAGCGCAGGCCCTCGCAGGCCAGGCGGTCCACGTTCGGCGTGGTCACCATGGGGTGGCCGTAACAGCCGAAGTCAGGCCCGCAGTTCTCGGCGGTGATCCAGAGGATGTTGGGCCGGCGGGCGGGTGGCGCACCGGGAGCGGTTGCCGCAGGGGAGGAAATGGCGGCGGTGAGCGCGAGCAGGGCCGGAAGCAGAAGGCTGCGGGGGTTCAAGAGAGAGGCTGATTCACGGTATCATGCGGGGAAAAATCGGCCGGAGATAGTCGAGGTCGTAACGGAGGCTTTGCTCAATCCCGAGGGGCATCATGAGGCCTTCGATGCCCACCCAGCCCCGGTAGCCGGCGTCGTCGAGCGCCGCGCGGACGGCGGGAAAATTCATCGAACCCTTGCCGTAGAGATCATCCAGGTCCTTCAGATGGACCTCGCAGATGCGCTCCCTGCCGAAGTGACGGATCGCGGCGGCGTAGTCCTCGCCGACCTTCTGAAGGTTGCCGACATCGCAATAAACCTGGATGGCGGGCGACTTCACCGCGTCGAGGATGCGCTCCAGCTCGGGCACCTTCAGCCACGATTCGATCCCAAAGATCACGCCCGCCTCCTCGGCCCGCGGCGCCAGGCGCCGCAACCGGCGGATCACTTCGTCCACGCCGGCCGGGTCACCGTTCAGTTCGTTCCTGTTGAAGAAGGGCAGCAGCACGACGCGGACTTTCATCCGCCGCATCACCGTGATGCTGTCGAGCACCCATTGTTCCGCCTCGGGTGCGCTCTTGTAAGGCGTGCGATTGACCGCGCCCAGCGCGAGGGAACAGATGGGCACCTGATGCTGCGCCGCGGCTGCCATGAGCTCGTCCTGTTTGGCCTCGGCCAGGAGCGGGGGACGTCCGCCGCCATCCTGCGGCCAGCCGTAGTCGACCTGCACCCCGTCGAGCCCGATCCGGGCGGCCATCTCGAAGGCGGCGGGATTGCACCGCTTGTCCAGCGTCCAATCGCAGGCGAAGATGCGAAAGCCGGCTTTCGCTCCGGCGCGCTGGGGGCCGGTCGCGGCGTGAAGCGAAGTGCGGAGGAACGCGGCCGTGGTCAACGCGGCCGCGGAGGTGGCGAGAAAGCTCCGGCGGTTCATTGGGGACATGGGAACCGGGAGGTGGAGGCCAGGGTGCGAGTCTCCAAAGATCAAGGGTGCATGATGGTCCGGGGTGCTTGGCGGGAGGCACCTCAGAAGGTGAACGTGTTCGTCAGATACCAGCGTTTCTCGGGCGGAAGCCGCACGGTCGAGGGAGCGCCCCACGGTTGCACGCCGATGGGAATCACGGCATCGTCAGCGATGAGGTTGCGGGCATTGAGCTGTACCTTCCACCTGATCCGATTGTTCCAGATGCCGCGCTCGTAGCCGATCCACGCGTCCACATTGGTCTCGTCGGGAGCGTAGTACGGGTGCTTCAGGTCGAGGGTCACGGTCTGATCGGGATTGCGTGTCGTGGGATAGCCGATACCGAGCTTGTCCTGCCAGCGAACGGCGGCGCCGACGCTCCAGCCCTTCAGGCGGTTGCCGAGGAATCCGTCGCGGCCGAACGCATAGCTCGTGACGAAGTTGGCGCGCCATTTGCGCTGCTCGGCGGATGCGGATCCCTCGGTGGCGATCGCCGTGGCGAACGGCACCAGCACGTTGACGTCGATGTAGTCGCCGACCGTGAGAAAACCCGTGGTCGGGTCGCCCGGCTGCCAGCCGACGGGATAGGCGTTGCGCACCCGGTCGCGGAGCTGGTTCCAGATCGGGGTCATCAAGCCGATGAAGCGCTTGAGGAACGGCAGGGAGTTGGTCTGGACGGTCTCCTGCTTGGCGACGTTCAGAAGCATGCGCCAGCCCCGCGTGGGATTGTAGACGATCTCGAACTCCGTGCCCTTCGTGGTGAAATCGGTCGTGTCGCCGCTGCCGGACAGCGTAACCCGGCCGTTGGCGGCGAGATTGGGCGCGGTGCCCGTGATGCCCCAGCCGTAAATGCTGCGGTAGTTCGACGGCAGGGCGCTGAAGAGCAGCTCGATGTCGGCGTTGCGCATGGCGACCAACTGCGGATTCACATTGCCCTCCTCACCCCAGAAGTCCGCGAGTTGGAGGACGCCGTTGTTCGTGGCGATGTTGTACACCGAGGGGGTCATGCTCTGCCCCTGGACCTCGGTCTCGAACCAGTTCACGCGGAGGTTCAACTTGTCGCGCAGCAGCGACAGGTTGAAGCCGTATTCGCGGGTGTCCCCCTTGGGGGAGGCGAGCGGTTCGTTGAAGGCGTTCACGCGGCCGCCGGAGGGTGTGAAGTTGGCGGATTGATTGTAGAAGACGCTGAAGTCGGTGCCCGCGGGAAGCCGGACCAGCTTCTGCGGCCAGCGCAGCACGGCGCTGTAGGTCATGATCTCCTCCGCCACATTGGGCGGCGGAGTATTCGGAAAGTTGAAGTCGTTGAAGCCGTAGTGGACCTTGCCCGGATCATTGGAATCCGCGGGATTGGGCACGAAGCCGATACCCTCCCGGAGGAAGTAATCCTCGTCGCGACGCCAGCCCACGAGGGTGATGAGGTGGTCCTTCAGCCAGTAGCTCTGCAGCAGGACGGCCTGGGACTTGATGACGTCGCGCTCGGCGCTGCCGCCATTGTTGATCTCAACGAGCGTGGCGGGGGCATTCACAAAGGCGCCCGGATCGGTGGCATTCGCGGCGCGCACAAAATAGGAAACGGGAATGTCGACCGGTCCCGCCTGGAGAAGAGGCACCTGGATCGGTTCAAGCTGGTACGGGTTGGTGTTGCCGATGATCGAGGGCCCAAGGTAAATCAGCATGCCCGGACGGCGGGCGAAGGCGTTGATGCTGGCACTGATGTCGCGTGAAGCCGGTCCATCGGCGACCAGGCGGTGCCCATAGTTGACCTCATCGAGGGCATTCCGCTCGTAAAGGCCCGTCAGCGTGTGACGGCCCAGCCATTTTGCCCAGGGTGCCTTCTGCTCGCTGAAATCGTATTTCAGGTAGGCGGTCGCGCGCAGCGTCTCGCGCTCCGTGAGATTGTTGGTCCAGGCTGCCTGCCCGTAGGCGGTGGTGAAGGGGCGTCCGTAGTTCGGGTTGGCCTGCCCGGTGGGAAGCACCCTGTTCACATCCACGCGGATGTGGTTGGCGTTGTTCGAGGAGAAGGCTGCATTCTTCGAGCGCCGGTCGACCCGCTGCGTGTCGTAGGCAACTTCGATGCCCACCCGATCCTCCCAGGCCCGCTGCTCGAGAGCGATGTTGAAGGCATGGAAGCTGTCCCCTTGGCGGGATGACTCATCGATCATCCTGTTCTGGAAATCGAAGGCGCTGTAATCGGTGAATCCCTGCATCTTGATGCCGGCCGGGGCGACGTTGGGCTGCTGACCGGGCATCACATTGTCACCTACCCAGAATGCGCCCGGCAATTCCGCGACATTGCGACTCACCGAGAAACGGATGGTGTCGTTGGCGCGGTCGCGGTTGACGAGCGGATTGAGCACCTGCGCCTTGATCGCGTTGGCCGCATTGCCCGTGGTGGCGCGGGTCGCCGAGCGGAACGCCAGATCAGGCACGGAGGCGGAGGGATTGGAGAAAATGAACGCAGCCAGATCGAAGATCTGATTCTGACCGATCAACGGTCCCTCAAGCGGGGTGCCGGCAACCTGGGTGGCGGCCGCTGGATTGCGCGCGGGGTCATCGTAGAACGTCCAGTCAAACCCGGGCCGGCCCGCATCGAACCAATAGCTGGAGGCGCTGTTGAAGGGCAGCACCGTGATCGGGCGGTTGGCACGGGTGCGTCCCGTTTCAAAATTCATGCGCACCGCCGTGGAGCGGAACGGCTCGTACGCCAGCGCGCCGTAGACACGCTCCTTCTTTTCGAACGCGGGCCTCTGGTTGAAACGCTCCTCGTCGCTGAGCGCGGCGAACCGCACGGCCAGCTTTTTCTGGATAAGGACCCGGTTGAAATCCAC
>CAZOXB010000237.1:0-5965 GCA_964583635.1 uncultured Opitutaceae bacterium | reverse complement strand
GGCTTTGAACTCCGGGTGGTAAACCGCCTTCACAGCGATTCGCCGAACGATACACAGGGGTGGATTGGCCGTGCCATCCGCTGCTCGCAAAGCGAAGAATGGTGGCAAGACCCGGAATCGAACCGGGGACACAAGGATTTTCAGTCCTCTGCTCTACCAACTGAGCTATCTTGCCAACAGGATGAGGGGTGAGAGGAAAGGGGAGCCTGCCGCTTCGTCAACAGGGATTTTGCGGGGGCTTGAGGGAGGTATTTGGAACATTTCGGGAAGATTTTTACGATTAGACGCAAAATCCTCCTCGGCATGGGAGTGTGGGGACTTTTCACTCGGGAAGGCATGGGTCGATTGATTGGCATTTTCATGGGATTGTTTCTGTTTGCCCTGGCAGGGATTGAAATCCCGGCGCGGGGGCAGGTCCGGTCGGCGGATGAGGAGACGGTGCGCCTGGATCCCTTGCTCGTGCGGGACCACTCCGAAGATACGAACTATGACGCGACCGGAATGGGGGCTCAGGAGGCGGAGTTGAGCGAGCCGCCGTTTTCGAATGACATGATCGCCTCCAGCCCCGAGGACGCGGAGAACGTCGGGGAGATCAACATGGAGCTTGGATTGATTGCCATGAGTTCCCCGGCGGACCTCGTGGCGGGGGTGTCGCGAATCAACCTGCGCGGTTTTCCGACGCCGCGTCTGCGCAATGGGTTCACCCAAAGCGGCGTTCCTGAGGTCATCAACGGCAGCGGGGGGGACCGGATCCAGGGACCGCTGACGCCCGTCCTCGGCAAGGCGGCCCCGGGGGGCATAGAGAATGTGATGACCGCACGGCCGCGCGCGAATGCGTATCGTCGCGTGATCCTCAGTGCATCCAGCGCACAGGATCGATTCGCGGATTTTGAGTTCAATGTACCGCTCGTGAACAAGAAGGCATGGCACCGGCTGGAGGTTTCCTGGCGCGAAAAAAAGGGCCCGGAGGCTTTCTCCTACAACCGCACGCGCACCATCAGCGGCGCCGTCACGGTGAAGCATTCGCGGGCGGCCAGCACCCTGTTCCAGGTGGATTATGCAGAGGTGAAGGCGAATCCGGGATCCGGCGTGCCCGAGTTCCGTTTGAGCCGCACGGGCAGGGTGATGGGTCCCTACCGGCCGCTCGCCTATTTCCATGTCAATGGTCCGGATGCCGTGATCAACAAACGGGTGGCCAGCGCCAGCGTGCAATTCGAGGGGCAGCCCACAAAGTCGATCAGCCTGCGTGCCGGGGCGCAGGGGTTCTGGCGTACGATCGAGGATGACCGTTTCACCAAGGGTGAATATCTGCTCGATGAGAAGGTGTTTGCCGGAACACGCGAGCCGCAGCATCAGGACCAGGACATCAAGGCGCTGGTGGGTCAGGTTGACATGACGGCCCGGTTCTATGCGTTGCGGGCGGACCACAAGTTCATGGCGTCGCTTGAATCCTCCCGGGTGGAATACGACCGGGTGCATCGGGGTCTCGACTCGACGGAGCGTGCTGCCTTGCCGCTTTCGGTCCGGCGGTTCGATCCGTTCAACCCCGATTTTTTCCGCCCGGAGTTGGGCCCCGACACCTACCGCCGCATCATCGCGGATCGCACGGAAACGACAGGATACACCTCGGCGGTGCTCACCGAGCGGGCGGCGCTCGACCGCGGCCGCACGGTGGTCGCTTTGGGGTTGCGCTACGACATGGTCGACCTGGTGGTGGAGGACCGGCGGGTGAATGCCGCGCGCCCGCACATCGGGGACCGGACCAGCGAACTCACCTGGCTTGGCGGGGTGAACTACCAACTGGTGCCGGGCCGCTATCTGGTGTTTGCCAATGCCAGCACCGCGTTCGAGCCCTCCACCCGCGTCGATTCACGCACGAACCGCCTGCAGGGCAATGAGACCACCAGCGGGCTGGAAGGAGGCATCAAGACGCAGTTGCTCGCGCGGACGATGACGGCGACGCTGCTCGGATTCCGCTACACCAATCTGAACATCTCGCGCCGGAACCCGCTCCTCGACGATCCTATCGCCGACGCCAACCAGACCCAGCCGCAACTGGTGGCGGCGGGTGAGGAGCAGTTTACCGGCGCGTCCTTGAACCTGAGGTTTGCTCCGGGCGTAAATTGGATCTTCTCGAGCCTGATCACCTACACCCGGGCGCTGACCACAGCCTCGCCTGATCTGCCCGCCGAAGTGGGACGCCAGTTGAGCCGTCTGCCGTCGCGCACCGCCGTGATGAGCGCGCGCTACCTCATCCGGGACGGCAAACTGAAGGGAATCTCGGCGGGACTGACCGCAACCTATGTCGGAAGCTACGTCTACAGTTATCAGGATGCGGTGCGTGAGTATTTGGTCTTCCCGGATTATGTCTTGTTGACCGCGACCGGCGGTTATTCGTGGCAGCGACCGAAAAACAAACTGTCGCAGAGTGTGGGTGTGAGTGTGCGCAATCTGCTCGATCGGGATCTCGTGGCGCTCCTCGCGCGCCCGGGACAACAACGCACGCTGAACGTCAGCTACACCGCGGCGTTCTGAGAGCATGACGGATGGCCTCGGCTGCAATTCGAAGGGGGCCGGATCCGCATGGTGATAGCCTTCAACAAGCCCTATGGTGTGCTGTCGCAGTTCACGCCGGAGCCCGGTTCCCGCTGGGACACCCTGGCATCGTTTGGATTTCCCAAACACGTCTATCCGATCGGTCGGCTTGATGCGGACTCCGAGGGCCTGTTGCTCCTGACGGACGAGCCGGATTTGAATGACCGGTTGCTATCGCCCAAACAGGGGCATGCCCGCGAATACTGGGTGCAAGTTGAACGGATTCCCACGGCGGAGACGTTGCAGCTTCTCGCGCGCGGCGGGATTGTCATCGGTGGGCATCGCACGCTGCCCTGTGAAGCGCGGCTCCTGAATGAAGAGGAGGCTGACCTGCCGGCCCGTGTGCCTCCGATTCGCGTGCGCCGGAGCGTGCCCGACGCGTGGATTGCCCTGACACTGGTGGAAGGAAAGAACCGGCAGGTGCGGCGGATGACGGCGGCGGTTGGACATCCCACCCTGAGACTTTTCAGGATGCGAATCGGCGGGTTTGATATTCGCCGGTCCCGCCTTGGGCCGGGCGAATGGCGTGCCTTGCGCCCGGAGGAACGGGAGCTGATCGGGGTGGGCGGGAGGCCATGAAATTTTTGCGTCCGTTTGACAGCGGTTCCGGTGACGCGTAGGCTGTAGCATGAAAGCGCGTTTGCGTTACGGGAAAGTCGCACCCGATGCCATTGCGGCCATCACTTCATGGAATCGGCTCGCGCTCGGAATTCGCAGCGGAGCCGCCATCTTCCAACCGCAAACCCGCGCGGCGACGGCCGCCGCAGCCTGAGGACGACAATGAGCGAGTCCACTGAAGTTATGGGATATACGGTCAGGTTGCAGCGGCGTTTCCCCGTAGCGACGCGCACGCTGGCCCTTCAATTGGAGAAACCGGCGGGGTTCATCTTCACCGCCGGTCAGGCGATGGATGTCACTTTGGTTCACCCGCGCGAGACGGATGCCGAAGGTGATACCCGCTATTTTTCGATCACCAGTGCACCCCACGAAAATCACCTGATGGTGGCCACGCGGCTGCGCGACACGGCGTTCAAGCGACAACTGCCCGATCTGCCGGTGGGTGCCGAACTGCGCATCAGCGCACCGGGCGGCAGTCTGCGGTTGCACAACAATCCCGCACGTGCGGCGGTGTTCCTTGCGGGCGGCATTGGCATCACGCCGGTGCGCAGCATTCTGAGGCGCGCCGCGCATGACCGGCTGACGCACCGCCTCCTCCTGTTTTACAGCAATCGCCAGCCGGGAGACGCCGCATTTCTCGATGAGTTGACGGCGTTGCAGGCGGAGAATTCCCATTTCACCCTGGTCGCGACAATGACCGCGCCCGGAACAAACAGATGGGCCGGGGAAACCGGGCACATTGATGCGGCGATGCTGGGCCGCCACATGCAGGGTGCGACTGCGCCGATCTACTATGTAGTGGGACCGCCCGCCATGGTCGACGGAACCCGTGCGATGCTCAACCGCATGGGCGTTGATGACGACGACATCCGCACGGAGGACTTTGGCGGGTACTGACCCGGGGTGGGGCGAAGCAGACGGTCCGCACCGCTGCACCGATACGGCATTCCCGCCGCCGCCGGCGACGCGGCGTCAGGTCCATCGTCGGCCGGTGAAGAGTCGCTGCAGAAGCACAAACGCGAGGAGGAGGATTCCCACCACGATTCGCATCCACCACGAGCTGAGGCGGCCGTCAAAGAGGATGGCCGCCTGAATTGTTCCGAAGATGAGAATGCCCAGGATCGTGCCGACCATGTGCCCGCGTCCTCCGGTGAGGAGGGTGCCGCCGATGACCACGATGGCGATGGCGTCGAGTTCGAGCCCGATGCCCATGCTCGGGTTGCCCGACCCCGTGTACAGGGTCGCGGCAATGCCTGCCAGGGCTCCGCAGGTTCCGTTCAGCGCATAGACCCCGATCTTTGCCGCACCGATGGGAAGTCCCATCAGCAGCGCGGATTGCTCGTTTCCGCCCATGGCCAGGAGAGTCCGGCCAAAGCGGGTGTGGTGGGCCACGCCGTAGCCCAACGCCAGCACGACCAGAAGAAGCACGGCGCCCGCGGTCAGGGTTCCGGAGCCAACGGGCACCTCAAAGGCAGCCAGGCGATTGTAGACCTCATGGCCGATGCCAACCGACTCGGTGTTGATCCAGAATGCCGCGCCCCGGGCGAGGAAGAGCCCCGCCAGGGTGATGAGAAAGGGTGGGAGCCTGAAGAAATGAATCAGCGCGCCCATGCCGCCACCGAAGACCGCACCGGAGACCAGCACCAGCATCCACGCCGGGAATGGCGGCACCTTGGCCTGTTCCATCAGCGTCGCCGTGAAGATGGAGGCAAACCCGATCACCGCCCCCACCGAGAGGTCGATGCCGCCCGAGAAAATGACCAGGGTCATCCCCACCGCGGCAATTCCAAGAAACGCATTGTCCGTGAACAGGCTGGTGAAGGTTCGCAGGGAGAAGAAACCGTCGTACGCGACCGATGCCGCGCCGAAGAGCAGGGAAAAAATGCCCGCGGTCACCAGCAGCGGCAGGTTGCGTGGCATGCGGCGTGTTCCTGCGCTCATGGCCCGCCTTTCCTGTCGAACAGCCCTGAAACCCATCGATTGACGCGATCCGACTGGAGCAACGCGACCCCTATGATCAACACCGCCTTCGGCACGGGTGCGATTGCGGGGGGAATGCCGAGGTTGTACATGGTGGTGGTCAAAGTCTGGATCAGCAGCGCACCGATTGCCGTCCCGAGGACAGCAAAACGGCCTCCGCTCAAGGCGGTGCCCCCCGCCACCACCGCAAAGATGGCGTCGAGTTCCATGTTTTCACCTGCCCGATACGCGTCGGCCGCCCCGATGTTGGCGGCGGTCAGGATGCCCGCCAATCCAGCGCAGGCACCGCAGAACACATAGACCTGTGCCTTGATCCGCGACGCCGCAAGGCCCGCAAACCGGCTCGCCCGCTCGTTGTCACCGACGGCCTCCACAAACAGGCCGAGGGCGGTGCGACGAAGCAGCAGGTGGGTTGCGACGTAGCAGGCTGCCACCCAAAGCGGCGCCACGGGGATGCCCGCTACAAATCCGTTGGCGAGGAATCTGAAGGGCTCCGACTTGATGATGATCACCTGGCCATCGACCAGCAGTTGCGCGACCCCGCGGCCTGCCACCATGAGGATCAGCGTGGCGACGATCGGTTGAAGCCCGAGCCGTGCCACCAGAATCCCGTTGACGGTTCCTCCGATGGCTCCGGCCAGGATGGCGGCGGCCAGCGCCATGCCCACGCCAGCGCCCGCCTGCAGGAGCACGGCACAGACGCCGCCGGCGAGTGCCACCAGGGAGCCCACCGACAAGTCGAAGCCTCCCGAGGCACTGTCCCGCGTACTAC
>CAZOXB010000236.1:0-6048 GCA_964583635.1 uncultured Opitutaceae bacterium | reverse complement strand
GGTCGCGGCCCAGCCTGTGGTCCTCGATGGCATATTCGAGGATGCCGCGCAGCAGGGTGGAGTCCACGGCACCCTCATCCTTGCCTGTGGATGTGTTGTGGATGTAACCGTCGAGATCCTCGTAGCGGCCTGCCAGGCGGAAACCGAGTGTATCGGTGATCGGCCCGGACCAGACGCCACTGACGTTGTAACCACCCTCGGCAAGCTCCGCACCTGCGCTGACTTCACCCTGGAAATCTGCAGTCGGGCCTGCCGAAACCGTACTCACCGCACCGGCGATGGTGTTCTTGCCGAAGAGTGCCCCCTGTGGTCCACGAATGACCTCAATGCGCTCAACGTCGAACAATGGATTCTGGAAACAGCGCGGGCGCCCGCAATAGACACCATCGACGAAAGTGCCGACGGCACTGACGAACGACAACTGGCCGTTGCCGGATCCCAGGCCGCGCATGCGGATCTGGTAGCTGCCGAGCGTCTCCTGGATGATCAGGTTCGGAACGTGATTCTGCACCTCCTCGAAGCCCTGGAGGCCGAATTCTTTCACCGTATCACCGGTAACGACACTGACGGAGAGCGGCACGTTCTGCAGCGTCTCCTCACGCTTCGTCGCGGTAACGACGATCTCGCCGAGCGTTCCTGTCGCCTTTTTCTCCTGGGCGAACGCATCACTGCCAGTAACGCTGCCCAACGCAAGGGCCACCCACCCCACGGCCACGAAGCCGCGTCCCTGCCACGAGATCTCTATCGTCATCCGGGTCCCCTCCCCAAGAATCCTTTAGAAACACTTCTGAAGCTGAAACGGCGCGTGTGCACCGCAAACGGCCACAGCCCGATATTCCTGAAAACAAGATTGACAGTCAAGCTTGCTGACGAGCCTGCCAACCCCGCGATCGGGCCGATGGGCAGAGTGCCCGGTCCCGCAGACGCAGGGCAGACCCACCTCCGGAGCCTAGCCGGAAGCCATGTCCCCGTCGGCAGACTGACTCCTGCCACCGGGGCAGTCAGTTCACTTCGTCACGACAAAAGCGAGGCTGTCGAGCGTCGATTGGAAGACGTGTGCGGCAAGACGCCAGCCCGCCGCGTACTTGCGCAGGATGTAGGCAGAAGCCAGGACATCGTCGGACTGGCCTGTTGCGCTGGAGAAATAACGCCGGTAATGGAAAGTGGCGAACATCAGCCCGTTGCCGAGATCGCAAGTGGCCACATGTTCCAGTGTGGAATGCGTAAAGCCGCTGGCGTTGAGTTCCTTGCGCAAGCCGGAGAGCAGCCCAACGATGGCCTCGGGTGTTTCCAGGGCACTGGTCGTACCGGTCTCATACACATAAACCGGTGTCTGGTAGATATCGGCACCGATCTGATGGAAGTCCCCTGCGTTCCAGGCGTCGATATACCGCGCGAACAGTGCGGCCACCTGGGTACGGTCGTCAGCAGCAGAAACCGGTGGTTCGTTCACGGTGCCATACCTCCCTGGCCGGGTGAGGAAACCTGGATGATGGTCTTGCCGATGTTGCTGCCGTGGAAGATGTCCGCGAGCGATTCGGGGGCGTGCTCGAGCCCCTGGACGAGATGCGTGCGCGCCTTGATCCGGCCTTCCCGGTACCACTCCCGGATGGCGCCAAAGGCTTCCTCCTGCCGGTGGATATATTCGAAGCAGCTGAAGCCCTCCGCACGCGCCTGCTTGAGCGCCAGCATCGAGAAATTGTGGATGCCGACAGCAGGTGTCGCTTCGTCATAGTGGGAGATGTAGCCGCCACAGGCGATGCGCGCATGCGCGTTGATCCGCGCCAGCACGGCGTCGAGAATTCCCCCGCCAACATTGTCGTAGTACACATCGATGCCACCGGGGCAGGCCGCATCGAGCTGCGTACCCATGTCACCCGCCTTGTAGTTGATCGCTTCGTCGGCGCCAAGCTCGTCCTTCAGCCAGCGGCACTTGTCCTCCGAGCCGGCGATGGCAACCAGCCGGCCACACCCTGAGATTTTCGCGATCTGCACGACGAGCATGCCGACCGCACCGGCAGCCGCCGAAACCACCACGGTATCCGTGGGACGCAGGCTGGCGATCTCGAGGAGCCCGAAATAAGCCGTCAGCGCCTGCATGCAGAACAGTGAGGTATGCGCGAGCAGCGGAACACCCGGCCATTCGGGAACCCGTTCGATCATCCCCGCCGGGATCGTGCAATGCGTGGCCCAGGCGCCAGGACCCGCCACCAGATCTCCAGCCCGGAAATCCGGATTCCCTGATGCCTCAACCACACCCCAGACCCGGCCTGGCATCAGGTTCCCCGGTGCTGTTGGCGGGCCGAAGGTCGCACCGGGAGACAGCCAGTAACGCTGTACCGGATCGATCGAGAGGTAGATGGTACGGACCTGCACATCTCCTTCCCGGGGTGCCGGCATCGGTTGCTCAACCCACTCGAAATTACGCGCCGAAACCGCGCCCGTCGGTCGACTGGCAATCCGCCATGCACTGGCCTGTGTACTCATCGTGCCTCTCCATCGTGTCCACCTCGCTCGCCCGCTTCAGTCTTTTGCACCGCCTGTGATCTTGCCTGCCCCGGAAACCATGCCACCTCCCGGGCGGCGAATGGCACGTTCCGGCAGCTTCAAGCGACGGCTTTCGAGCGACCATCCCTTGCCAGTGCCATATTGCGCGTCGAGCCGCATCATCCAGCGATAGCTCAGACGGGCAAACGCCACGATCATGACGGCCGTGACCAGGATGGGTGTCCAGCTGAACAGCCAGGGATCCCCCTTAGCCCAGTACTGGACTGCCGCCAGGCCCAGATACAGGTACAGGTTGAAGATGATCGACGCGATGATCGAAAAGAGCAGGTATTTTCGCGGGGTGCCGCTGAATTCCATCTGCATGACTCCCTAGATCGGCTTGGCAATCGCCAGCAGGACGATGAGCAATCCGTAGACCATGACTGCCGGCGTCGTGATCAGCATGAACCACCAGTGCCGATGCACCAGGTGCTCGTACCGCTCCATGTCACCTGCAGCCCTGGCCTTGTATTTGTTGCCGCCAAAATGGGACATGTAGTAGTCGGCGATCTCGACCGGAATGAACAGCCCGATGACGATGAGCAGCTTGAGATCCATCCAGGCGATGCCGGGACCCCAGCCCGCGGTGATGTACATCAGTGGCCCGGTCACCAGGACGATGGGAAAAAAAACGTGCTCATAGATCACGGCATCCTCGAAGCGCTCAAACGCCCAGTTCCGCACCGGAATGATCTCCGGATCGTGCGGATTCCTGCGCCAGGCCTTGACGACCGGCAGCAGGTAGTAGGCGTAGGCCGTCGACGCGCTCCAGACCCAGCCCAGTGCTGTGGTCACGTGCACAAACTTGATGAACAGATAATACGGGGCCAGGGTGGTGGACAGGAATTCGAGCATCGTTGTGCATCTCCCCCGGGCAACGCAGATCAGGATGGGACTGCCGCTGTTTATAAACCATATTGACAGATCAGGGTAGTCAAAGTCAGGCTGTCGGATGATGCTATCACTCACGCAATTTGTGCAGAGAGCCGCCCAGGTGAACCGCAAGGGCACCGCGACGATCTGCGAGGGCCGGCGCCGCAGCTGGGGTGAAGCGGCCGACCGCATCAGCCGCACGGCTGCGGTGTTGCGCAGCCTTTCGCTCGACAGCGGCGACAGGGTTGCCATCCTGGCGCCCAATTCTGATACCTACCTGGAATACCTGTTTGCCGTTGCATGGGCAGGCGGCGTCATCGTGCCGGTCAATCCGCGACTGGCACCCCCGGAGATTGGTCATGTCCTGCGCGATTGCGGAGCGCGGATCCTCATCACCACCACGACCTTCGCGGACCTGATCGCCGGGATCCGCACCGATCTCCCGGACCTTGCCCACATCGTATTCGTCGGCAATGAAAAGCCGCCGGCTGGTGCCCTGGTGCACGAAGCGCTGATCGCCGCAGCCACGCCGATCGACAATGCCGGCCGTGGCGATGACGATCTCTACGCCCTCTTCTACACGAGTGGCACGACGGGCGAACCGAAGGCAGCGATGATCACGCACGGCGGGCTGTTCCTGAACATCCTGCAGTGGATCACGGGCGTGGGCGTCACCGGCCAGGACCGTTTCCTCATCATCCCGCCCATGTTCCACGCCGCCGGCGCCGCCAACAGCATCGCCGTCGCCGCACTGGCGGCAACCGCCTGCATCATGCCGCGTTTCGACATCCTCGAAGGGTTGCGTCTCATCCAGGAAGAACGTCTGACGAAGCTGCCGCTCATCGCCACCATGCTCGACATGATGCTGCGCCACCCGCAGGTTGGTGAATTCGATCTCTCCAGCGTATCGCGCATCACCTATGGTGCCTCGCCAATCCCGGAGGACCTGCTGGCCCGCGCAATGGCCGCCCTGCCGGGCGCGCGCTTCCTGCAGATCTACGGGCAGACGGAAAGCGGCCCGACGGTGACCGTGCTGCCCCACGAGTATCACGTCACGGAAGGCCCGCTTGCCGGGAAACTCAAATCCGCCGGCATTCCCTTCATCGGCGTCGCCGTCTGCATCCTCGACCAGACAGGCCACGAACTGCCCGCAGGCGTGCCTGGCGAGATTGCCGTGCGCGGGCCTGGCGTCTCACCCGGCTACTGGAACCAGCCTGAAGCCACGGCTGCCGCCCGCTGCAACGGCTGGTGGCGCACGGGGGATGCCGGCCATCTCGACGAAGACGGCTTTCTGTACGTCACCGACCGGGTGAAGGACATGATCATCTCCGGCGGGGAAAACATTTATCCGGCAGAGATCGAACGGGTGCTGCTCGCGCACGAAGCCGTCGCCGAGTGTGCGGTCATCGGCATTCCCAGCGAGAAATGGGGCGAGCAGGTCCACGCAATCGTGCGGCTGACACCCGGAAAGACCACCACGGCAGATGCCCTCTCGGCCCATTGCCGGGCACATCTTGCTGATTACAAGTGCGTGCGCAGCTTCGAATTCCGCACCGAGCCGCTGCCACTCACCCCGAGTGCCAAGGTACTCAAGCGCGAACTGCGCAGGCCATACTGGCAAAACAAGGGGCGCTCCATCTGAACGCAGTGATCGCCGTGCCGCGTCTGCTGACTGAGAGGAAGCAATACCATGCCGCAAACGATTGACCTCGGTTCCCGGTTCCTGCAGGCGACCCGCCACGAAGGTGTCCTGCGGGTTGTGTTCAACCGGCCCGAGCGGAAAAATGCCATGACGGACGATATGTGGGGCGGCATTACCCGCGCCGTCGCCCTGGCGGACCAGGATCCCGACATCGACGCACTCGTCCTTACTGGTGTCGGTGAAATATTCTGTGCCGGCGGCGACATGAGCGAAGATCACCGGACGGATGATCCTGACGCCCCGCCACAGGCCATGCTGCCCTTCGAAGCCATCGAACGCTGCTCGAAGATCGTCATTGCGATGGTCAACGGCCTGTGCCAGGCCGGCGGTGTCGTTCTCACCCTGTGCAGCGACCTCAGCCTCGCCTCGGACCGCGCGACGTTCCGCGTGCCACAACTGCTGCGCGGGATCGCCGACACGCTGGTTTCAGCACGTCTCGTGCATCAGGTCGGCACGACACGTGCGAAGTACCTGCTGTTCACCGCTGCGAAGATCGATGCCCTGGAAGCCGAACGTATCGGCCTCGTCTCGCGCGTCGTGCCCGCACAGGAACTCGAGGCCCGGCTGGGACTCATCATCGACCAGATCCGCGCCACAGGCCCGGCGGCACGGGCTATCCTGAAGCGCGACATGAATGCACAGCTGCCGCCCTTCGACTGGGCACCCTTCCTCGGCTCGCTGCACTCGCCGGAGGTCACCGAAGGCGTCCGTGCGTTCCTGGAAAAGCGGCCACCCCGCTGGCCGCGGTGACGGTGCGTGACAGGCCATGCGGCAGTCCAGGCTTGTACCGCGAACCCGGCAAAACCGCCGGGCAGTTCGCCCCCCCCCCCTGGCAAGCAGAAAGGGCCCCACGAAGGGGCCCTTTCTGTTGACTGGCGGAGGGAGAGGGATTCGAACCCCCGTGACGTTTCCGTCCCACTGATTTC
>CAZOXB010000235.1:0-6064 GCA_964583635.1 uncultured Opitutaceae bacterium | reverse complement strand
CCCGGGCAGTCCGACCGCCTCCTGCGCGCTTCGCTCAACTACGAACACAACCGTTTCCTGGCCCGTCTCTCAGCCAGGGACAGCGGCCAGATACTCGACAGCCAGGTGTCGTTCACCTCTGCAGCGGCGATCGCCTATTTTCAAGGCATCGGAATCGGCACGCTCACCACCTCCGCTTCCGGTCCGGTGATCAACCTCGGGCTGTATGAGGAGAGCCCGTTTCAACTCGACCTCTATGCCGAGTACGGGCTCACGAAGCGCATCCGGTTCTTTACCCAGGTCAACAACCTGCTGCAGGAGCCCAGCCGCACGTATCTCGAGAACGATCCGAACTTTGTCGAGAAGAACGAATACGTCTCCTGGAGTGCCCTCGTGGGTTTGAAGGTCAATTTCTGATCGTCCGGCCCGAGGCCCCTCCCCGGTGTCTTGGGAGGGAAAATTGCCGGAACCCGGCGTCGGCGATCAGCGGAACTTGCATACCCGGCACAAAGTGCGCACTGATGGTGCGGCGCGCTTCGCCTGCGGGAGCGATGCCAGACCGCTTGCATCAGCCGTTGCAACCACCGCCTTCAACACCGCCCTTCCTCAGCCGCGCCCGACAGGCGATGCTCAAGCCGCTCGACCTCGGCTCGACCTATGTGCTGCCCGTTCTCGGTCGCCTATACACGGTCAGCCTGGCCCGGCTCCTGCAACTTCTCAAGTGGCGGGTGTGGCTGCAGGAAAAGCTTCAGCCCACGGAGTGGCAGCAGACCCTCCTCTGGGCGGCGATTGCCGGGTTTCTCGGTGCGATCGCCGCCGTGCTCTTCACGGTGCTGACCGAGGGGGTGCACAAGCTGTTCACCGCCTCGGATGCCGGCGTGGTCGAGTCGATGCGACTCCTGCCCTGGTGGTGGGTCCTGCTGATTCCCGCAACGGGCGGTCTCTTGGGTGGACTCGTTCTTAAGCTCGGCCAACGGATCGCACCAAAGAAGAGTTCTACCGACTACATGGAGGCCATCGTCATCGGTTCCGGACAGCTTCCGGTGCGGGCCAGCCTGGTGAAGAGCATCGCCGCCCTCTTCTCCATTGGCTCGGGCGGCTCGATCGGACGGGAAGGTCCGCTCGTCCATCTTTCCGCCCTGATGGCATCTTCGATCGGGCGGTGGCGCAAGTTCAGCCCGCCGCAACAGCGCCTCCTGGTCGCCTGTGGTGCGGCCGCCGGCATCGCCTCCGCCTACCACGCACCGATTGCCGGATCATTCTTCGTCGCTGAAATCATCCTCGGCACCATCGCCATGGAAAGCCTGGGGCCGCTGGTGGTGTCGGCCGTCACCGCCACCCTGACGATGCGTGTGTTGTTCAATGCCGAGCAACTCTACCACGTCCCCGAATTCAAGCTCAACTCCCCGTGGGAGATGGGCATCTACATCGTCCTCGGATTGATGGCCGGCACGGCGGCGCCCTGGTTCCTGCGCTCCCTGAAGCTGGCGGAACGGTTCTTCGTCAGCCTGCCGCTTCCCCTGGCACTGCGGCTCGCGGCGGGAGGCCTGCTGGTCGGAGTCCTGGCCATCTATGTCCCGGAAGTCTGCGGCAACGGCTACAGCGTGGTGGCGGGCATACTCAACGGAAAGTTCCCGTGGACATTGCTGCTCCTCATCTTCGCCTGCAAGTGGCTCGCCACGGCCTCCTCCTTCGGATCGGGAGCGCCCGGCGGCGTGTTCACTCCCTCGCTCTTCATGGGTGCCTGCCTCGGCTTCCTCATGGGCTCCGCCCTGCTCATCTATTTTCCCAGTTCGCACGTTGACCCGCAGGCATTCGCCATCGTCGGCATGGGCGCTTTCCTCGCCGCCGTCACCCACGCACCGCTGATGGCCATCATCATGATATTCGAGATGACCCTGAGCTACGACATCATCCTGCCCCTGATGCTTTGCAACGTCATCGCGTTCTTCACCGCCCGCAGCGTCGAGGGAATCTCCCTCTACAACGTCGCCCTGCGCCGCAAGACCGCCGAACAGACATCCGCGCTCCGGTTCGAAAGCAACCAGGTCGGTGAACTCATGAAGGCTTCCCCGCCGTCCGTGCCCGAAGCCGCCTCCTTCGCCGAGGTGGCGCGATCCTTCCTCTCGGCACGCCGCAACAACCTTTACGTCGTGGATGACGGCGGCCGTTATCTCGGCGCCGTGGCGCTGCACGACATCAAGACGTTCCTGCAGGACCCGGAGCTCGCGGAGGTGGTGATTGCGCGTGACATCCTGCGCGACGACTTTCCCGCGCTCACCCCGGAACTGTCGCTGGCCGACGCACTCGGAAAATTCCTGGGGGTCGAAGCCGAGCGCCTGCCGGTGATCGATGCGGACGGCAAACTCATCGGCAGCCTCGCCAAGGGGGACCTCCTGCTGGCCCTCGTCGAAAAGCAGCAGAAAAAGGCAGCGGCTTGATACGGTTCTGCGGGTGCCCTTTCGCACCACTTCGGCACTTGACAATCGGTGTGGCCGAAATTCTCGTTTTCATCAGTGAGTCTTCCCACGCAACCGAAAGTTTCTTTCCACACCCGCCGGCAACCGGCGGCGGGTGCTGCGTTGCTTATCTGTCGAGCGCAGCCCGGCGCCGTAGATTGAAGGTCCGCACGATGCCGTGCGAAGTCTGACCTGAAGCACGGCACCGGGCACAAATCCCACTCCCCACCCCGCAAACCGGCGGTAATCGTCAGGCGCACGCGCGAGATCCCCTTCACCGCCCCCGTGCGGTCTTTTTTTTAAGTCCACTCCGTTCTCCCGCACCTCCCAAGCGCACCCGCTGCGCCAGCCGGAACCCCTGCCCCGGCGCCGCATCCCGATCACGCACCGCCAATCTCGAATTTCATACAACCCTCGAAAAAAAAGGAAACATCATGTCCACCGCTCCCATCTACCTCTCCAATGAGGATTATTCGAAGCTGCGTCTGCTCCTCAGCGCAACGCCCGCCGGCGGCAATGCCCGGCTGCAGCAACTCCGTGAGGAGCTTGACCGCGCCGTCGTCGTCGATCCATCCGCGTTGCCGCCCAACATTGTCACTCTCGACTCGACGGTCCAGTTCGAGGATGTCGGCACCGGTGAAGTCGAGGAGTACACGATTACCTTCCCCGACCGCGCCGACATCGAACAGAAACGGATTTCCATTCTTGCCCCCATCGGCACCGCGCTGATCGGCTACCGCGTGGGTGACACGGTCAACTGGTCGACGCCCGGTGGAGTCCGGCAACTGAAGATCAACCGTGTCGTCCAGCGGCCCGCCACGGGGCATGGCGCACCGATCATTCCGGGAGCCGCACCCGCCGCCCACCGGAATTAGCATTTGTTCGTCGAGTTCAGGACGTCCCCGCGGGTTCTCCCCGGAACGGATGTAACCTAATCGGTTACATATCGGGTCGATACCCCGCGAAAATCGCGCTGGCGTGAGTGCGGCGAAGTCCGCAAGTTACGTCCGCGTCCATCTCCGCTCCGCGGCGGAAGGACCGCGCGATATGATCTCCTCCTCGTTTCCCGCTTCCACGTCCGACGAATTGGCCGCACCCTCCGACGTTTCCACGGTACCAGCCCGCCGCCAGGAGCTCCGCCACGCCTGATCCCCAACCGTTGATCGTCGCCCGCACTCCGTCCGAACCGGTGTGCGGCGATTCCGGCGGAACCGCACTCCCTTGGACCATTACACGCTCGTCCACGACTTCTTCATCCTGCTGCTGGCCGCCGGCCTTGCGGGCATGCTGTGCAAGCGCATCGGATTGTCGGCGATCGTCGGCTACCTGATCGCAGGCATCGTCATCGGTCCCTATTCGCCCCCGTTCTCCCTGATCGAGGACACGGCGCACATCACCCAGCTCTCCCACGTGGGACTGGTCTTCCTGATGTTTTCCATCGGGCTGGAGTTGAGCCTCTCGAAGCTTCAACGGATGGGGCTGCCCATCATCATGGCGACGTTCATCGGCGCCCTGTTCATGTTCGCGTTCACGCTTCTCTTCGGGCACGTGTTCGCGTGGACTCCGCTGCAAAGCCTCTTCGTCGCCGCCATGCTCATGGTGTCGAGTTCGGCGGTGATCGCGAAGATCATGAGCGAGCTGAAGCTCAACCACGATCGCGCCGCACAAATGGCACTGGCCATCACCATCGTCGAGGACGTGGTCGCCGTGATCATGCTGACGGTACTTGCCACCCAGGGGGCGCAGAAATCAGCGGGGCTCGGCGAGGTCCTCACGGCGCTCACCGCATTCGTGGTGCTGTTCATCTGTCTCGGACTCCTGCTGCTGCCGCGCATCCTGCGCTGGCTGGAGAAGCGCGCCGACACGGAACTGCAAACCCTCGTGGTCGCGGGCATCCTCTTCCTGCTCTCGCTCGCCGCGATCAAGGCCGGGTACTCCATCGCCCTCGGTGCGTTCCTGTTTGGCGCCCTGATCGCCGAGATGCCGCAAAAACACGCCATCGAGGAGTCGTTCGGCAGCCTGCGAAATCTTTTCGGCAGCATCTTTTTCGTTTCGATCGGCATGATGATCGATATCCGCCTGCTCAAGGACATCTGGCTTTCCGTCCTGGCCCTGAGCCTGTTTTCACTCATCGTGCGTCCGATCGCCTGCGGCATCGCGCTCATGCTTGTGGGTGTGCCGCCAAGACAGGCACGGCGCGGCGGCCTGTTGCTGACGCCCCTCGGCGAGTTCACGTTCATCATCGCCCAGGCGGGCATCAGCGCCGCAATACTTCCCGCGTCGTTCTATCCCTTGGCTGTCGGCCTCTCCGTGCTCACGGTGCTGGCCACCCCGATCCTCAATCGATTCGCCGATCCCATCCTGCGCCTCCTCGACGCCATCGAACCCGCTCCCGTCACCCGCCTGATCACCGCCTACCAGAGCTGGCTGCACCAGGTGGGCAACAGCAGCGCCACACCCGTTGTCTGGAAGCTGTTGCGGGGCCGTCTCGTGCAGGTCGTCATCGAACTCCTGATCGTGACGGGCATCCTGATCTTTTCACGCCCCATTCTGGGGCAGCTCGAAAGCAGCATGCTGACAAACCTATTCGAGATCCGCGTGCTGCGGATCACCTATTGGATCGTCGTCGGGCTTTTCGTGCTGATTCCACTCTTTGCGGTCTGGCGCAATGTGGGCGCGCTGGCTGCCATCACGGCCGAGGCATGGCACATGCCCATGCTCACCTCGCGGTTCATCGAGAACAGCCTGCGCACCGTCGCGGCCGTGGCGCTGGGATCCTTCATCTATGCGCTCTTCCCCGTCGCCCTCAGTCCCCTGGGCTGGATTGTGATCGGCACCGCCGTCATCGCGATTGTTGCGATCTTCTCGAGCCGGCTCATCTATTGGCACAGCGCCTGGCAGCATTCGATGAACAAGGTTCTCACCGGCCACAGTCTTGCCGCCGGTCCGGCGGGCGGCGCCGATCGCGAGGCGCTGGCCCACGGCCTCGAGACCTGGGATCTCGAACTGCGCGAATGCACGGTTCCCCCCGGAGCCACCTATGCCGGCCGCACCCTGGCCGACCTGCAGATTCCCGCGCGCTTCGGCTGCTTCGTGGTCGAAATCGAGAGGAACAATTTCCCCATCTCCCATCCGTCACCCGATCTTGCCTGCTTTCCCGGCGACACGCTGCTGCTGCTCGGCCGCACCGTGGAGATCGGGAAGGCCGCCGCGTTTCTCGAAAGCGACAGGACAAGCGACGAGGACCGTGTCGACTTCGACCGGGCGGTGCTCGAATCCTTTGTGGTGCCGGGCAGCGGGCCGGTCGGACGTCCCCTCGGAGAACTCCAGATCGCCCGCAAAACGGGAGTCCGGGTGCTGGGCATCGCCCGTGAAAACGCGCAGATCCTCGTTCCGCAAGCGGGCGAGGTGCTGCGCCCCGGCGACCGCCTTCTCGGCCTGGGCACCCTCGACCAGTTGCGCGATTTCAGGACCTGGCTGGATTCCGTGCCGAAGAGGGAGTGAGCGCAGGTCACTCGTCGTCCGCGGCTCAACAATCCGACATCGATCCCCGGCCCGATCTTCGCACGGGAACCGGTTGCCATACCAAACCACGATCGGCTCGGCAGCCGCGCGCAGACCCGGGC
>CAZOXB010000234.1:0-6290 GCA_964583635.1 uncultured Opitutaceae bacterium | reverse complement strand
ATCTTCGATGGCTATTCCACCCCGGCGCAACGCCGTGCATCGCGGCTGCGCCAGCGACAGCTGGAGACCGAGAGGGATGGCCGCCGCAAGGAGCTGACGGACGCCGTCGAGGCTCAGGTGAAGCAGATTGATTTCGCCGCCCGCACCAAGGCGCTGGGGCAGGCGACGCTCGATCAATACAACCTGTTCGTGAAAAAGAAGGGCGAGGACGTCGCCTATGGCATCGCCGCTCCGTCGGAACTCGACGACGCCAGGATCTCACGCGACGCCGTGCTCATCCAGGCGATGATGCAGCGTTCGGATTTGCTCGGCCGCCTGGCCGAATTCCTTTCCTCGATCGGGCGCGATCCCGCGCTCGGGTCGATTTCGTCATCCCCACCATGAGCGAGCGCAAGGGTCTCTCCATTTTCATCAAGGTACTGGTCGTCGTCCTGGTTGTCGCCGGCGTCGGCTATGTGCTCCTGCAGCGCTTCCGCCCATGGGTCCTGGTCGTGCCGGTCAAACGGGAGGATGCGGCCGATGCCGTGCCCGGCAGTGTGACAGTCCGGGCCGAGCGTGTGATCGTGGTGCGTTCCGCGGTGGGAGGCATGGTGACCGCGGGCAGGCTGGAGATTGGACAGATGCTGAAGGAGGGGGACTTCATGATCCGGCTGGACACGCGCGATCTCGAACTGGAGATCAAGGCCAACGAGGACTCGTTGAAGACAGCGAAGGACCGTCGGGCGGTCGGTTCGCTCATCGAGTTCGAGCTGGCGAACGCCAGGGTGGACCTGTCCAACGCGGAACGCGCAAGCAAGGACGGCACCGTTTCAAGGCAGGCGCTGGATCGCGCGGCGAGCAACGTGCGGGGCATCGAGCGCCGGCTGGCCATCGAAAAGGTCGAGACGGACGCGAGCATCGCCGCCTTGGAAAATTCGCTTGAGGTCCGAAGGCTGCGGCTGGAGCGCATGACCGTGAAGTCGCCGGCGAACGGCCAGGTCTCCGAGGTGCTGGCGTATCCCGGTGACATCATCGGCGGAGAATCCGTTGTGGCCACGCTCATTTCCAGGGAACGCCTGGTGGAGGCCAGGATCAGCGAGGAGAACTTTGCGGGCATCAAGGTTGGCGACAAGGCGTCGATCCGATTCCTCGGATACGGACCGCAGCTCTACGGCGCCCGTGTGATCAAGGTGCTGCCGACGGCCGATCCGGCCACGCAGCGTTATGTCGTCCATCTCGAGGTGGACCTCGATGCCGCCAAGCTGGTGCCGGGGCTCACCGGGGATGTCAGCATCGTGATCGACACCCATCCGGACACCCGGGTGATTCCGCGTCGCGCGCTGTTCGGGGACAAGGTGTACGTGGTGAACGAAGGCACGGTCGAGTTGCGCACGGTGAAGACCGGATTCACGGACCTGAACACCGTGGAGATTCTCGATGGGCTGAAGGAGGGTGAACTCGTCCTCGTCGAGCAACTCGATCTGGTTCGGGCCGGGGACAAGGTGCGGCCGCGGCTGGAAACCCGCGGTGCGAGCACCCCCTGAGCGGCGCTCCGGTCAGGCACCCGACTTTCCTGAATACGCCGCCATGTCCATGACGTTTCGCATCGCCCTGCGGTTCCTGACCGCGCGACGCCGGGCCATGATCATGAGCCTCGCGTGCATCGTCCTCGGCGTGGGACTATTTGTGGTGACGCAGGCGACGACCACGGGGTTTGAGGAGTTCTTCATTCGGACCATCCTGGGCACGGACGGTGCGATCCGCATCGAGGATCGCATCCAGCAGACCATCCGCACCATGGAGGCCGTCGGGGGCGGTGGAAATTCGAGTTTCACCGTCGAGTTCAAGGACGGCATGAAATACATCGAAGGAATTGAGGAGCCGAAGCTCGTGATGAAGGCGGTCGGGCAGTTCGCGAATGTCGCCGGCATATCCGAGGTCGTCTACGGGTCGGCGGAAATCCGCTCCAGCTTCAAGTCCAACGAGGCCCGCGTCTATGGGATCAACCTGAAGGATCATCTCTCCGTCTCGGACCTCGCCAGCCAGATTGTTCGCGGCAATCTGGCGGATTACCGGGAGGACCCGACCGGACTGCTTGTCGGCGTCAAACTGGCGGAACGGCTGCAGGTCCAGGTCGGTGATTCCGTTCTGCTCAAGGCCGGATCAGAATTGCGGCGTTACCGGGTCTCGGCCGTTTATGAAACCGGAGTGGGCGACATCGACAAGGTGCGAGTTTTCATGCATATGAGCGAGGCGAGGTCACTCCTGAAGAAGACGCGCGGGGCTTCCTTCATCCAGGTCGACCTGATCGACCGCGATCGTGCCCCCGAGGATGCGGCCCGTATGGAGGCGGTGCTGGAACACAGCGCTGCGGCTTGGCAGCAGCGCGAGAAGACATGGCTCGACGTGTTTCGCGCGTTGAAAATATCGACGGGAATCACCGTGTCGGTGTTTGCCCTCATCGCGGGTCTTGCCATGTACAATACACTTGCGCTGATCGTGATGGAAAAGACCAAGGACATTGCGATCCTCCGATCCATGGGCTACAGCCGTCCCGACATCACCCGGATCTTCCTTTGGCAGGCAGTGATCGTCCTCACCATCGGGGCGATACTGGGATGCAGCCTCGGTTGGGGTGTGACGGAACTGGTTGCCACCATGCCCATCCGCATCCGGGGTATCTTCACGTCCGATCATTTCGTGGTGTCACGCTCCATCTGGCACTATGTGTCGGCGGTCGGAATTTCGGTGGTCATGGTGATGCTGGCCAGCCTGGTCCCTGCGCGGCGGGCGGCGCGGCTCGAGCCCGGTGATGTCATTCGCGGCACCGCCCAGTAACCGTCGCCCAGTTTGGCCATGGCATCGTCCCTCACTTCTGAAATGGCACTGCGCTGTTCCGATTTGCACCGCTATCTGGGGCAGGGGGAGGGCAGGGTCCACGTCCTGCGGGGCGTCTCCTTCGAGGCCCGGCGCGGGGAGGTCTACGCGGTGGTGGGACCCTCCGGCTGCGGCAAGTCCACGTTGCTCTACCTGCTGGGACTCCTGGATCGCCCCGACGACGGCAGGATTTGGATCAACGGACAGCTCATGTCGAACACGCTCGATGAAGCCCGGACGGCGGCACGAGGGGAGCACATCGGCTTTGTGTTTCAGTTTCATTTCCTGATGCTCGAGTTCACGGCGCTGGAGAACGTGATGATGCCGATGCGGAAACTCGGGCGGCTCACGCCCGACCAGATGACCGCACGGGCGCATGGCCTCCTCGAGTCGGTCGGACTGGGACAAAAGACCCACCGCCTTGGCACCCAGCTCTCCGGTGGCGAGCAGCAGCGGGTCGCCATTGCGCGTGCCCTTGCGAATCAGCCGGCGATCATCTTGGCGGATGAACCAACCGGAAATCTTGATGCGAAAAATTCGGGTATGGTCTTCGAGCTGCTGACCCAACTCGCGAAGGACAACGGGCAGGCGATCGTGCTGGTGACCCACAATCCTGAAATTGCAAATCGATGTGATCACATCCACCCCATGCGGGATGGCCAGTTTCTGGCCTAGGCCGCGGTAGCGGAGGGGGCGCAAAACCTATCAGACTTGAATTAGCGTCGACGGCTCAAATGTTCGGCATGGCTAATGTTTTTCCCTTTTCCGCACGGCTCCGGGAAATTTTGATTTACTTTCCAAAAGCGGCTTCCTTCGATTCGCAGCTCTTTACCAATTTGCTGACGACCCGTGAGTAATCTTCCTACGCGAAAAATTTTTTTTGGCAAGCTGGTCGCGCTCTCCGCTGCAGTCGGAGCTGCGCCTGCGCTTCTGGCACGGTCGTCACTGACGTCGCGTGCCAGGTCCGCACCGGCGGCCGCGCCCGAGAAGCCCCTGCCTTTTTCCGTCCGCCCCGATTCACGGGCGGTTGCCCGCAAGGCGGATTCGGTGTGACGCCGCTCAGCCGCTAACCAGAAAAACATCCGATCATGTCGAAACTGTTTCCGAAGTCGGCCAACCGATTGCCCCTTCAGATTATCATTTATCTGATCGTCCTGGGTGGGATCGTGACGGCCGCAACCACGTATTACGCGACACCGAAGTACACGCGTGTCGGTTATGCGCCGGTGCAGCCGGTGGCGTTCAGCCATGAGCTTCACGCCGGCAACCTCGGCATTGATTGCCGGTATTGCCACAGCAACGTGGAGAAGTCGGGGCACTCGAACGTGCCGACGTCGCAGACCTGCATGAATTGTCACAGCATCATCAAGGCGAACAGCCCGCAGTTGGAGCCGGTGCGCACAAGTTACCAGACTGGCAATCCGGTGCCTTGGGTGAATGTGCATGTGATGCCCAACTACGTATATTTCAACCACTCCGTCCACGTTTCCCGGGGCGTTTCCTGCGTGGAGTGTCACGGACGGATCGACACGATGGCGGTGGTCCGCCACGACAAGCCGCTTTCGATGGGCTTCTGTCTGGACTGCCACCGCGCGCCCGAGAAGGTTCTCCGTTCTCCCGAGCTTGTCACCAAGCTCGACTGGGTCCATCCGCAGGGCGTGCAGGGCCAGATTGAACAGGGCAAAAAGTTTGTGCACGACTGGAATGTCAAACCTCCGCAAAGCTGCTCCGGCTGCCATCGATGAAACGCAAATTTGAGCATCCCGAACCCTCGGAACGCGAACTGAGTGGTCCGCGCTATTGGCGCAGCCTTGACGAACTGGCCGCCACGCCTGGATTTCAGGAACAGGTGGAGCGCGAGTTTCCCACGGGAGCCGCCGAACTCGACGGAGTTGATCGCCGCCATTTCTTCAAGATCATGGCCGCCTCGTTTGCGCTGGGCGGCATGGGTCTCGCGTCGGGTTGCCGCCGTCCGGAGGAAAAAATTCTTCCCTACGGAAAATCGGTTGAAACCATCATCCCGGGCCTTCCCCTTTATTTCGCCACGGCCATGCCGGCCAAGGGCGGGGCGATTCCGCTTCTGGCGGAAACCCACGAGGGGCGGCCCACAAAGTTGGAAGGCAATCCCAGCTATGCGCCCTACGGCGGCAGCACGACGATGCTGGCCCAGGCGTCGGTGCTCGATCTCTATGATCCGGACCGTGCGACGACCCACCGGGTCAAGGGCGCAGCGGTCGATGCCGGCGTGATCAATGGAGTCCTGGCGGACATTTCCCGCGCCTACGGAACCAACGGCGGAGCGGGGCTGGCCTTTCTCGTCGACGAGTCGACGTCACCCACGCGTGCCGCCCTGGCGGCGCGCCTGCGGGCCCGTTATCCGCGGGCGATCTGGTCCGTCTACGAGGCGACCTCGAACGAGGCCTCGCTGGAGGCCGGCCGCGCCGTGTTCGGCGCCGACGTCAAGCCGATCCATCGCTTTGACCGTGCCAAGCGGGTCGTTTCGATCGATTCCGATTTCCTGCACACCGAGGCCCATGCGCTGGCCCATGCGCGCGATTTCGCCAAGGCCCGCCGGGTGATCAAGCCGACGGATCCGATGAACCGCCTCTACGCGGTGGAAAGCAATCTGACCCTGACCGGCTCGATGGCGGATCACCGCCTTCGTCTTGCCAGCAGCCACATGCTGGGCTTTGCCGCGGCCCTGGCACAGGCCGTGACAGGCGACGCCTCGTTCGCTCCCCTCGCCGCAGGAATCGATTTCAAGGAAAAGGCCAAGTGGCTCGCCGCGGTCGCGAAGGATCTCAATGACCATCGTGGCGCGTGCCTCGTGGTGGCTGGCGCCCATTTGCCTCCCGCGGTCCACAGCATCGTGCATGCGCTCAATGCGGCGCTGGACAACATCGGTGCGACCGTGGATTTCGTCAGCGTTCCCTCGCAGGGCGCGGCGCCGGCACCCCTTTCCGAGCTCGTTTCGGCGATGAAGAGCGGGGAGATCCGCACCCTGGTCATCGTCAACGGCAACCCGGTCTACAACGCGCCGGTGAATCTCGGATTCAAGGACGCGCTGAAGCATGTCGCAAACGTCGTCCGGTACAGCTACTACGCCGACGAGACGTCGCAGCTCGCCTCGACCCACATCGCGGCCGCCCATTATCTCGAATCGTGGGGCGATGCGCGCACCGCGGATGGCACGATCGTGCCGATCCAGCCGCAGATCCTTCCTCTCTTTGGCGGGTTGACGGACATCGAGTTGTTTGCCCGTCTGGCCAACGAGACGACCACCGATCCCCATGCGCTGGTGCTTGCGACAGTCTCCCGGCTGGGCGGAGACGAAGGGGCTTTCCGCAAGTTCCTGCACGACGGCGTGCTCGCGGGGACGGCTTATGCGAAGGCAAATGTGCGCCTGAACGCTTCGGGGTTGCGCACGGCGCTCA
>CAZOXB010000233.1:0-6419 GCA_964583635.1 uncultured Opitutaceae bacterium | reverse complement strand
ATACCCGTCTAAACCAAGCTCTTTGCATCCCTGCCACCAGAAAACCGGAAGAACCGCATGGGAGGAACCTTCCGCTTCAACCTGATCATGAAGGACGAAGGATAGGGCGAACGGTGGCGAAGCCCGCTTCCTTGCAAGCTGGTGGACCCGATCAGAATCGAACTGACGACCTCCTCAATGCCATTGAGGCGCTCTGCCAACTGAGCTACGAGCCCGCAACCAACTGAATCGGTGGAAAATCAGTCTTCAGGGGACAAACGCAAGCGGTTTTTTTACCTACCGCATGATTCAGCCATTCGCCGATTGGCTGCCCTGGTTTTTTAATCCTTGGTTTTTGCCCGGTCAACCGGTTGTCTTGAGGGTTTAATCGCCATGGCCATTGCAGTTCTCTTTGCCGGGCAGGGAGCCCAGAAAGTCGGAATGGGGAAGTCGCTTTACGAAGCCTCCCCATCTGCGCGCGCGCTCTTTGATCAGGCGAATGACGTCTTGGGCTGGAACCTGACCAAGACTAGCTTCGAGGGACCTGAAGCCGCACTCACGGAGACGAAGGTTTGCCAGCCGGCCTTGTACGTCCATGGGCTGGCGCTGCTGGCAGCCTTGCGGGAGGCCGGCAAGTTTCCCGCGGGCGAACCCATTGCGGCACTCGGCCTTTCGCTGGGCGAGGTCACCGCGTATGCGGCCGCGGGCGTAGTCGATTTCGCGGGAGGTTTGAAGATCGTGGCCGAACGGGGGAGGCTCATGCAAGTTGCGTGTGAAACGACAAGCGGTGGCATGGCGGCGGTGATCGGCGAAGAGCGCGCCCGGGTCGCCGAGCTCTGCCGGGAATTCGATATTGAGGCAGCCAACTTCAACGCGCCCGGACAAATCATCGTTTCCGGTGAAAAGGCACAAATCGATGCCGCGATCCAGGCCTGCAAGGAACGTGGATGGAAACGGGTCATCGCGCTGAATGTTGCCGGGGCCTATCATTCGCGGCTGATGGAGCCGGCCCGCGCCGCCTTTGCGGCCTTCCTCGAGCCGATCGCCTTCGCCAAACCGTCATGGACGGTCTTCACCAACACGACCGGGCAAGCCATCCGCACGCCGGCGGACATCAAGGCCGCCTTGGTCAGGCAGGTGGTCTCTCCGGTCCTGTGGGAAGATTGCATGCGGGCCGCAGCAGCTTCCGGGATCACCCAGTTTTGGGAACTCGGGCCCGGCGGTGTGCTGGCCGGGCTCGCCCGACGCACAGAGAAGAGCTGGGCCGTGAAGAGTTTTTCCGAGTACTCCGATGTGGCTGCCGCCTGACGATCCTCCCGATAGCCGTCACCTTTCATTTTGAGCAATCCCGATCAATCGCCACCGGTGGACGTCCCGTTCACACGCAATTTCTGCATCATCGCGCACGTCGATCATGGCAAGACAACCTTGTCCGACCGTCTGCTCGAATACACCAACACGGTGCAGCAGCGTGTGCTGACGGAGCAGCATCTCGACTCGATGGACCTGGAGAAGGAACGCGGCATCACGATCAAGAGTCATCCGGTGACCATGACGTATCAGGCCAAGGACGGGCGTGCGTACAAACTGAACCTCATGGATACGCCGGGGCACGTCGATTTCTCCTATGAGGTTTCACGTTCGCTGGCCGCATGTGAAGGTGTGCTCCTGCTCATTGACGCCGCCCAGGGCGTGGAAGCCCAGACGGTCGCCAACGCCCACCTCGCAGTGGGGCAGGGCCTGAAGATCATCCCCGTCATCAACAAGATCGACCTGCCCAGCGCGAATCTCGAGCTCTGCATGAAGCAGCTCGAGGACATTCTCACGATTCCGTCCGAGGAAGCCATTCTCGCCAGCGGCAAGGCGGGAATCGGCATCGAGGACATCCTCGAAGCCGTGGTCACCCGCATTCCGCCACCGCGTTGGTCCTCATATCCGCAAACCCGCGCGCTGGTGTTCGATTCCCTTTACGACTCGTATCGCGGCGTGATCACCTATACCCGGGTCTTTTCGGGTTCGCTCAAGGTCGGGGACATGATGCAGCTGATGAGCACGAACCAGCGTTCGGAAGTGAAGGAGGTGGGGGTCTTCACGCCGAAAATGTCCAAGACGGATTCGCTCGGAGCGGGCGATGTCGGCTATGTGGTTTCGACCATCAAGGACACATCTGACATCAAGATCGGCGATACGATAACCCAGGCACGGCAGCCGGCGACCGACATGTTGCCCGGCTACAAGGAAGTCCGGCCAATGGTCTTCTGCGGACTCTATCCCTTGGAGAGCTCCGATTACGAGAAACTGAAGGCCGCCTTGGGGCGCTTCCGCCTCAACGATGCTGCGTTCGTTTACCAGTCAGAAAGTTCCGTGGCGCTGGGCTTCGGCTTTCGTTGTGGTTTTCTCGGACTGCTGCACATGGAAATCACGCAGGAGCGCATCCGTCGCGAGTATGATGTGGAAATCATTTCCACCTATCCAAGCGTGGTCTATCAGGTGGTGAAGCACGGCGGCGAGATTCTCGAGGTGGACAACCCCATCAACCTGCCGGATCCGGGCACAATCACGGAAATCCGCGAACCGACGATCAAGGCGGCGATTCACATTCCCAATGAAAACCTCGGAGATATCCTCGCGCTCGTCATGGAAAAGCGGGGTGTTTGCGAGCATACCGACACGCTTGATGCCACCCGCGTGATGCTGACCTGCATTCTGCCGCTCAATGAAATCCTGGTCGATTTCAACGATCGCCTGAAGAGCATAACCCACGGTTACGGCTCGATGGATTACGAGCTCGGCGAATACCGTGCGAGCGACTTGGTGAAGATGGAGATTCTCATCAATGGCGATCCGGTGGATGCGTTTGCCAGCATCGTCCACCGCGAAAAGGCGGAGGGCAAGGGACGCCAGCTCTGCGAAAAACTGGCGGACATCATTCCGCCGCAAATGTTCAAGGTTGCGGTGCAGGCCGCCATCGGGGGCAAGATCATCGCCCGCGACAACGTTCGGGAGATGCGCAAGGATGTGACGGCCAAATGTTACGGCGGCGACATTTCCCGCAAGCGCAAGCTCCTCGACAAGCAGAAGGAAGGTAAGAAGAAGATGAAGCAGATCGGCCGGGTTTCGATTCCGCCGGATGCCTTCATCCAAGTTCTCAAGAATTGATCAGCGATCGTTTTCGATCCTCACTCATCGCCCTTAATCCCACTCCCGTGTTCGGACTATTTGCTTCCAAGGAAAAGAAAATGCGCAGTCTCGCCGGCAACTGGCTGGAGCTCGCGGAGAAGGTTTACAACTACCGGCGCGACCTCATGCAGCCCGCCGAAGTGGCTGAACTTCAGTCAAAGACCGCAACAGTGCGGGCGCAGCTCAAGGAGAAGAGCGAGATTTCCAAGCTCAAGCTCAGCCTGGAATCACTGGAGGAGACCCTGCGCCGCCACGGTGGCCGGGTGTATCCCAAGTCTTCATTCGTTGAAAACGTGGAGTTCTTCCTTGTTGCAGCGATTGTCATCCTGGGAATCCGCACGTATTTCATCCAGCCGTTCAAAATTCCGACCAATTCCATGTGGCCGAGCTATTTTGGAATGACGCCGGAGGTGTTTCACACGCTCTCCGAGGAGCCCAATGTGGTCGAGGGTATCGGCCGTTTCCTTTTGTTCGGTGCGCGGTCGCGGAGAATCGATGCGCCGGCCAGCGGCGAGGTCGAGTTCACCATCGGCGGCGGGGAAGGGCGTGGCATCATCTCCAACCGCGTTGTCAACGGACGCAGCTGGCTCATCCTGCCGACCAAGCTCAAGGAATACACTCTGTTTGTGGACGGAGCGCCCGTCTCGTTCACGGTGCCGCTCGATTTCGACTTCGATTGGACCATCCGCGAGGCGTTCTTTCCTGGGGAGACGAGTCTTGAGGCTGGCCTGGAAAAGTTGAATGCCCGACGGCAATCCCAGCTTCGCATCCTGAACATAGGAGGCCGTCAACAAACGCTGCGGTTCTTCAAGACCGGCAAACAGGTGCAGGCGGGGGAGCGAATCCTCTCATTCGACATTCTGACGGGAGACCAACTCTTCGTCGACCGGATGAGCTATCACTTTGTCCAGCCATCAGTCGGCAGCGGCTTCGTGTTCCGCACGGGACACATTCCCGGCATCAGCGAAACCCGCGGGGATCAATACTACATCAAGCGACTCGTGGGAGTCCCGGGCGACGTGATTGAGATTCAACCGGCCTCGTCCCAGCGGAACGATGCGCCGGACGGGACTCGACTTACAAACGAAAGATTCGGCGTGCTGATGCGGAACGGCAAGCCCATCGAAGGTGCCGATGCGTTTGGACATAACAACAATCGCGAAGGGCTTTATGCCGGCTATGTCGCCTTGAACCGCCTGGCGCCCGGCAAGGAACTGACCGTTCCGGAGAACAGTTTTTTCGCCTTGGGCGACAATTCGAGAAACAGCGAGGACGGGCGGTATTGGGGCTTCGGGCCCGGTCACGATGTTGTCGGCCGGCCGATCTGGATCTATTATCCGTTCACCAAGCGTTGGGGACCTGCTCGGTGATTGAATGATCTGAATACCATCGGCGCTGTAGCGATTGGGGAAAGTTTCTCCACATACTGTTCCCGTGAAGCGGTTGCCTTGATTGCAACTTGACTTCAGGTGAAGCCGGTGCTCCATGGATGCATGCAACATCCGGTCATCACACGGCTTCGTGAACTGGTGCACGCTCAGCCTTTCAACCCGTTCACGATCGTGATGGTCAACGGAAGGATCTTCCATGTGCCCCATGAAGATTTCATTTTCATCGGACGAAGCGGAAACGTCGTCTATGACGACGGTGAGCAGATCAAGAACATCAATCCGACCGTAGTTTCGGAAATTCACGAAAACGCCGCCGCCTGACGGCAACCCGGATCATTGGGGTCTTTGTTCATTGGTTCGTAGGCAACGAAATAATCGATGCATAACTTCGCACAATAAACATTATGTTTAATTTGAGTTTCAATGCGTGTCGTCGTGACAGATCTCAAAATCGGGCTCGCCCCGCCCTGGAATCCTTCGGCCCCACAGCCTAGGAAACCGGCGCATATCTCCGTCAGCGCAAACGCCCCGCCGTTGACGTCTTGGAGGATGCGCTGAGCCGTGCGCCCAAGGCCGCACGAACATCGGGCAGGTCGAAATCGTGCAGCACGCCTGGCACAAGGATATTGAGCAATCCACGGTGTGTCTTCGCTTGGACAAGCGCGAGGTACGACTCCGGAGCATCTTCCTCCGTGACGTGGACGAAGCGCGGCTCCAGAAACGCAGCGAACAATGCTGGCACTGCGGCATTACCCTTCCCGACCAGACGGATGCGGTCCGATGCGACATCGGATCGGCTGGCGAGAAAATCGAATGCACTCAAGATGTCCCCAGTCTGCATCCCTGGCAGGTTGCGTCCGACCAGCAACGCCCGCATGGCGGTGGAATACTCGGGGGAATAGCCGCCGACGATCCGTCCGTGCGGCGCGCTGCGCCCATAACCGCGGGGATCCACCGCCAGGACGATATTGCCTTCACGCACCAGCGCTTCGATCGCCCCGCCCTTTTCCCCGGCGGTCAGCGCGCCGGCCGGATCGAGGTAGAGCACGGCGGACTTCTTTGCCGGCCCTCCCTCGGGTACAAACACGGCGGCCGGCAAGACGATCCCCGGCTCGGGCATCAGCTCGAAATTCTCCACCCGGTAACCGCTGTGCGCGGCGCTCCCCCGTGCTTCATGCGGCACCGCATGCCGAACGTCGCCCATGCCGAGCCGACGCCGGACGATTCCGGCAAGGCCAGTCGTCTGTGCCGCCGTCCGCCGCGGGTACATCGTCCGGGCGAGCGTCGCATTGAGCGATTGAATGGTTTCGGCGTCGGGATACGACGTGCCCACCTGGCCGGTCGGCGTGCTCTGGAGCGCCGCGACCGGCACCGTGTCGAATTCGCGCTCCAGGCCGTCATCCTTGCGGTCAAGCAGCCATTGGGAGAACCAGCGATAGGTGGCCTCGCGGCGAGGCTTCGACCATCCGTGCGTGTCGTCGTATTCGAAGAAACCCATGTGATCGGCGGCACCGAGCACCGTGTAGACGCGCTTGGCCTCCTCGTAAGTCGCCTTTGCGCCGGCGATGGGAAAGTAGTCACGCGTGGCCGTCGCCATCTGCAGAGGCTTGGGTGCAAAGGCCGTCACGAAGTCCGCGAAGTTCAGTCCGTCGGCAATGAAATTCACAAAAACCTGTTCGGCATCCTGCGGTCCCCGCGCGGGCCAGAGCGTTTCCCACGAGGTGAGGTAGCACGACGGCGCCGCCGCGGCGATGCGTGGCTCCAGGGCTGCCAGGTAGCTGGTCAGCGTGCCCCCGCCCGAGTTCCCCGCGACGCCGATGCGTTTCGGGTCCACGTCGCCCCGCTCCAGCAGATAATCCAGCGCGCGCA
>CAZOXB010000232.1:0-6419 GCA_964583635.1 uncultured Opitutaceae bacterium | reverse complement strand
GACTGATCGGGAGGGTGGTCACCCTTACGAAGGCTCTTACTCTTTCTGCTCCGTCCTGTCTGCTCCGATCTTGCTCCGCGGCTTGGACTGAATCCGCATCTGCTCTTGTCGAGGGTTGCCGTAACAATGGGGTGACGCATGCGGCGGGCGAATCTTGAGCTTTGTCATCTCTGTCTTGCGGTCCACACGGTCAGCCCGGTCAATTCCTTCTTTCCGGAACGCCGCACGATGCTGATCCCATAGGCCAGGACGACAAACGTGCCGTTGACGATCGCGGCAACCCAGTAGCTGTGGATCCCCGTGAACGCCAGCGATGCCGGAAGCCAGCCCAAGAGGCCCAACCCCAGGTACAGATTGAGCAGGATGGTGAGTATCAGGGCGATGTTGACCGAGGTCCCATCCACACGTCGGGTAAAAAATCCTATCATATAAAGCCCCGTCAACGCGCCCCCCAGCACGCTCGAAACGATCAGGCCGACATCATTCATGCTCTCCTTCTTCAACTGGGAAAAACCGTAAGCCACGAGAGTCATGAGCACTATGGCAACCGCGGTCACGATCTTGGCCGCGTGCAGGTAAAACCGGTCGCTGCGGCCGGGAGCAAAGTGAGGCTTGATCAGATCGACCACGACAACCGTGGCGATGGAGTTGACACCCGAATCGAGCGAGCTCATGGCCGCCGCGATAACGGCGGCAATGACGAGACCGGCCAAGCCTGGTGGAATGTGCTTCAGCACGAAATATGGCATCACCTGGTCCGGTTCAAGACTCCTTACCACCGGGTCGGGCAACACCTGGAAAAACACCCAGATCGCCGTCCCGATGAAAAAGAACATGGTCCACATCGGCAGGGCGATGCCGGAAAAGAGCAACGTCGCCTTGCGTGCGGCAGCCGTCGATTTTGCCGAGACGTAGCGCTGAACGACCGTCTGCTCGCCGGAGTAGATATTAAGCCAGTTGATCGCCCCCATGATGATCACGGTCCAAAAGGTGCGCTCGTGAAGATTCCAGTCAAAGCTGCCGAGGCTGAACTTGTGCGCAGCGGCGCCCACTTCCAGTACTTGTGAAAATCCGCCGGGAAGTTTGGCGATCACGAAAACGAGACACAGCGCGCCTCCAAAAAGCATGAGAATCGACTGCACCACTCCCGCCCAGATCACCGTTTCCATCCCGCCGGCGATCGCGTAAAACGCGACGAACAAACCCGCACCCACGATGACCCAGAACGTTGGCACGCCCGTGAGAAATTGCAGGGGAAGCGCCACCAGAAACGTCACCTGCGCAACCCGAAGGAGTTGCAGGATCACAAAGCTGACTGTGCCGTAGAGACGGGCTGGCACACCGAAACGGTCGCCGAGATATTCGAAGGCCGAAGTCAGGCCCGCTCGTCTGAAGAAGGGAATAAAGACCACCACAGCAATGATCGCGATGAACGGTACGACCAGATTCACCCCCAACTGACGCCAGTCCAAAACATACGCGGCGGCAGGCAGTGCGAGGAAGGTGGTCGAACTGATGATGGTTCCCAGCAACGACAAGGCCACCACCCAACTGGGAAAATTGCGTTGGCCGACAAAGTAGTTGTCAGCTTTGGTGCCCTTTCTCGCGGAATAGCCGCCCAATGCCAGGATCCCGCCGACGTAGACCACCACCACCACCACATCCAGCCACCGGATCGAGAGAGGCATGCGGTTATCTTGCGTTTACCAATCCGCGCCCCAAGCGGTCGATTTCGTCGAGCGACAACTTGATGGTTTCGATGGTCTTCATGTCCCGCGAGTAAATCACGAGCAAATTGCCGTCATGCTCAATCGCATTCGGATACTGATGTCCGATCGCCTTGAGCAGGCCGGTGCGCTCCCGAAAGTCCTGGGGGGAGGTCGGCACCGGCAGCCGGGCCATTCGCGTATAGGTGATGCCATCCTCGGAGAAGGAGAGACAAAGCGGCACGCGTTGCAGCTTGGCGGGATTCGCATTGGAAATCAGCACGTGGTAGCCACGGGAGGTCCGTAGCGTGAAGAACTTCGAGGTTGCGTCCGGAAAATTCGTGATCTGCGGCGTCGTCCAGGTGCGCGCGTTGTCATGGGAAACGGCGCGAAAGATGCGCTTGGAACCACCATTGTCGCGGAACAGTCCGATGACCCGGCCATCACCGAGAACCGACAGCACCGGTTCGTCGGCGTGAAAGTTGCCGTCGGCCGGCATCTGCAGCGGAGCAACGTTCCAGTCGAAGGCGGAAGTGTTGCCGCCGATCAGCATCGTGACCTTCATGTCATGCGCCCGCCGCACCATGGCCCATTGGCCGTCCGGCATGAGCTTGGGGGGGAAGTTGTTGATGGTATCCTTCGCCACAACCCCATGAAACGCCCATTCACCCGTTGCCTTCATCCATCGGTACGCCCGCAGTTCCAAGCTGGGGCCGAACAGCTTCTTCTTTCCGGTTTCGTCATAGGACTCATCATGGCTGGCCAGCGCGAGGAGCTCACCTTCATAGATCCAGAATCCCCGAGCGATATGGCGAAAGTCCTTGTCCGGGGAGGGGCCCACCAAAATTCGCGCCTCGGTCCACAAAACGCCGTCCAGGCTGGTTGAATATCGCACATGCTGTTCCGGATAATCCTCCTGACGCAGTCCCTGGCTCCACATCGCCCAGTAGCGCCCGTCATGCCAGATGACATAGCTGTGGTTGCGAAAAGGCCACGGAGCATTGCCGTGCGAGACGATGCCGTATTCGCCGGTCAGAATCGGCAGGGTCTTGAAATCGATCGCCATCGGATCGCGCCCGGTGCCGGCGAGATTCAACATCGGTGCCAGCGTTTCGGCCCGGCAGACCGGCAGCATCAGAATCGCTGCCGTCACCAGGAAAAGATGCATTTTTGGTAGGGTGATATTCATGGTCAGGAACGGTTCAAATGGGCACGCCAGAGAGCGATCAAGGCCTCCCGGCGCAGGATCGGCAGTTCCGCCGGTTTTGCCGGGTCGTAGCCGGGGCAAATCGCCGCAAAGGCACCGCGGGTGATCGGCGTCGCCTGACCTCCCTCCGCAGCCGCAAGCACAGCCCGGGCCGTGGCGGTCGGGTCCGCAGGGGCGTCAAGCCGGGCCGCACGCACCCACGCCTGCGCCGTGGCTGTGTCGAGGGGCGCATCCAGTTGCGCGTCGAAATCCGGAAAAAAACCACGCGTCGAAAAATACTGGGCCGCCATCACGGTCTCGTTCCCCACCGCCGGCTCGAGATCGTTGAAGAACGCCAGCGCAACCCCTCGCTGCGCGAGCGTTCGCTGCAGGGCCGCGCAATCGATGGATGCCGGGGAAATTCCCTCCCGGAGCGCCTGCAAGGCGGCATAGGCCGCCGCTTCCGCCACGTGCATCCAGGTCGCTTCCAGCCGGACCGTGTTCCAGGCGACATGCGTGCAGCTCATGTTCACCGGGACGAGCATATTATCCACTCCCTGAGGCAGCAGCGCCCGGTAGGGTATCTGCCCGGGAAATGATTCCTGGTACAACATGACCTTGCCTTCCTCCAGGCTGCCGTTTGCCCGGCGCGGCGTGCAGGCATGGGAATCCACATACCATTCGCTGAAGGCAATCGCGTCGGCATGCAAAGGCGGCCGGTGCAGGCCATCTGCCAAGGTGGTGTCGGCCTGGGTGAGCAGGTAACGTCCCTGCAGGCGCCGGCCTTCGCGAAAATAAATTTCGTAGGGACGGTTCCCGTTGTCCGCAAACTCATCACGGGCGAGTCCATATCGCATCCATCGCGCGCGCTCCGTCTCTGGCACCGAAGGGTCGTTCTGCTTGAACCAAAGCAGCGCGACCGCCTTCTGCCAATGGGCATCCATGATCTTGTGCCGGACTTCCCAGTTGCCTTCGACATACGCAGTCTGCAACCCAAGCAGTTGCGGGCGGTTCAGGCAGATCTTGTCGTTCGGAATGGCTTCGATTTCGGAATTGAAATCGAGCTTGGCCAGTTCCTCGGCGTCATACCGGGTCGGCTTCTCCACCGCCACCCGGTTTGCCGGATTGTCGGTCAGGATGATCCGGTAGTTGATCCCTTGAACGTTGCCATCCCCTTCTCCCGTGCTCTCCGGCAGCATTTTCTGAAATTCTGGAAAGCGGCGCAACCCGAGCCGTGCTTGCCTGGCTGCAAGCCGGGATGATTCCTCCGTCGGGGCCGTGTCCGCCGGTTGCATATAGATGACACCGGCATGAGGTTCCCCGTGCTCAACACGGGATTCCCGGCCGACACGATAGGGAATCCCCGCGAGCGGAAACGTGTCCGCTTCGTAGGAACATTCGACAAAGACCGATGCCGTGGCCCTGAAGGCGGCAGCCGTCTTCATGTGCCGGAAGGTGATGCTTCGCATCAGAGCTCCCCGCCGCTCGACGGCGATGGGAAAGTGTTCGAGCAGCACGGTGATCCGCTTCTCTTGCGCCACTTTCTCCGCAATGAGGGATTCCGCCACGCGCGCTTCGAATTTCCCATTCGAATGTCCTGTGGCTCCCGGCAGGGCACAGATGAACTGTCGGGAGTCGGCTCCATAAGTCGTCCGGTAGTAGTCCAGAATATCCGCGCGCAGTTCATTGTAAACCGGCGAGCGTTTCCGTTCATAGCGCGAGTCCCAGACGCTCAATCCGTTGACCAGCATGCCTCCCAGATGGCGTGTATGATGGACGATCAGCACGGATGCCCCTTCCCGCCCGCTCCGCAGGGCAAAGGCAATCCCCGCCGGGGTGCCACCGACGACAACGAAATCAAAATGTTTCGGCAGATCCGCGGCATCGGCGGTCGGAGGCACAATCCGCTGCCCATTCATGGTCGGCCGGGATCCCAGACGGTCGCTGCAATGAAACGTTCGGTGTGCAGACCATCGTTGAAATAATACACCGAAACAATGCGTCCGTCGGATCGCTGGAAGGACCGGCTGTACCCGAGGTCGTGTGCAACTGCGTCGCTGCGCAGGACAAATTCCCGTCCCCACGTGTGGCCACGATCGCCACTCAGCCGGGCCCGGATGCCAAACGGCGGGGAGCGATAACCGTAAACCACGGCCAGGCGTCCGTCGCGCAGCGCAATCAAGTCCGGCGGATTGCCCGAAGAGCCCCCGGCATCGGGCACGGGACGGTTGAAATATTCCCAGTGACGACCGCGGTCCGGCGATATCCATGCGTCAATCCACGATTTCCCCTCGGCAGACTTCACCCGGACCGTGGTGAGAAATGTCTTCGCATCCAGTTGCAACGTCGATGGCATGATCGCAAAGCCTTCCGGCTCGGGGCCGATGTAGGAAAGCAGCTGCCAAGTCATCCCGCCGTCCATCGTCCGGGCGCACAAAGGCCGTCCCTCAGATCCGTTCGATTTGTTGGCGGTGAGAAACACCGTCAGTTCTCGCGGGCCGTGCACGATATAGTCCGTTCGTGCCTGAATTCCTGGTGTTCCCAAATTCGGGAAGTTGAAGGGCCCCTTCCAAACGTGTCCCTTGTCCGTTGAAAAATAGAAGTGGGCAGGACCGGTCTGGTGAAACCGGATGGTCAGCGCAAATCCCGGAACCGAGAACTCCATCGGCTCTCGGAGCGGTTCAGATTTCGCCAGCGCCACGTCGGCATGGTGGGGGGCGTCCGGCTTCTCGATCATCCAAGTTTCGCCGCCGTCAAGACTGCGGGCGAACCAGTTGTCGAAGCTGCGCGTCCGGTCGATCTGGTGGCGCGTGGAATCCTGGGACTGATGCCAGGGGACGCTGAAGCCCACCAGAAGTTCATCTCCCCAATGCCACGCCCCATTGTTCGCCGGCCAACCGCCGAAACGGTTTTTCTCCTTGAATACGATCTGCTGGCCGATGACCCGCGGCGTGTGGTAAACTTCGGTCTTGCGAATGAAGACGTTGATCGCCTCGGCCACCTTGCCGGCATAAAGGGGACCGGTCACATAATGGCCCGAATGCTCGATCCAGACCAGCTCCACATTGGCCCGGTCGGGCAGGAGCAGCCGATCGCGTCCGGGACGCTTCTCCAGATCGCGATCGCCAAAAACCGCCAGCATCGGAATGTCGAGACCGGCCATGATCGCTTCTCCCCGCAGCCACTTGCGCCACATGCCGGTGAGCCAGCCGTATTCCTCCTTGGTCCACCGCTGGGAGAGATAGCGGGCTTCACGCTGCCGGCGCGCCTCGATGCGCTGCGCTTCATCCTGCTGCGCTGCTCCCACAAAAGCCTCGTCCGAAACCCGGGAGTGCACCCAGCCTTCCAGCGAAATGATTCCACGCAACCCGGACGGCGAGCGGCCGGCGACCTCTATGGCGATCATGCCGCCCAGGCTGTGGCCGGCCAGGTACCATGATCGCAGGCCTAGTTCACGCACGACCTGAAGCACATCGTCGGCGTAATTTTCTATCGAAGCCTGTGCCGCAGTTGGTGGCGGCCAGGAG
>CAZOXB010000231.1:0-6468 GCA_964583635.1 uncultured Opitutaceae bacterium | reverse complement strand
AGGAACCCCTCTTGGATGACGAACTGACTCGCGCACAATAAGGGCGTCAGTCCCAACTGTCGCAACTCCTGCTCCCATTGCGCCCAGCGCCAGTCCAAAATTCAGCTCCCCAAAGTTGTCACTGCCCAAGTGCCTTGCGACTGAGCTAAGTACAAAGAAGCCCACGCCAGTCCGGAAAAGCTTCTCAAGTAACAGGCCGACAAATTCGCGGGTGATTCGCTCTGTAAGCCTCTTTTCTGCAAAAAAAGAAGTTAAATGGAAATGCACTGATCAACGTTTAGTGAGAGTTGTCTAATCGCCGTAACCATTGAACCGCAAGCAGGTCGTATATTTCTCGGGCTTCATTTCACCTCATCGACCCGCAGAGCCCAACACTTTACTCAATAGCCTTCCAATAAGAGCGCTTTGAAGTCGAAAATCCCTTTGAGGGTGCCGGTCTTGCGGGATTGTCATGACGCCTCGGGCACTTCAGGCATCGCTGGAGACGCAGCGGCGTTGATCGCCGGGGCCAGCTCGGCATCCTCTCCAAGGCAGCACCCCGTAAGCCGGCCACGAGGGACCGAGGCCCTCCATTTAATCGGGGGTTGCCACTCCAGGTGTTTTACCGGAGGCAGGACTTCCCGCCTCACTCCTCCAGCAGCCGCAGCACCGCCCGGGGTGACTGGTTCGCCTGGGTGAGCATCGCGGTGCCGGTTTCGCTGAGCAGTTTCAACTTGGTGACTTGGGTGGTCTCACTGGCGACATCGGCGTCACGGATGGCGGCAAACATCGAAACGACGGTTTCGTTTATCTTCTGTTTGAACACCAGAGACAAGAGGACCGCTGGCTGGCTCTGCGGTTGCTGGGTTGTCAGGTAAAGATCTGGGATCACTTCCTGCGTCAGTCTCCACAGGCGGATACCTTGCCCGTCATCATCCCGGTCGTGCTGGCTCAAAACCGTCGGAAATGGGCCGTCTCACCCCGGTTTCAATCTTTGCTCGGTCTGCCAACCAGCAAGGAATCCGTATGGGCACAATTCGTACCTGATTTTACCTTCCGTCTCATCGAACTGGCCGGCCTCCGTTTCGAGGAAATTGCCGGTACTCCTCTGGGCATCGTGTCATTGCGGCTGCTGAAGGCCGAACGCGCGGGTGACCACCTGATACGCGAAGCCGTCATCCAGCGGCGGCAGTTCCTATTGGGCAGAACGAAGGTACCGCCGTTGCAGGCTTGTCACGGCACCCGGAGCATGCTCCCACTGTCAACATGAGCACGACCACCAAGGCCAAAAAGTCAGTCCGTCCGTCCGCCGCCAAGCGCCGCCACTTCCGGCCCGATCTGCCACCGATCTCGCCTGAAAGTCCAATGTACGGGCATGACGACCTGATTGGGTGTGTCAGCATCAAGGTCCCGAGCGCCGCCGCCGCCCGCCGTGCCCTGATCCGAGCCCGCATTCATGCCGATAATCATAGCTGATTCCGGCCCGCTGGTCGCCCTGATCAACACGGCGGACCCGTACCATGCTTGGGCCGTGCGCGTGGTTCGCCCGCTGCCCCGGCCTTGGATCGTCTGCACAGCCGCACTGATCGAATCGACGCACATTTTGGGCAACAACCCCCGTGCACTCGCCTCCCTGCGGAAGATGCTGGCGGACCTCATGGTCGAAGACCCGGATCCAACTGAAGCCTTGGCCCAGATGGAAACCTATGCACCTGCGATGGACTACGCCGACGCATGCGCCGTTCTGCTGGCCAGAACCCACAAGGGATCAAAGGTCGTCACCACCGATCACCGGGATTTCTCGACTTATCGCGTACCGTTCATCTCCCCCAAGGGCGCGTTTCATATGTGAAACTCTGGCGCGGCCGATATGAGATGTTTCGACCAAGAGTGAGAAGGGAATCTCATCGCTGCCTGCGGCGGATCGTCCACCCAACGCGGAAACAAGTGGGATGATGCCGGGACTCCTCTGCGCATCGTGACACTGCGGGAGGACCGCCATGACCATCTCAGAACACTACATTCAGAAGGGACAAAAGAAAGGCCGTCTCCAGGGTCAGCAGATAGGAATCCTTATCGGGCGTATCCAATTGCTGCAGTCCCTGCTGGGGCAGAAAGAAACTCCGGCGAAAGTTCTGGCGAAGCAATCGCTCGAACGCCTGCGGGCACTCCAGGCATCGCTGGAGGCGCAGCGGCGTTGATCGCCGGGGCCAGTTCGGCATCCTCTCCAAGGCAGCACCCCGTAAGCCGGCCACGAGGGACCGAGGCCCTCCATTTAATCGGGGGTTGCCACTCCAGGTGTTTTACCGGAGGCAGGACTTCCCGCCTCACTCCTCCAGCAGCCGCAGCACCGCCCGGGGTGACTGGTTCGCTTGGGTGAGCATCGCAGTGCCGGTTTCGCTCAGCAGCTTTAACTTGGTGACCTGGGTGGTCTCACGGGCGACATCGGCGTCGCGGATGCGGGAGACGGCTGCATCGAGGTTCTCACCTTCCACGGTCAGCGTCTGGCCGATCAGCACGAGGCGACTCTGCGTTCCGCCAAGGTTCGCACGCTCCGCCGCAAGCTGGCCGAGCGCATTGTCGACATCCGCAATCGCACTGGCGTCGTCGACATCGAGCAGAAAGTTCCCGGAGGCATCCTGGGTGATCAGTGAAGCCATCGCCCCAACGCGCAGGTTGCTGGGGGCAATCGTCAGGACCTGCTCGGAGCCGGCTCCGATGTGCAGGGTCATGCCGCTGTCGGGCCCAAAGAGCTGACGGCCGTTGAACATTCCGATGGGATCATTCAGATCCGCCGTGCCGCCAATCTGGGCGGTCGTGCCGCCAATGGTATCCCGCACTTGCTGAAGCAGCGTGCGAAACTCCTCCCCGTACAGCGCGATGTCCCCCGTGTTCTGCTGCGGATCCCGCGCCCGCGTCGCCAGCTCGGACAGCCGCGTCAGCATCGTCCCCAGCTTTGCCATCATGCCGTCCGAGGTCTGCAGGTGGGAGATTGCGTTCTGAACATTCGTCGAGGCCGCATGGTTCCGACGTGTCTGCGAATCGAGCTTCGCAATCGTCCCCACACCCGGCGGATCGTCTGAGGGAGTTGCGATCCGCTCGCCCGAACCGAGGCGGGAGACGGACCTGCCGAGGAACTCCTGCGTGCGGCCGAGTCCCTGGGCGAGATTGTTCGAGGTGATGCTGAAGGAGGTGGAGCTCATCGAAGGGTGAATGTTGATGCGTTAAGAGGAGAGTGACGGCCCGGCGAGGCAGCGCCCCAGACGCCGGAGCCACGCAAAGGCGCGACGCCGCCAAGTGTGCGAAGACAAGGCATTGCCCTCATTCGCGTTCTTCGTGGCTTCGTGTGAGATCTGTCTCCGCTGTTCATCCTGCGGGCGGGGGCTTTGGAGCCGCTGGCAAGGGTTTCGATACCGGCGGCAGCTTCGGCAGGGCCAGCTTCGGCAGGGCAGTCGCCGCGGAGGATACCGCTGCGGCCTGGTTGGACGCGGCGATGTCCGTCAGCACTTCCTTGCGGAAGATCGGGACCTCACGCGGCGCGTCGATGCCGATCTTCACGGTATCGCCGTCGATCCGGGTGATCCGGATCTCGATGTTGCCACCGATGACGATGGCCTCGTTCACTCTGCGGGTCAGGACGAGCATGGCGGTGAACGGGGTTGTCAGGCGGTTACCAGCGGATGGCGGGCACTGTAGCGGCCGTGGTTGGCAATCACGACCTGCTTGGCAACACCCGTGCGCCGGTTGATGACCACCGGCCCCACAAGATTCACAGTCGCGGTCGGCGGCGTGGAGCGGCTGACCGTGACGATGTTCAGCACCAAGGCATCCGTCGCATCCGCGATTCCCAGGAAGGAGGCATCCTCGTCAAACAATTCAATCTCATAGTCCGGAATGACGCCCGCGGGCTCGATCACCACGAAGTCGATCGGCTCGCCACCCATCAGGCGCATCCACCGGAACGGCAGTTGCTCGGGGTTGTAGAGCAGTTCGAATCCCGTGTGATCAGGAAAGCCCACCAGACCTTCGGGAAGCCGGATGTGCTGGGGTGGTGACTCGGGAAGCGCGGTGGCTTCGATGCTGACTTTCATGGGCGCAAATGTGAACGGATATCAGGCGTGACGACGAGGAGGAGAATTTTCTACCGCAGATAGTCGAGAAGCGACATCTGCAGGATCTTGCCGGCCGACGACAGGGCGGCCTCGTAGGCGGTGGAGGTCTGGCTCAGGCGGACCACCGTCTCCGGAAGGTCCGCGTCCACCTCGGAGGAGATCAAGCCGGCAAGGTCGTCCGAGCGTGACTTCTGTTGGGCCTGGCTTATCTCGATGCGAAGCTGGACGGCTCCGTGATCACTCAGCGAATTCACGAGCAGGTCCTCGGTCTGCTCAAGCGCCGGGCGCGTCGCCGTCACGTTCGCGGCCACACCGCTCGCCAGCGCGTCCCGCAGGGTGACCAGATTGTTGATCATGTCGCGGATTCCCAAATTGGTTGCGGCCTTGCTGCCGGGCTCGAGGCTGGCGGTCTCGGAGATGGGCACCGAGACCTGATTCGAATTGCCCACATAGCTCGCAGCGGTGATCTCTCCGCCCACACCGCGGGTGACCGTCAGGGGCGGCGCATCGGTGGCCGTGCCCGCGAAAAGATAGTCGTTCCTGAATCGGGAGTTTCCGGTCTGAAGCGCCTGCTCGATGAGCTGGTTGACTTCCGCCGCATAGGCGCGCAGCGCATCCGGACTCGCCGTGCCGGTGCCGAGCGTCGCGATTTCTCCGGCGCGGTCCGAAATGCTCTTCAGCCCCTTCAATCCGGCAAACGACGCCTGCGATATCTCCAGGGCGGTGCCGGCATTCTTTGAAAACTGTGCGAGCTGACCGCGCTCGTGCTCCATTTTGAGCACACGGCCGGTCGCCGACGGATCATCACTCGGAAGAAAGATGCGCTGGTTGGTCGCCAGTTGGGTCTGCAATTGGGACTGCCTCGTCGCCAGCTTCTGGATCTGGGCGATGACGGCCTCGGAAGCATTGTTGGTGGGAACGCGCATGAGCGAAGGGTGAAAGGGGAATGGTGAAAGGTGAAGAGTGAGGAGGGAAAACCCGAGGTCTGCGATCAGAAGTCGGAGGTCAGAGGCCAGATGTCAGGGGTCGGGGGTCGGGGGTCTTAAATCCGGTATTCATCTGTGCAATCTGTGGTCAATAATTCAGGGTTCGGCGGGTCACACTTTTGAGGTACGCGTCGCTATGTTCGGATTCGGAACATTTAACCGCAGATGACACAGATACGAACCGGATATAAGACGGGTCGGGTCTTGGCTCGGCGGTCTTCAATCCAGTTTTCATCTGTGTAATCTGTGGTCAATATTTCAGGGCTCGGCGGGTCACAGTTTTGAGGTACGCGTCGCTATGTTCGGATTCGGAACATTTAACCGCAGATGACACAGATACGAACCGGATATAGGACGGGTCGGGTCTTGGCTCGGCAGTCTTCAATCCGGATTTCATCTGCGTAATCTGTGGATAATAATTCCGGCTTCAGCGGTTCACTCGTTTGATGTCACGTTTGGGTTCTTCAAGGTTGGGGAATCCATCTTAGTCCGCGAAATCTGTGGATCAGGTCAGGCCTGTCCGGTTGATCAAGGTGTCGAGGAGATCGTCGATCACCGTAATGACCCGGGACGAAGCTTGATAGGCGCGCTGGTACTTCAGCATGTCCGCCATCTCCTCGTCCATGGAAACGCCACTCACGGCATCGCGCTGGCCGCGCACAATCGCCTCAACGGTCTGCTGGTCCGCGAGACGGGCATTGGTGCCGGAGAGCTTCTGCCCCAGATCCGTCACCGTCCTCGAAAAGAAGTCGGAGAACGTGCCATCGATCAAGTCACCACCCGAAACGGAGAATTTCGTGCTGGCCAGCGACGCCACGGCAGCAGCGATCGTGTTATCACTCGCGGCTCCCCCATCCGAAGCTTTCAGGGTGGTGACACTCAGGCCGGACGCGAGCGCCATGCTGGAAGCCGCCGTGCCGGTGGCGAGGAAGAAGTCGCCGGTTGCACTGGTCGGATTATAGGCGGCATTCACGGAGGTCACGAGCTGCTCCGCCAAATCATCTATCCGGTCGCGCAGGTCCTGCACGGCGACATCACGCACATCGCGCGCGCCCATGATGGAGCCGCCGGTCAGCGATACCGCCGTCGGCGTCGCACCGGCCGTCAGCGTGGAACCGGAAAACGCGACTGTGCCGTAGACCACGGCGCGATTGGCCAACTGGATTTCACCGCCCAGGCCGTCGCTGGTATAGACTTCGATCTGCCCGGGAGAGCCGGTCGAGGGACGGGTTTCAAAGCTCATCTTCGTCGACAGTTCCTCGAGCAACGCCTGCCGCTGATCCCGCAGATCGGCGGCGGCACCGGGGTGATTGATTTCGAGGCTGCCGATCTCGCCGTTCAACTGGGCAATGCTGGAAAGCAACCGGTTCACATCGGCCACGTCCTCGTCG
>CAZOXB010000230.1:0-6519 GCA_964583635.1 uncultured Opitutaceae bacterium | reverse complement strand
CCATGTCCAGGAAATGAGCACCCCATTGCGGAATCGGTCCCTGGCAGAATTCATAGTAGCCGTACCAAGCGACAAACTGTTTGGCATTGAACGGCCGCTTCTCGCGATCTCCCAGGAACTCCTTCCAATCCACATCCTCCGCCTTCACCTCCGCTTCGCGCGAGAGGTAGGGATACCAGTACGGCTTCTCGCCATTGCGGCACTCCTCCACACGCGAAATCTTGCCAAGCAGGCCGCTGGCGAGAAGCGCACGTGAACCGGCGACCGACGGGAGACTGCGCAACTGGGTGCCGACCTGCACGACCGTTCCGGCCTTCTTCACCGCATCGTAGGCGCGCACCAGCTTGTCCATTTCCGTGGCCAGTGGTTTCTCCACGTAGATATGCTTGCCCGCCCTGGCAGCGGCTTCGAGATGGGTCGTGTGATGGAAATCCGGCGATGCAATCATCACCGCGTCGAGCCCGTCCATCGCGAGCATGTCGCGGTAGGTCGTAAAGGTCTTCGCTTCGCGGCCGAACCATTCCTTGACCATGGCATTCGCCTTCTCGCGGGCCACACGCCAGGGATCGCAGAGGGCGACGATTTCAAAATTCGTCTCCTTGACGAATTTGTGTATGCTCTCCATGTGCGCCGTGCGCCCCCGCTCCCCGCAGCCGATGATGCCGATGCGGATGCGATCGTTGGCGCCGATCGAACGGGTCCGTTCGGCCGCCGTCAGACTGGATGCACCTCCACCCGCAAACGCCGCACCCACGGCAAACGCTGCGGACGTCTTGAGGAACTCCCGCCGCGGCACGGAGGGAGGATTTGCGGAATCAGGGGGCAATGGCAGGGATTTCATGGATGTTGAGCAGGGGATGTTTGGGTAAAATGGGCGGCAATCGGAACGGAGGTCGCAGAAAAATGCCTTTCATACGTAAAGACGACGTCAAAAAGCGATTTCAAATTCATCAGGAAAAGCCTTCCCGCACCCGATCCGGCGGGTTGCCCCCAGGCCATTCACATTTTCATCAGGAAATTCACATCCCGAAACGTCTGCTTTTGGCCAGGTTATCGAGATCCCAACAGGCGATCGACAGGATATTCACAAACATGGGTCCGAAGCGGCGGGCATCGCTGCGTCGTTTTGGGTGCCGCCATCCGGGATTGCCCTGATGGAACTCATCCGTACTTCTGCGTATCTTGTATCGCATGAAGATCAACACACGTGAAGAAATCATCCAGGCACTGCCCACTGACCTGGAATTGTCTCCTGACACGAACACCGCCCGCAACGACATGGTGCTCTTCAAATTTCCGGCACCCTCCGAACGCCTGTTCCTCGACATCGTCCTGCCACGCTGGATGTCGCTCGACCGCACGGCTCCCGCCGTGCAGGAGGTCGCGAGCCAGCTCTTCGGCGTCCTCAGGAAGCTCGGCGTGCAGATCAACGACCTGCGCGCATGGCTCTATGACCAGTCGCTCGACGCGATCGACCGCTGCATCAGCGGCGACACGTTTGGCAACGTGATCGTGGCATCATCGCGCAGCGAAAGCGGCCAGATTTCCTTCCACTGCAAATTCCTGTAAGGCTTGTTTCGAGATCCCCGAGCCCGCCGCCCCCGTGCGGCGGGCTTTTCTTTTTCTCGGGTGCGCATCATCCGATCCGGGAAAAGAAGACCTCAGCCCGTCCGCGACGCAAAGGTGAATTTTCATTCCGCGGTCCTACAAACATGTGCCGCCCCGCACTTACGACTCGCCCCCGTGGGTGCGGCGAATGACAGTTTCCGTTCATTCAATGTGTAATTGCTGCTTCGATTCACCATGGCTACCGTCTCCTCGAAACCTCGCATCCTCACAACCACGGTCGGTTCCTACCCGGTCCCCGACTGGCTCGCCGCGCTCCCCAGCGAACAAGCGGTCATCGACGCCACCCGCGTCGTCTTTGACATCCAGCGGCAGGCGGGCATCGACCTCCCGACCGACGGTGAACTCTATCGTTTCGACATCAACCATCCCGATACGAATGGGATGATCGAATACTTCATCCGTCCGATGGCCGGCATTTCGTCGGTGGTCGGACGTTCGGTGACGGATGAGTTTTCGCACCACCATCCGATGGGTTTCCGCCGCAAGCCCGCGGGTGTGGCGGTCGGCGCCTTGGGCGAAGGCTCGCTCAATCTTCTGGCCGACTGCCAGCGCGCCGCCGCCGTGGCGGGCGGAGATTTCAAGTTTACGGTGACCAGTCCCTACATGTTGGCCCGAACGCTCCTCGATCATCACTACGGCAGCTTTGAATCGCTGACCATGGCGCTGGGCGAGGTGCTGGCCGCCCAGATGCCCGGTCTCCCCGCTGCATGCATTCAGGTGGACGAAGCCAATATCCCGGGCAATCCGGCGGATGCTCCGCTCGCGGCCAGGTCGATGAACCTCGTGCTCGACGCCATCGACAAGGGCACGGAGCGCGCAGTTCATTTCTGTTTCGGAAACTACGGCGGACAGACGATCCAGAAAGGAAACTGGCGGAAGCTCGTCGCCTTCCTGAACGAACTGCACACAAACCACCTGGTGCTCGAGCTGGCCCACCGCCCTTCCAGCGACCTCGACGCGCTCAAGCATGTCGACAGGAAGATCGCATTGGGAGTTGGAGTGGTCGACATCAAGGTCAACCACATCGAGACGCCCGACGAAATCGCCGCGCGCATCGCCGCCGTGGAGAAGAAGGTCGGCTCCGGCCGCGTGCGCTGGATTCACCCCGACTGCGGTTTCTGGATGCTCAAGCGCTCGATCGCCGACCGCAAGATGGAGGCGCTCGTCCGGGGACGAGATCTCTATCTCGGTCGCTGACCCGCCACAGAGGGCTGCCGCCGGTCCGGTTGCCGCCGGCATGGGCCTGACCATCTGGATTGAGGCGCGGGAGGACGGCGCTTCGCCCTTCTGCTCCGGTCGCCCCTCCCCTGTTGCCAAACAGCGCGTCGTCCACCACGTTGTCCGGACGTGCACACCTTTTCCGGACAAAAGTTGACGGTGGAGGACTGGGGACGCACTTCCTACGATGACGCGCTCGCCCGCCAGCTGACATTGCTCGACGAGCGCCTGGCGGGAGTCCGCGGTGACACCCTGGTCCTCACGGAACACGCACCCGTCTTCACCCTGGGCCTGCGCGCCGGTGCCGAGACACACCTGCTCTGGTCCAAGAGTCAGATGGAAGCGGCAGGCATCGCGGTGAAGCAAACCAGCCGGGGCGGCGACATCACCTACCATGGCCCCGGGCAGTTGGTCGCCTATCCCATCGTCTCACTCGAGCGCAGAAAGGACCTGCACGCCTACCTCCGCTTCCTTGAGGACGTGTTGATCGATACGGTGTCAACCTTCGGCCTGACGGCAACCCGTCGCGAGGGTAAGACGGGGATATGGATCGGCCAGCGAAAGATTGCGGCCATCGGGGTCGCGGCGCGACGCTGGATCGCCTACCACGGAATCGCGCTGAACGTGTCACCCGACCTCGGATTCTTCGACGGCATCATTCCCTGCGGCATCGCTGCACACGACGGTTCCGTCACTTCACTTGAGCGGGAAGGTGTGCCGAACCCCACGTTGGACCGTGCGAAGGCAGTCTTCACAGAATGCTTTTCCCAACGCTGGGAAGTTTGATCCGATCTTTCATTTCCACCCCTTGAGCATCGCGCGCCACTACAAGGATGCAGGTGTGTCCCGCCGATCGTCGCAGAGTCAGGGTATCGACAGTCTTTTCCCACTCCCACCCTCTACAGAATCCAACCGTGAAGCGTGAGGCATCCTTCTGGTACCACCTGCACCTCTGGATCGGATGGATCGCCGCCATTCCGATCGCACTGGCTTGCTTGAGTGGCGCAATTCTTTCCTTCGCTCCTGAAATCGCCCGATGGGAAAACCCGGAGCTGTACAACCTCACCCCGACCGGCACACCTCTTTCGACGGCTCAGGTGCTGGAGGCGTACGGGCAGGCTCAGCCTCGGTATCAGGTGAACTATCTCGGAATTCCCGAAACCCCGAGGCAGGTTTTCCAAGCCTATTGCATCCAAATTCGGCCTGACGGAAATCGTCCGATGAAGGTGTATTTCAATCCGTACACCCGCGAGTTGATCCCCCAGGACAACAAGTTCTCCTTCTCCCCGTTCATCACCGCCGTCCATCGCAACCTCGTGGCCGGCCCCGCCGGCAGGCTGGTGGTGGCCACCTCCTCGCTGCTCCTCGCCATCACGAGTGTGATCGGCATCATCCTGTGGTGGCCGATGCGGGGTCGCACCTTGGTGCGCGTGTGGTCCCGGGGCGGGGCGCTCGATTGGCACAATGCACTCGGCCTCGTCGTTCTCCTGCCACTGTTCGTGATGGCGGTGACCGGGATCAGTTTCACCTGGGGCAAGCAGCTCTTCCCGATCCTTGAGCGCATTCAGGGATACTCCTCGCAGCAACCCGCCCCGAAAGTCGCGGCCACGAACGACGCGGTCGCGCAGTCCCTTCATACCATCGAGAAACGGGTCGAAGCGCTGTTTCCGGGTGAGCGCATCACGGGTGTGCAGCCGTCCCACTCGCCGAAGAATGCGCACATCTTCATCATCGGCAAAGGCGGCTCCATGGTCCGCGCGTTCATGGATCCCTACACCGGAGAACTGCTGAAGACCATGGACGGCGCGGGCACCGGACCGGTTGGCTGGTACCGCGAAAATTTCGGCCTGCTGCACACCTTCGCAGACTACGGGATGGCTGCCCGGATCGCATGGTCGTTGTTTTCCGCCGTCGGCGCCTTCGTTGTCGCGACCGGCGTGTGGGTCTCCATCAAACGCTGGCGACGAGCCCGGCGCACGGGCTGAAGCGCCCCATCCATTCGGTTCGAGTTCGTCGCTACCGTTACCGCACCTTGCCCGATCCTCTTTCCAACGACCGGGATTCCATCCAGCTGAGCACAAGGTCCCGGGGACCGCTCCTTGGTTGAAATAATGCCATTTCATGGCCCATTCAACGCGCGACCGTTGCGTTATGGGATTCATGCCTTCGCAACCCGCGCCACCGGGGTAAAGTCATGCCACAACGGAATTGACGCCGGTAAGCAAACCTTGCGGGATCGCCTCCATCCCCCGGTGACCGTTTTACACACGCTTCACAGCCCGGATCTCGACCTCCGCCCGGCTCCCAGCCAGGCTCCTCTCCGGTTCTCCCCGTCATCTCAACGTTTCGCCGCTCCGCCCGATCAGGGCACGGAAGGCACAACCGTCACATCGTAGTGGAAAAGATGAATACACTCACCCGTCGGATTCTCCCCGCGGTCATCCTGTCCGTGGCGGCCATCTCACCGCTTCAGGCCCAGCGCATTGCCAATCTTTCCACCCGCACCCAGGTGGGCACCGGCATCAACGCGCCGATCATGGGCTTCGTGGTGGAGGCCGGCGCGCCCAAGCAGATCCTGATACGCGCCGCGGGCCCCGCCCTCAGTTCGTTCGGTCTGGGCGGACTGCTCAACAATCCGCGCCTTGAAGTGTTCGACAGCACGGGCCGGTCCATCGCGAGCAACGACAATTGGACAACCACGAGCATCGGTGGAGCCACCATGTTCACGACGGTCGGGGCGTTCCCCTTCGCGAATGGCAGTCGCGACGCGGCCCTCCTCGCCACGCTGTCGGCGGGAAGCTACACGGCGCAGGTCACGGGGGTGGGCACGCCCAACACCGGACTGGCCCTGCTGGAAGTTTACGACGTCAGCGGGCCGGCCCGCCTGATCAACCTTTCCACCCGCTCGATGGTCGGCACCGGTGCCGGCATCCTGATTTCCGGCGTGGTGGTTTCGCCAAGCGACGGGGCTCGAAAACTCCTCGTGCGCGCCGCCGGGCCCGCCTTGGGCGCATTCGGACTGACCGGCGTGCTGGCCGACCCCTCCATCGCCGTCCTGAACAGTGCGAGCCAGGAAATCGCGGACAACGACAACTGGGAGTCCGCCAGCGCCGCCGCCCTGTCCGCCGCCTCGACCCGCGCCGGCGCTTTTGCCTTCAGCAGCGGATCGCGCGACTCCGCCGTGATCGTCGATCTCCCCCCCGGCAGCTACAGCGTGCAGGTGCGCGGCGCGGCCAACACCACGGGTCTGGCCCTGGTCGAGCTCTATGACATCAGCACCGAAAATGCCCCCTCAGTATCCGTGTCGGCCAGCGTATCCACCACGGACACCCTCAACGCACAGCCGGCGGTGTTCACCGTGACGCGGACCGGGTCGACCGCGACTCCCCTCACCGTCTATTTTGAATTCGGCGGCTCGGCACTTCCCGGCATCGACTACCAGAGCCTGCCGGCTTCGCTGACCATCCCGGCCGGTGCGAGCTCGGCAAACCTCTCCGTCAAGGCGCTCCCCAAGGACATCGGTGTCGGCATCACACCGAACAAGACCGTCACCGTGGACATCACCAATGGACCTGCCTATATCGTCTCCCGCGGAGCGAGTGCCACGGCCACCATCTTCTACAATCCCGGAACGCTCTACGCCTCGAGCCTGCGCGTGCCGGCCGGCGTGAC
>CAZOXB010000229.1:0-6578 GCA_964583635.1 uncultured Opitutaceae bacterium | reverse complement strand
AGGAAGGTGCTGGGATCCACGTAGTCGCCCACCCAGGCGTAGCGCGCGATCTGGTAGTTGAGGGTGCGCATCGTTTCCACGTAAACCTTCGCCTCCTGATTGTAGAGGCCGACTTCGACTCCCAGTTCCCGAAGCCACATCTGCTGGATTGCCTCGGCGATCTGGCGATGGCTTTCGTTCGTGTTGAACAACAGTTCCACCTTGGGAAAGCCCCTGCCGCCGGGATACCCGGCCTCCGCAAGAAGGTGGCGCGCCTGCTCGGGATCAAAGGACACGTTGGCCGTGGCGGTGAAGCCGGCGATGTTGGGCGGGGTGAGGTGGCCGGCGGGCATCTGGCCTCCCTTGGTGACACGATCGACGATCTGCTGACGATTGACCGCCAGGGTAAAGGCGCGCCGAACCCGGGCGTCATTGAAGGGAGGCTTGGTCACGTTGAACCGATAATAATAAGTCGCCAGGATTGTGTCCTGATGCAGCAATGGGCGCAGGGCTGGATCGTTGCGATAGACCGCGATCTTATCGATCGGGATGCTCGCCGTGATGTGAAGCTGCCCCGCCCGGAACATCGATTCCTCGGTCGAGGTATTTTCGATCGGGTAGAACACCACCGCCGCGAGTTTGAGCCGATCCTTGTCCCAATAGGTCTCAGACCTGGTCATGCGGATCAACTTGTTGGGAGCCCATTCCGTCAGAGTGAAGTACCCGTTGCCGACAAAATTACCCGGCCGGGTCCATGCGGAGCCGCGTTCGAAGGGACGTCCGAATTTTTCGAGGGTCGCTCGATGAACCGGGTACCACGCTGCGTGGCAGACCAGCTTTGGCAGGTAAGGGACGGGATGGTTCAGCGTCAGGATGAGCGTATGGGGATCGCGCGCCTCGACGCCGACCTCGGCAAAATTGGTGATCTTCCGCTGATAGTAGGCCTCCCCATTCCTGAGGATGAAGAGCATGGAGGCATATTCAGCGCCCAAGGTCGGTGTCAGCATCCGGCGGTACGACCAGACGAAGTCATCGGCGGTCACGGGATCTCCATTCGACCAGACCGCGTTGTTGCGGAGGTGAAATGTCCAGGCCAGCTTGTCGGCGGACACCTCCCAGCGCTCGGCAACTGCCGGAACGGGTTCGCACGTCCGGGGGTCGTACTGCGCGAGCCCTTCCATGAGGGCCATGATCAGGTTGAACGTCTGCTGGCTGTCGGCGATCTGCGGATCGAGATCGTTGGGCTCGCTCAGGTTGCCGATGTGAAGCGTGCGCGTGCGATTACCGGATTCGACGGCCGATTCGCGCTTGCCGCATCCCCAAAAAAGAAGCGGGAATACGCCGAGGGCGATTCCCGCCAGTGTGTGTGAAAGTGACGTTGGGCTGAACCTCACGGTCCGGGATTGGACGCAGCGACCTCGCGAAGCCGGGTCTCGATCGAGTTCATGCGTGCCACCAGATCAGCCTCGATCTTTTTGCGTTCGCTGCTGTTGACGATGCTCAGCTTGGAGACGTCTCGAATGACGTTGGCCGGCAAGGTGAGCAGCCGGGTCAGCACTCCCTGGTCCTTGAAGGAGCTCAGGTAAAGTGCGGTGACCTCCTGGGCGAGGGCGATCGACTCGTGGCTGATTGCCTGGGTGGCGGCGAGATTGTTGTTCAGCTTCTGATTTTTCGCCAGTTCTGCGGTGAGGAGATTGCCCACTTGATCCGAGATCCGCTGGCTGTAATTGCCGATCGCGTCGCGGGTCAGGGACTGGTCGGAGGCCATCTGCTCGAGAATGGGCTGGATGCGCTGGGCAAGCCGGTCACCCACCTTGTCCACCTGTTCACTCTGCTGACGCTCGGCCTCCTCGGGGGACTTCGGGAGCGGATTGTTTGGCTGAATTTTCACCGCAATCGCTTCGGCGAGCTTGTTGACGCGTTCCTCGGCCGCCTTGGAAGCCTCCTCGTCCGTCATGAAGACATCGGCGGACCGTTTGCTGATGGCTTCCTTGAGGATGCTGTTGACCGAATCGATCTGCCGGCGGTTTTCCTCTGAGGCGGCACGAATCTCGGCATTGGTTTGATCGCGGATCATGGCGAGTTCATGCTGCTGGGCCGCGACGGTTTCGGCGATGGTGCGTTTGTGCAACCAGTAGGCTGCGCCAGCGATGATGGCCACGGTGATGATGATGGCCGGAATTTGTTCTTTAAATTTTTGCCACATGGAGGGTTGAGGGAGGCCTAACAAGCTAAGTGTTTCGTTGCAGAATGCAATGCCCGGATGACCGCGATGGAAATAGGTGTCGCCATTGGATACCGATTCCTCACGTTGCCGGCATGGGGCTCAATCGCGTAGAGCAAATGATTTTTGACTACGTTCAGACGCATCGGGATGAACGACAGTTTTGGCAGGCGAAAGTTCAATCGATTCAACAGAAATACCCCGATGCGCATGCGTTTGCCCACCGTTTGGAACTGGAGATCTGGGCCTATTTTCGCGAACGTGCAGCCGTCTCCGGAGAGCTGCGTGAAAGCAGTCCACGCGACGCTCCCGTGCGCGTGAGCGTGCGCGGACTTGCGGAGTACTGGATTCGACTATGGACGACGCCCAGGCCCAAGGCGCCGAATCGCAACGCGCCGGATCCGTTGCCATTCGATTGATTGCCGGCGCATCGGCGTACGAGGGAATATCATAGTGTAAGATTATGGTATGTAGCGTATTAGGAATTTATGAGAATAAATTTGGACAAATTTCAAACGTTTTGGCCGGCCGTGCGTCTTTCTCTGTGGTTCTGGTTATAACTTCTCCCGCTTAGCGGGAGATTTGGGGTAACAAAGAAAGCAATGGGCGGACTGCTTAGGGGTAGGCGGTCCGCCCTCTTTTTTTGCCCGTTTTCGGTGGTCGATCCGGCCGAGGCTGGCACCGGAGTCTGGATTTGAAGTGGACTGATTCCTTCGTAACGCACCGTCGTCTCAAGTTTATGCAAAGGGGATAAACTCGGTCATCGACACCCCGGGGTTCCGGGGTTATCCCCACGTTATTCACAAAACGATGGAACAACCCGGCGGGACTCTGGCCCATCACCCGAAGCTCAAGGTTTCCTCGAAGGTTAAGACCTTTGTCCTGGATACCAATGTTCTTCTCCACGATCCTCAATCGATTTACAAGTTTGAGGACAATAATCTCGCCATCCCGGTCGAGGTCCTGGAGGAGCTGGATGCCATCAAGACGGAGCAGTCGACCGAGCGGGGCCGCAATGCACGTCGTGTTCATCGGATTCTCCAGGAGCTGCTGCCCGATTCCCGCACGATGCTCGAAGGGGTGCGCCTGCCGAATGGGGGCACGTTGTCGGTCATCATCAACCGCTACCTGGTCGAGAATCGCACGGACACCCCGGCGATGCTGCGGCTGCGCGCGATCCTGCCGGATCTGAGCAAGAAGGACAACCGCATCATCGCCTGCGCGCTCTTCGTGCAGGAGCAGTTTCCTCCACCGACGATCCTCGTCACGAAGGACGTGAACGTGCAGCTCAAGGCGAGGGCGGTCGGGTTGGAGTCCGAAGACTACCTCAATGACAAGGTGCCGGAAGACGACGAACAGTCGTATCGCGAAATCCCGGTCACCATCTATGAGATGCAGCGCTTCTGCTCGGAGGGCGAGTTGGACATCGGCGTTGAAGCGGCCGAGGGGCTCTATCTCAACGAATATGTGCTGCTGCGTTCGGATCAGGACAAGACGATGCCTGCGCGCTGGCACGGCGACGGCATCGTGCGCCGGCTCAAGATTCCGGAATTTGTGAAGGCGCCGGGCGGCATTCCGATTCGTGCGCGCAATCTCGAGCAGCAGTTCTTCATGGATGCGCTGCTCGACGACAACATATCGTTGATCACCTGTTTCGGCAAGGCGGGCACGGGCAAGACGCTGCTTTCCACCGCCTGCGCGCTCCACCAGACCTGCGACGAGAGCGGGCGTTACGATGGGGTTTCCATTTCCCGTCCGATCTTCGCCCTCGGCAAGGATATTGGATTCCTGCCGGGATCGCTCGAGGAGAAGATGAAGCCGTGGCTCCAGCCCTATCATGATGCGCTCGAGGTGCTGATACCGTCGAAGCCGGCGAAGGAGCCGCAGTTCGCGGCGAAGAAAGTTTCGAAGAAAAAGTCCAAGAAGCGCGAATCGGTGATGGCGATGATGTCGGCGCCGCAGCCGACTCACGCCAGCCAGCATTCAGGCAATGGCATGAACGGGGGAAATGGCGTGCTGCCGATGGGTGCGATGAAACCCTATGAGCGGTTGCTGCGCAGCGGCATCGTCGAGATCGAGGCACTCGCCTTCATTCGCGGACGCTCGATTGCCCGTCGTTTTTTCATCCTCGACGAGGCACAACAGCTCACCCCGCACGAGGTGAAGACGGTGATCACGCGCATCAGCGAAGGCTCGAAAATCGTCCTCATCGGCGATCCGGCGCAGATCGACAACCCTTATGTCGACGCGCGCAGCAACGGACTCGTATACGCCCATAATCGCATGATGGGGCAGGCCCTGCATGCGCATGTGAAGCTCACCAAGGGCGAGCGATCCAAGCTCGCCGAACTTGCGGCGGACCTGCTCTAGGCTTCCGACTCGGCCTCGCGCGCCATCAGCCAGAGAAGGTCGGCCATCCGGTTTGCGATCTGCAGGACGAGCGGTCGCACGGCGTCGCTCCGCGCATCCTGAAGCGCGGCCAACCGCCTCTCGGCGCGGCGAGCGATCGTCCGGGCCATTTCCAGTGCGGCCGAATGGGCATTGCTTCCCGGCGTCGCCCATCCATCGAAGCGGGGGTTTTTCGCCTCAATTGCGGCGATGCCAGCGTCGATGCGCGCCAGGGTCTCCGGTGTCACCTGGGGAAAGCGGGATGCGGCATACCGCGCGGCATCGCCGTCGTCACAGACGATTTCGCCCATCAGCGCGATCAGGTCCGACTGCAGCCGGGTGAGGCTTTGCCGCCGGGTCTCCACCGTGCAGCCGGCCTTCGCGACACCGATCGCGGCGTTGAGCTCGTCGAAAGCGCCGACGGCCTCGATGCGCGGATGGGCCTTCGACACGCGTTGTCCGTAGAGCAGGCGTGTCCTGCCATCGTCACCTGTGCGTGTTGCGATCGAGGCAGCCATGTTGCTCGGTGCCTCAGGCGATTTTCCGTGCCGCGAGCTGCGCGCGCAGGCAGAGCTCGGCGGCCTTGAACGTGTGTGCCTGGGTCATCGCCTTCTCCGTGCGATTCAGCGAGTCGAGGATCAATTCACCGAAATAGCGGAACCCCACCTGACCGGACACGTTGAGGTAGCGTTCGCCCGCATCGTCGACGATGTACACGTTGTCACCGCGCTTGTCGCGTCCGACATCCACGTACTTGCGCAGCTCGATATAGCCCTTCGTGCCCAGGATGGTGGTGCGGCCGTCACCCCAGGTGCTCAATCCCTTGGGCGTGAACCAGTCGACCCGGATATAATTGGACGTCCCGTTGTTCCCGAGCAGCGAGGCCTCGCCGAAGTCCTCCAGTTCGGGGGTGTCGGGATTTGCAAAGTTGCCGACCGCCGCCTGGGTGACAGTTGCATCGGTCGCCCCGCTGAACGTGAGGAACTGTTCGAACTGATGGCTTCCGATGTCGCAGAGGATGCCGCCGTAACTGGCCTTTTCATAAAACCACGCCGGCCTCTTCTCCTTTGGGCCAATGCGGTGCGGCCCGAGGCCGATTACCTGGATGACGCGCCCGATCGCGCCTTGCAGGACGAGATCGGTGGCAAACATGGCACTCTCCACGTGCAGGCGCTCGCTGTAGTACACCGCGTATTTCCGTCCGGACCTGGCGACAGTCTGTTTTGCCTGATCAAGCTGATCAAGCGAGGTGAACGGGGTCTTGTCCGTGAAGTAATCCTTGCCGGCAGTCATCACCCGGCATCCGATCGGTCCGCGATCGCAGGGCACGGCTGCCGCGGCGACGAGCTGAATGGCGGGGTTGTCGAGAATCTCGTCGAGTGAGCGCGCCGCCTTCGCCTGGGGATAGCGCTCCAGAAAGGCGTTCACCTTGTTCGGATCGGGGTCGTAGACCAGGGACAGTTCACCTCCGGCCTCGATCAAGCCGTTGCATTGACCGAAGATGTGCCCGTGGTCCAGATGTGCGGCGGCGAATCTGAACTCGCCCGGCTTGACCACCGGGCGGGGTTTTCCCTGGGGGGCATAATTCATGCCATCGGATTTTTGGCTCATGGTGGGATTCGGTATCAGTTGTGAGCGGTGTATCCCCATCAGTTGGGCTGCGTGGACGCGCGGGTGCGTGCGGCCAGGTCCTTGACGCTGGCATCGATCCCCTGGCGGACGTTCTTTTCCATGCGGTCGATGAAGAGGACGCCGTTCAGATGGTCGACCTCGTGCTGGATGCAGCGGGCGAGCAGACCGTCGCAGGCCAGGGTGTGGGCAACGCCGTTCAGATCCTGAAAGGCAACGCTTATCCTGTCGGGGCGGAGTATGTCACCGCGGATGCCGGGAAAGGAAAGGCAGCCCTCCTCGTAGGGCAGCCGCTCGGATGGCTGGACGGTGACCGAAGGATTCACCAGCGCCATCGGCATGATGAGTTCCAAGGGTT
>CAZOXB010000228.1:0-6612 GCA_964583635.1 uncultured Opitutaceae bacterium | reverse complement strand
CAGCCTGCGATCCTTCCTTGAACAGTTTCCCGGGGACGAAAACGCTCCCGAGGCGCGGTACCTCCTGTCGACTTCTCTGCGTCGGCTCAATCGCAATCAGGAGTCGCTGGTCGCTGCCCTTGAACTCCTGAAGGAAGAGCACAGCCGCACGAGCGGGGATCCGAAACGATGGGAGTACTGGCAGCGAAAGACCGGCAATCAACTCGCCAATGAATTCTATGAGCAGGGTGACGCCTCCAGCGCTCTGACCATCTATCTCAGCCTGGCGAAACTCAGTGACGATCCATCGTGGCGCCTGCCGATCTACTATCAGGTTGCCCTGTGCTACGAACGACTCCGCACGCAGGAAAAGGCCCGTGAATACCTGCAGATCGTCGTCAATCAAGCGAAGGCGCCCGCTCCCGCCTTGAAAGACACCGCCGAAATGGGGGAACTTGCCCGAATGGCCTCGTGGCGGTTGCAGCACCTCGATTGGGAGTCCGGCGTGGATCGCCAGCTTGACACTTTTTTTCAAACCTCCGACTCGCCTAAACCACCCGTGCCGGGCACTACTCTCTCTGCATCACCGCAGACATGAGTTCCCCCGACGCGCTTCAGCACCATTTGCTGCTCTGTGACGAGCTTCACCAGCTGACGCTCGAAGAAAACCGTTACATCAAGGGGCACCAGCGCCCTCCTGACGCCAGTCTGGTTGACCGGCGCAAGACACTGATGGCTCACCTCGAGGTGAGCCTGTCGCGCCTCAAGGAACCCTCCACCAACACCGTGCCGACGGATCGCGACCTCCGTGAGCGCCGCCGGGAAGTCATTGAGAAATCGCGCACCCGCATTCTCCAGATCCTGCACCTGCAGAAGGAAAACGAACAGTTGATCCTGCGGTACAGCCTCGGTGGACCACGCCCGTCGGTACCGCCTTCCGCACCTCCCGCATCCCACCTGCAGAAGCTCTACGATCGCCACCGCTGATTGCACGTTCCTGCGATGACTGACTCAACGCGTATGACAACCCGCTCCGGCACCGACGCCGGGGCGCCCTGCCCTGCCTGTAGAACGCACCCCCGTTAGGATTCACGCTCGCTTCGTCCTTCCGCAACCGACCATGCCTTCCGCGCGCATCCTCCTGCAGGCAGACACCATGCCCCGGTGGCGACTGATCGAGGCGGCGCTCTGCGAGCAAGGTTTCCGGATGGAGTGCCAGCACTCCCATTCGCGCGACGAATTCCTCGAAACGCTCAAGCGTTTCAAGCCGAGCCTTGTCCTGTGCGAGGATGCTTCCGGCAGCCCGCCGGTCACGGAAGCCATCGCGTTGGCACGTCAATTTGCGCCCGAAGCCGATATCATCGTTCTGTCCGATGCCCACAATGAGGACCTCGCGGCCGAGTGCATGAGGATCGGCGCCAGCGATTGTGTTTTCAAGGAGCGCCCGGAACGCCTGCTCTCGTCCGTTCGCTCCCGTCTCGCACACCAGCAGCTCGTGCGCCGGCACCATCGCCTCGAACGCCAGCACGAACTGCTCTTCCAACTGCTTCCGAATTTCGTCTGCGTAGCCACACAGAACGGCGATCTGGTGGAGGCCAATCCCGCCTGGGGCCAGCGCCTCGGGTTGAAACGCGCCGAGTGGATCGGACACCCCCTCTCGGATTTTGTGTCACCCGAGGATCGCGCAACCTTCCTCGCCTGGTGGCGGACCCTGTTTGCCACCGCCGCCGACACGGGCGAACATCCGGGTGAATGCGAGGTGCGGATGATCGGTCCATCCTATCCGTCCCGCTATGTGACCTGGACGGCCCGCCTGCACAGCGTGGAGAAGCTCATCTACGCCTCGGGGCACGATACCAATCACCGCCATGAGGCCGAAAGTTCCCTTCGTGAAAGCGAGGCCCGCTTCCGGGCGATGGCTGACTCGGCGCCGGCCTTCATCTGGATCTCCGAGGTCAGCCAGTTCCGCACCTACTGCAATCGCCCCTGGCTCGAATTCACCGGACGCACGATCCAGCAGGAGACGGGTGATGGCTGGATGGAATCGGTCCACGTCGACGATCGAACCCGTCTCCAGACGGTCTACCGGAGCAGTTTTGAAGCCCGTCGCCCGTTCAAGGTCGAATATCGCCTGCGCCGTTTCGACGGGCAGTACCGCTGGATCCTGGACAACGGATCTCCGCACTACGACCACCGCGGCGCGCTGATCGGATTCATCGGCTCGTGCATCGACATCAGCGACCAGCACGAGGCGGAGATGCGCCTGACGCACCGCGCCATCAAGCAGGCGGCGCTCGCCGGATTCGGGCGCTTCGCACTGGCGCAACATCCTTTTGCGGACGTGATTCGTGAGGCCGTGCGGCTCATCAGTGAAACGCTGCGCGTGGAGATGGGACAGGTACTCGCCCTGTCGCCCGACGATCTTTCAATTGCCCTGGTCGCCGGACACGGATTCGAGACGACGGCGCTTCCTCTTCCCGCCGGAACGGTGAACGCCCAGGCGCTCGCCGAGAACAGCTTCGTGCTCGCCGAAGCACCGGATCTGTTCCCCGGCCGCACGCTGCACGATGTCCTGGGTGTTGCCTCCGGCTACGCCGTGCCGATTTCCAGCGCGAAGCGCCCCTACGGTTTTCTCGCGGCACTGAGTTCCGCCGAAACGGTCTTCAACCGCGACTCCGTCGACTTCATCCAGGGCGTGGCCAACATCCTCGGCAGCGTCCATCAACGGGAGTTCGCCCGTGCCGCCCTCGAGGAAAGCGAGCAGAAGCTGCTGCAATCGCAAAAGATGGAGGCTGTGGGCATCCTCGCGGGAGGCGTGGCCCACGACTTCAACAACCTGCTGACCGCCATCCGCTGCTATGGCGATCTCCTCCACGAGGATCTCGCTGACATGCCCGATCTCCAGCCCAAGGCCGCCGAGATTCTCAAGGCCACGGCGCGGGCGAGTTCCCTGACCGGACAGTTGCTGGCGTTCAGCCGCAAGCAGATCGTGCAGCCCGAGATCCTCGACCTAAACAACATCATCACCGACCTGAAGGATCTGGTGCGTTCGCTGCTCAGCGAAAACGTGATGCTCACGGTGAATCCGGCCGGGATGCCGGTCTACTTCGAGGCGGACCGCAACCAGATCGACCAGGTCGTGCTCAACCTCTGCATCAATGCGCGCGACGCCATGCCGCAGGGCGGCGTCATCACCATCGACATTGGCTCACAATCGATCACGGACGGCAATCCCCACGGTCTGCCGCCGGGTGATTATGCCGAATTGAAGGTCACCGACACCGGCATCGGCATCCCGGAAGACCTGAGGCCGCGCCTGTTCCAGCCGTTCGTCACCACCAAGCCGAAAGGACGGGGGACAGGACTCGGGCTCGCGACCTGCGCGGTGATCGTGAAGGGTTCGCAGGGCACAATCTTCTTCGAAAGCGTCACCGGGAAGGGAACCACCTTCTTCATTCTTCTGCCTCAGTTGCCCGCCTTGACCTTCAACATGGCATCGGACGAAGACTCGATCGTGGGTGAGGGCACCGAACGCATCCTGCTCGTCGAGGACGACGAGGCCATACGCACCGTGACCACCGCCATCCTCGAGAGCTTGGGCTACCGGGTGCACGCGGTGCCCGGGGGCGCCGCGGCCCTCGAACTCTGCGGAGGTCCGCAGCCCCCCAACTTCGATCTCCTCCTGACCGACGTGATCATGCCGAACATGGACGGCCGCGAACTGGCCGACCGCATTTCGCGAATCTTTCCGCATATCCGCATCCTGTTCATGTCGGGCTATGTCGGTGACGCGAAAATCCTGCAGGCCGTGCAGGACGCCGGTGCGCGTTTCCTGGAGAAACCGTTCACCCGCGCATCACTCGCGCGCAAGATCCGCGAGGCACTCGAGTCAACGCACCGCCAACCGGCCCAGACCTGATGCGGACGCAGGGCGCTGGTGCTCGCCGACCCGTGGCATCACGCGATGCCCTGCCCGGCTACCGCAACCCCGGCACCGGCGGATCCCATGCATCAGGTTCGATTTCCGGGGACGGATGGCCACCGGGTTTCCCTTGGGGGCGTCCCAAAAAGTGCGATGTCACCAGACGCTGAACGAGATTCATGCTGGGCAGCGCGCTGTGAAAGCCGAGCTTGTTGAGCAACCGATCGCCAAACTCGAAGAATCCAAAATCACCGGGCCTGACACAGACCATCTGTTCCGCCGGCACGAACGCGCAGCGAGCCCCGAGGTACGGCACGGTGTTGTCACCGGTGTTCAGCCTGTTCCCTCCCGCCCATTCGTTCCTCGGTTCTTCCAGAGCGAACCGAGGCCTGCCCTGCCCATCGGGCGTGATCGTCATTCCGACCCGGGTCTCGCCGTCGACCCCCACCACGCAGAGCCACCTCTTGGAATCGGGGATCTTCAGGCGCTCCAGGCGGCGGCGGTGACGCCAGGCCCTGTCGAGCATCGCCTTCAACAGCTCAGTGGCCCGGGCCGGGGAATCGGCAGGCTGGAGCCCATAGCGCCGGATGAAGGTGGCCAGTGTCTCCACGATGCCCGGCTGCCATGCGGCCGGCATGAAGATGTCGTTGCTCAGCCCCCCGCCCGACGCGATCGCCCGGGCGTAGGAAGGGAGCAAATGATACAGGGATGGCGTCAGGCGCGCTGCCTCGCGTTCACGCGATCCGCCATGGGAGAGACTGAATCCACCGATGCCGATGGCCACCTTGGCAATCGCCTCGATTGATCCGCGGAACGGTGACGCCAGGGTGGCCACCTTGTTCACCGACTTGAACCCCTCCTTTTCAAGATAACCCGCGGCGATCAGGCCACCCATGGAATGCGCCACGATGTTCACCTTGCCGGTACGGAGGCTGTAGCCGTCCGCATGGTAATGGCGCATCAGCCCGGTGCGGGCGATGATCTCCTTCACAAAATCACCGAGTCCGGCCTCAATGACATCGAGCGGCTGGCGCCAGTCGTAGGCAAACGGATACACCGGGACCGGCCTGGCTGGATCCTGGGTGAGGTTGTGGCGCAGTTCCTCGATGATCTCGCCATAGAACAACTGGAACACCTGGTCGCTCGCGACCCGGGCCGGCTCGACCAGCTCGTATTTCACATTGTCCGGATGGAGCGTGATCCGCTCATAATTCTTCATGGCCGCCGTCACCACCGACCAGACGTTTTCAGGATCGACGGGATACTCGTCGCGCAGGGTGCTGCCCATGATCCCCGGAAGAAAAATGACAGGAGGGGGTAGATTCATTCACGACAGCTATGCGCAATCACCACGCAAACCAACTGGAAACCACATCGCGGGCCCCGCCTCCTCCCGAAGCCGGAAACCCCTGCGGGTCCTCAGGCTTCCTGTGCTCCGTTGCGGCCGACCCTTATCAGCAGAACGATCCCCACCGAAAGCAGCGCAACCCCGGCAAACACACCGAAAATCACATCGAGTGGAACATGCCGGTCGCGCAGCGCACCAAAGCTCCAGTCACCGAAGCCACCACAACTGATGCTGACGAGGTTCATGATGCCGTACCCCGTCGCGCGCCACTCCGGCCGCGCAATCTGCGTGAGGATCGGCATGTTGTTGCAGTCGAAGAAACCCCAGCCCAGGCCAAAAATGATCAATCCCACAATAGCCACCGTCAGCGTCGGCGCATGACCGACGCTGAAGAGCGCCGGCAGGAACATCACCATTCCAATCGCGCTCGTGAAAATGCGGCCCCGGTGCGTCCGCTTCATCCAGCGATCCGCCAGACTGCCACCCGCAATCACGCCGATGATGGATGCTATCTGCACATACAGGATCGCGCTGACGCCAGCCTTGCCCTGGCCAAGGTTGAATTTTTCGCGGAGGATCTCCGGCATCCAATCCCGCACGACCCAGCCGGCGATCGCCGGCAGCGTGAAGTACAGCACGAGCAGGATGAAGTTGCGGTTGCCCAGCAATCCGCGCACGACGCCGCGCCTTTCCGCCTTCGCCGCGGCGACCTGCTCGACCGAGCGCACGGGATCGCGCAGCGCCGCCAGCAGGGGAAGCGCATAAATGACGCCGATCATGCCACACGTGGAGAAAGCCCATCGCCAGCCATGGTCCGGCGAATCCGCGATATAGCCCGCAAACCCGCCGAGAATCTGCCCGAGATAAATGCCCGTCTGGTGAAAACCGATCGCCCGTGATTTCGTGCTGCCGAAATGATACTCGGCAATCAGCGCCAGCGCCGCCGGAATGTAGAACGCCTCGCTGATCCCCATCATCGCGCGGGCCGCCACCAGTTCATGGAACGAACTCACGTGCCCCGTCCACCAAGTGACGATCGACCACATGAACAGGCTGCCGCCGATCACCCAGCGCTTGCTGAAACGATCCGCCACATAGCCTCCAAACGGACTGAGCACCGCATACGTCCATTTGAAACAACCCAGCACAAGCCCCCAGTCCGCCTTGTCCGCGATACTCGGTATGTCATGCACCATCGACGCCTTCATCGTCGCCAGCATCTGCCGGTCGAGGTAGTTGAGCAGCGCGACCGGAACCAGCAGCGCGACAACAAACCACGCATACCGGGTGAACTGGGGCAAAGGAGATGAACTCACAGGCTGGAAGGTGTTACCGGAGATTCAGATCCCGGACGGGGGGAAAC
>CAZOXB010000227.1:0-6655 GCA_964583635.1 uncultured Opitutaceae bacterium | reverse complement strand
GCCGCACCGTTGTCGCTGGCGAAAAACACCAGCGTGTCGTTGTCGAGCCCCAGATCCTTCAGCAACGCCATGATGCGCCCCACGTCGCGATCGAGCCGCGTGATCATCGCGGCGAGAATCCTGAGGTTCTCCGGCCAGGCTTCATTCTTGTACGGGGCGATGTCCGGCACTTGCAGCTTTGAGTGGGGAATCGTGAACGCGGCGTAGAGGAAGAAGGGGCGCTCCCGGTTCCTGCGTATGAACTCCAGCGCTTCGTTCGCAATCAGATCGTGGGAATAGGTCTTGCCATCGAGTTCGATCCGCTCGTTGTTCCTCCAGAGGTGGTCCGGATAATATTCATGCGCGAGAAGCTGACAGTTGTATCCGTAGAAGAAATCGAACCCCATCTTGTCCGGCGTGCTGGTTGAACCGGGAAATCCAAGCCCCCATTTTCCCGTCGCGCCGGTGGCATACCCTCCCTGCTTGAACAGGTGGGCCACGGTGAACGTGTCCGCTGGCATCGGCTGCTGACCCTCCGGCTTGATCTCGCGATTGCCCCGGATGGCGGCGTGGCCGTTGTGCAGTCCCGTCATCAGGCTGCAACGCGAGGGCGCACACACAGTGGCCCCCGTGTAGGCCTGCGTGTATTTCGTGCCTTCGGCGGCCAATCGGTCGATGTTCGGGGTCTTGATCAGCTTCTGCCCGAACGCGCCGATGTCGCCGTAGCCAAGGTCATCGGCAAGGATGAATACGACATTGGGCGGTCGGGCGGGCAACGCAGACAGGATCAGGCAGAGCACGCAGAACAGGGCGGGGATGCGGTGTTTCATGGCAAGGGGAGTACAGACTGCATTCATGCGGCGGACACCGCGCGGGCCGGGCAAATCTCCGGAACAGGCTCGCCGGCCTCGGCCATGCGGGCAAGCAGTCGGCGGCGAAGTTCGGCGGCAATTCCGGCAAATTTCTCATGCCCGATCAGATTGTTCAACTCGGCAGGGTCGGCCTCCAGATCGTAGAGCGACTCCTCCGCATAACGCGGCCAGGACGGCGCTGCGCACGCGGCCGCCGCATCGGCCCCCTGAACGGAGACGCAATATTTCCAGCGGCGCACGCGCAAGGCGCGCGCGTTCTGCGCCTCGCTGATCTGAATGAAGATCTCGTCGCGCCAGTCGTCCCGCAACCCTCGCAACCGCGGCATCAGCGAGTCTCCCTGCATTTCCCCGGGAACGGGCAAACCGGCCGCCTCGAGCAGTGTCGGCGGCAGGTCGATCAGGCTGACCAATTCCTTCCGGTCCCCTCCGCCCATGAAGCCGGGGCCGTGAAGGAAGGAAGGCACGCGGATCGAACTTTCATGGCAGGAGCGCTTGTACTCGGAGTTGCGGGTACGGAAGTGACAACCGTGATCGGAAGTGAATAGCAGTATGGTGTTCTCCCATTCACCGGTTGCACGCAGCGCCTCACAGAGCCGGGCCAGCGCCTCGTCGAGCCGCTTCACCATGCCGCAGTAACCGCCGAGCTGTTTCGCGGAATCTCCTCCCAGCGCCGCCAGATCCGGAGGCATCCATTTCCCTCGATAGCGCTCCGCATAGCCTTCCGGGGCCGGGTAGTCGTCGCGACCGTTCTGATGGTGGGGTTCAAGGTATGACAAGAAAAGAAAGAGGGGCTGCTGCCGCGGTTGCCCGAGATAACGGATCACCGCGTCGGTCAACGCATCCACGCGGTATCCGGGAAGCCGGTGCTCGCCTCCCTTCCCATCGTAGAGCCGGCAGTCGTAGGCATCTGAAACCAGCTCAAGGATGTTCGCCGCCAGCCAATCATCATACCCGCCGCGGAATTCCGGAGGAACCGGCCCGGGCTCGTCACCGGGCGCAAGGTGCCATTTGCCGAAATAAGCGGTGCGGTAACCCGCCTTCCGGAAATGCGTGGCGATCGTAGGCGCACCGGGTGGCAGATGACACTGGTTGATGTACATCCCGGTAGCGGTCGCGTAGCGTCCGGTCTGGAGACAGGCGCGCGCCGGCACGCACAGGGGCTGGCAGCTGAAGCTGTGCCGCAGATGCGTGCCGGCCCGCGCGAGCCGGTCGAAGGTCGGCATGAGGTCGAGCGGATTGCCCTGCAGGCCGGCGCAATCCCAACGCTGTTGGTCGGTCAGGAAGACCACCACGTTGGGGCGCCGCTCGTTCATGCGAGGCAGGATCAGAATTCGAGCGTGCCCGCCAGCCGGTAGGAACGGGGATCACGCACGTAAAGGCGGCGGGGCCCGCTGAAATCGGCGTTCCAGCGCGCGGTGGTGACCAGATACGAATTCGTCAGGTTCCGCACGTTGAGCTGCAACGTGAGCTGGGCCTTCCGCATCCAGGCGACACGGAACTTGTAACCGGCAAAGGCGTCGGCGTAGACCGACTCGTTGGCGTAGAAGTCCCTCCCGGTATTCGTGTCGGTTTGGGAGAACACCTTGCTCTGGTAGCGCACCGTGCCGCCGACAAACGCGCCCTTCAGCGGTCCATCTGTGAACGCATAGCGGCTGACCACATTGGCCTTGTGGGGAATGTTGCCGAAGCCCTGTTGCTGGGCCTCCGCCCGTCCGTCGATCTCGTTGTCCTGGATCGCCGTGATGCGTTCCTCGATGAACGCCGACAGCGCGGGATCGTTGCCGGCGAGCTTGCGCCATTCCTCAAACTTGGCCGCGAAGAACGTGCGCCCTTCCAGGAAGAAGTTCTCGCGATCACGTAGGCTGTGCGAATAGGAGGCGCGAAACGTCCAGTTGCGCGTGGGATTGCCGACCAGTTCGATTTCATAGCCATGCGTCGCCGTGTCGATGATGGCGGCATTCCAATTGAAACCCTGCTTGTCGGCGTCCGCCTGCGTCATGCGACCGACACGGACGAATTCAGCAAGAATCTCGAGGGTCTGCGAACGACCGAGCGCGGTGGCGTTGGCCACGGCACCGCTCGGCGAAACTGCGGCATCACCGATCTGCGACGTGTCAAAATAGTTGATACGCGCAAAGAACCGGTCGTCACCCAGCAGATCGATCATGATGCCCGACTCCCAATTCTTGCCTTCGGGCGTCGGCGGGATGCGGCCGTCCGGAAGAATGCGGCGATCGAATCGCGGAGCACCGATGTTGCTCGACTTGTTCGCCAGCAGGGAAAGCCGGCGATTCACCGCGAATACGGCTCCTGCCGTGAGGGTGGTGGCCTTGATGTCATTGCGATTGAAACCCGGAATCGCCGTCACCTCGTTCAGGATGCTCTCTCCCGAGGTGATGCGGGAATCGCCCGCCGCCACCCGACCCTGCGTGGTGTCATAATATTTGATCTGGTCCTCACGGTAGCCGAGCGTGGAGGAGAGACGCCGAAACCAGTTTGCCTGCGGACGGTCGAACCAGGTGCTCTGCGCCGCAATCACGTGACTGGTGATGTCCTTGCGGGAGTAGAGCTCCCCGGTGGTCACGGTCCGGCTGGAGAGCGTGTTGCCGAGATAATTGAACGGCGTGATCGGCGCATACAGGCCGTGCAGCGCATAGGTCGAATAGTTGCCCTCGGTGAGATAGTTGCGGCGCCAGACGGAATTCTGGGCGTTCTCCGGGGCACCGACGTTCTGCACGGGCGCATTGGTCTGATTGACGAGAATCTCGCGGTTCGCGGCCGTGTGTTCATCGGTCACCGCGTTCTCGTAGAGGGCGGCGATGCGGTGGCTGCCCAGCCACTTCGTGTCGAGCTGATAGACGCCGGTGAGCCGGACCACCTCATTCTCGGTGGTGGTGGTATCGCCGCGTTGGTTGGACTCGATGTAGAGCTGTTTGGCGCGCGGATTGGCGATCGTGCCCGTGCCACCCGGCGCCAGCAGGTTGAGGTTCGGATCCCCGTAAAGATCCATGTTGTTGCTGTTATAGAAAAAGGTGCGGGCCCGCGAGTCGGTGAAGTTGCGGTAATAGCCTCCCTGCAGCACGATGCGGTCGCCGACCTCCTGATCGATCACCACCTGGCCGCTGTTGAAGTCACGCTTGAGCCAAACCTCCGGTCCGGCCCAGTTCACATCGATCGGAAAAACCGAAACCGGAAGCAGGGTGCTCGCGGGTTTCGGCGTGATTGTGGTCTGGAGCCGGGCGCGCAGGTTGGTCACAAAACCGTCCTGGGTGTAATAGGTGAACCGCTGGTTGTTGTTCAGCCGGACCAAGCCCACCGCCTGCGCGCTCGCCGTCGGCGTGGGAAGCGTGTCGGTGACGGTCCGGCCCGTCTCGTTCCAGACGGAATACTGATCGCTGGGATTCCAGCGCAAACCGACGCTCTTGTCGGTGAGTCCATCCTCGTAGGATGCGGAAATCGTGGTCGACTTGAACGGCTTGAAGGTCAGACCGACCGTGTACCGCTTCTGGTCATCATGCTCGAAGGTGCGCCATGTCTCCGCCTCCTGATAGAGTCCGTTTACCCGGATGGCGAGGCGGTTGGGGAGAATCACCTGATTGAGATCCGTCGAATAGCGCCATGAATCCCAGGAGCTCGCCACCATCTGCCCGACATATCGGTTGCGGTTGACCCGCGCCTTTTTCGTGGAGAGCGCAACAATGCCACCCGCATCACCCGAACCGAACAGGATCGAATTCGCACCCGATGACACCTCGGCGCGCTCGATGTTGTAGAGATCCTGCGGAACCGCCGTGGCGACGTAATCGGTCGACACATTCGCCGGGATGCCGCGGATGCGGAACGGCTCGCCGCCACGGGAGTTGAAGTCGCGGGGATTGTTGAAGCCGGAGCCCTCGGAGTCGCCCGCATTGAGCTCGGAGTTCGTGGCATAGGCGAGCATGTCGGTGACACTCGTCGCCCCGATGTCGGAGAGAAACTCCGGCGTGAAGACCGTGATCGAAGCAGCGGTGTCCTTCAGGCTGGTGTTGAGCCGGCTGCCGGAGGTGGTGTTGGCCGCCTGATAACCGACGTCATCGTCCGCACGGACTTCGAACGGTGACAGCTTCAGCACTTCCTCGTCGGACGGCTTGCGGTCGGCCGCTTCCGGCGCGACCTGAGCGATGATCGGGATGGCCCCGGCAAGGATCAGCAGACACCCGCCAAGGAGGCGGATGGAGTTGGCAGCAATGGAGTTCATGGATGATGAGTAGGGTGTTGGCACGATATCGCCCTTTCGGGAATTGGTGGGATAGGTGACTGCCGGAACGGGAGATCGTCAGACGTAGCCACTCAGGTATCACATGACCCCGGCGACAAAGGCAATGCACGGCGTATTCAATCCGTTGCATGGAATCCATGCACTTGGCCGGCAATAGTTTGCGGATTATCGAAATCTGAGGATTGAATCCGTCAGTGCCCCCGAATTCCGCCCAGCGTGACCCGGATCCGGGCGCGGTTTGCCCGTTGACCGCGGCCGTTTGCGGACTTTGCTCACGTCGTTGAATAGAATCGGCAAACCGATCGTCACGCAGCAGATGGTGGCCGACACGGTCAAAGTGCACCTATCGACCGTATCGCTGGCGTTGCGCAATGATCCGCGTCTGCCCGAAGCGACGCGCCGGAAGATCCATGAAGCCGCCCGGAAGCTCGGGTACACGCCCAACCCGCTCGTTTCGCTCCTGCTGGCGCGGGTCCGTCGACGCAACGCCGGCTATCGCGGCATGCTCGCCTATGTTCACACCACACCCGAAGGCTCGCCCCGCATCGCCGGCCCGGTCCATCGCAATTACATCGAAGGCGCCCGCCGACGCGCATCCGCATTGGGCTACGACCTCGATGAGTTTTTCCTCGGTCCCGATCTCCCGCCACGGCGGCTGCAGGAAATGCTGCACGCGCGCCATGTCCTGGGGTTGGTGATCGAGCACACTCCGGGCGACCTCTGCGCCGACCGTCGTCTGCCGTTCGACATCACGCCCTTTGCCACCGCCTCCCTCGGCACGCCCCTGGCATATCCACCGATCCACTACGTGGCGAACGACCAGTACATGCGAGCCGTTCTGGCCGGGAGGGAACTGCTTGCGCTCGGGTATCGCCGCCTCGGCATGGTCATCAACGGAAATTTCGATTGCGCCATGTCGCACCGCTGTTCCGCCGGATTCTGGGCCGTTCAGGAATACACGCCCGACCTGGCTTCATTGCCCATTTGCCACCTCCGGGAGGACAAGCCCGCAACCCTGCAGCGCTGGCTCGACAGACATCGTCCGGACGTCGTGCTCGGCACCAATCAATTCATCTTCTCGCACCTGCAGAAGCTGGGCATTGCCGTTCCCGAAGCCTTGGGCTGGGTCCACCTGGACTGGGTCCCGGCGTTCAAGAATGCCGCCGGAGTTTATGGCAACAGTGATCAGATCGGCGCGGCAGCCGTCGACCTAGTGGTTTCCCAACTCCATCGTGGCGAAGCGGGCCCGCGCGCCCATGCCGTCAACTACTTCGTTCCCGGCACATGGCATCCAGGCAAGACCGTGCGCCAAGTCGGACCGCCGCGCGACTTTGATGCCGCATTCTTTTCCGCCTGCTGAGCCACTGGCCGTCACGCTGCGAACTCCCTTCGTCGCCGTCAATTTGCACTTGCGTGCAATTTATTATGCCACAGACCTATCGCATGCTCTTCAACCTCACCCGCCAGGAACGGACCATGCTCAGTTGGATTGCCGTGTTGCTCGCACTCGGAATGCTCGGACTTTGGATCTTGTGAGGTCGACTGG
>CAZOXB010000226.1:0-6668 GCA_964583635.1 uncultured Opitutaceae bacterium | reverse complement strand
TCGGAATTGAGGTCGGCAAATATCCAGGTCGACAGGTAACGCTCGCTGCTGGAGGGCACAATCACGACGATCTTCTTTCCCGCATTCTCCGGGCGTTTCGCCAGTTGCAGGCCGGCCCAGATCGCCGCTCCGGATGAAATGCCCACGGGAATGCCGTCGAGGGTGTTCACCTGCTTTGTGATCGGAGCGGAATCCGCTTCTTTGACCCGGATGACCTCATCGTAGATCCTGGTGTTGAGCACGGCGGGTATGAAACCCGCACCGAGTCCCTGAAGCTTGTGCGGACCAGGCGCCCCGCCCGACAGGATGGCCGATGAATCCGGCTCGACGGCGACGATCCGGATGCCGGGCTTCCTGGGCTTCAGGACCTCGCCAACACCGGTGATCGTGCCGCCTGTGCCTATGCCGGACACAACGATGTCCACCTTGCCGTCGGTGTCGCGCCAAATCTCCTCCGCGGTGGTCTTCCGGTGGATCGCCGGGTTCGCGGGGTTGTTGAATTGCTGCAGAATGACGCTGTTCGGTATGCGCGCCTGGAGTTCCTCGGCCTTGGCGATCGCCCCCTTCATGCCCTTCGGCCCCTCGGTGAGCACAACACGTGCGCCGAGAATCTTGAGCAGCTTGCGCCGCTCCAGCGACATCGTTTCCGGCATCGTCAGGATCAGCTTGAGTCCCTTGGCGGCGGCGACGAAGGCAAGAGCAATCCCGGTATTTCCGGAGGTGGCTTCAATCAGCACGGTCTTGGCGTTGATATGGCCGGAGCGCAGGCCTTCCTCGATCATCGCGAAGCCGATGCGGTCCTTCACGCTGGAGAGTGGGTTGAAGAACTCGAGTTTCAGCAGAACCTCCGCCACCGCACCGTGCGCGGCCGCGGTGCGGTTCAGACGGACGAGGGGAGTGTTGCCGATCGTTTCAGTGATGTCGTTGTATATTTTAGCCATGATGATTACGGGTTGGAAAATAGCTCAGATGGTGTAGTCCTCGCGAAACGTGCGTGAACGACGCAGCCTCAGCAGCACGCTGTCGTCAACGGTCAGCCGGAGTTCGTCAAGTTGCGAACGCGGGATCTCCGCCTCCACAATTTCTCCGGCACGGCCCCGCGCACAGCGGACCCGGGCAAATGGGCCGGCGGCGTGAATCGAACGCACCACCGCATGCTCGCCGGGGACGTCGGCCGCAAACCGCCGGATATCGATGTCGTGCGGGCGCACGTAGGCGATCGATCCGTCCATGGATCTCGTGACGCCACTCCCGGCATCGAGCCCGCCGACCGGCAGCGTGATCTGATTCACATTGCCGAGAAATTGATAGACGAAGGGCGTCGCCGGCCCGTCGTAGACCTCCTGCGGTGTGCCCACTTGCTCGACCTTTGCCCGGTTCATAATCACGACCTCGTCCGCAATCTCGAGCGCCTCCTCCTGATCATGTGTCACGAACAGCGTGGTGAGATGGACCTCGTCATGGAACTTGCGCAACCACCGTCGCAGTTCCCTGCGCACCTTCGCGTCGAGAGCGCCGAACGGTTCATCCAGCAGCAGGACGCGCGGCTCCACGGCCAGGGCACGGGCGAGCGCGACGCGTTGCCGCTGGCCTCCCGAAAGCTGTGCCGGATAGCGTTCACCCATATCGTCGAGTTGCACCCGCTTGAGCAGCGTGCGCACGCGCTCGCTGATTTCGGCCGGCTTCGGACGATCCCGGCGTCGTCGCACCCTCAGGCCAAAGGCGATGTTTTCGAACACCGTCATGTGGCGGAAGAGTGCGTAGTGTTGAAAGACAAAACCGACCCGCCGTTCACCGACCGCACGGTCCGTCACGTCCTCTCCGTGGAACAGGATGCGTCCGCTGCCTTGATCCGCATGTTCCAGCCCCGCGACAATGCGCAGGAGCGTGGTCTTGCCGGATCCGGACGGGCCCAGCAGGGCGACCAGCTTGCCACGGGGAACGTGGAGGCTGACATTCGCAAGCGCGACATGCCCGCCAAACGACTTGTTGATTCCGGTCGCCGTGATGCTCATGAGGAAAGTTCAGGAACGGCGTGAGGGCGGCGGAACCGCGCATGCCGCCATTCGATGAATGACTTGAGCACGAGCGTGGCAATCGCGAGCAACGCCAGCAGCGATGCCACGGCAAACGCCGCCGAGGAGTTGTATTCGTTGTAAAGGATCTCCACATGCAGCGGCAGGGTGTTTGTCTCGCCCCGAATGTGCCCGCTGACAACCGAAACGGCGCCGAACTCCCCCATCGCGCGCGCATTGCAGAGAACGACCCCGTAGAAGAGCCCCCACCTGATCTTCGGCAGGGTCACCCGCCAGAAAGTCGTCCAGCCGCCGGCGCCAAGGGTCATGGCCGCATGCTCCTCGTCCGCCCCCTGCAATTGCATGAGCGGAATGAGCTCACGGGCCACATACGGAAGCGTCACGAAGGTCGTGGCCAGCAGGATTCCCGGCACGGCGAAGATGATCTTGATGTCGAGTTCGTTGACCCAAGCCTGGAGCCAGGGAAACCATGGATTCGCCGCGTTCTGGAATTGTCCCAGCCAGCCCTGCAGACCGAAGACCAGGACATAAGCCAGCCCGGAAATCACGGGCGACACGGCCAGCGGCAGATCGATCAGCGTGATCAGCAGGCTCTTTCCGCGGAACGTGAACTTCGCGATCGCCCATGCCGCCGCCACGCCGAAGATCACGTTGGCCGGTACGGCAATGGCTGACGTCAGCAGCGTCAGACGAATGGCCGCAATCGCGTCCGGGTTCGTCAACGCCGCGAGACAGGACCCCACCCCCTTGCGAAGTGCCTCCGCAAACACCGCCGTGAGCGGAAACACCAGGAATACGGTGAGGAACGACAGGGCAACGCCAATGAAAAGCCGTCGAAACCAGCGTGGATCATGATTGGCCCGGGGCACGGCGGTGCGCGAGGCACCGGTGCGCATATCGGGAGGGGTGACGACAAAGGCCATGCGACTCATGCTCCGTGATGACGTGCGCTCCATTTCTGGAGCAGGTTGATGAGCAGCAGCAGGCAAAACGATGCCACCAGCATGACCGTGGCGATCGCCGTCGCCCCTTCATTGTCGTATTGCTCCAGCTTGGTGATGATCAACAAGGGAGTGATTTCCGAATGCATCGGCCGGTTGCCGGCGATGAACACCACGGAGCCGTATTCGCCCAATGCCCGTGCGAATGCGAGCGTGAAGCCTGTGATCAGCGCCGGTGAAACCGCCGGCAGGACAACGCTCACCATCGTCCGCCAGCGGGATGCCCCAAGCGTGGCCGACGCTTCCTCGAGTTCCGGTTCCAGGTCCTCCAGCACCGGCTGGAGCGTGCGGACGACAAACGGCAGGCCAATGAACGTCAGGGCGATGAAAACCCCCGGGCGGTCGAAGGCGATCCTGACTCCCAGCCACTCCTTCCAGGCCAGGGAGGGAGCCACGCCGTCCAGCCATCCCACCACACCGGCCCATGCAGGTTCGAGAAACCCCATCCAGCCATCGCGGGAATAGAGGGCCGCCAGGGCAATGCCAGCCACGGCAGTGGGCAGCACGAACGGCAGGTCGATCAGGGCATCGACGATCCGTTTCCCGGGAAATGAATGCCGCACCAACGTCCAGGCAACGACCAGTCCGAAGAAGACGTTGACCAGCGCCGCACCAAACGATGCTCCAAAACTCAGGCGATAGGACGCCAGAACGCGCGGCGAGGTCACGACCGCGACGAAGTCGGACCATGACATGCCCGCCGCCTTGAGAAACGCCGCGGACAGCGGAATCAGCACGATGAAGCCAACGAATGACAGGGTGATCCCCAGCGACAGGCCGAAGCCTGGCAGGATCGCCCGGGTCGAATGACCCACGCCTGTCACAGGTCACCTCCGTAGGCGAGAAACCGCCTGTACTCATCGAGTACCGCCTGCAGGCCCGTGGCCGCCGCGGCCACCTGCTGCTGAATCGGTGCACGGGCGGGAGTTTCAAAGATTATCTCGAATGGGCGGGGCCTCTGCGAGGGAGGAGGTGCCAGCACGCCCTCGAAGCAACTGTCGATCACGCTGTTTCTCGCCGGAAATCCGTCGATCAGCTCGCGCCGGTCGCAGGCGAGATGACACTGTGCGGCCTCAAGCGCGGGGCGCAGCAGATTCTCGTTGAAGAACCGTCCCAACGCATAGCCATACAGTCCGTCGCAGGTGTCATCGGCATGCAGCGCGATGATGCCGTCGAAACAACGCTCGCTCAGTTCCCGCTCAAGAATCTTCACCTCGGGCTGCATGGAGTTGCGCCAGAACTCGCGGTTCAAGTCCCGGCCGGCACGGGTGCACCTCGTGTTGTCATCGAAACCCGTCGGATTGCAGACCGGATAAAACCAGAGCTCGTATCCCCGGGCCAGATCAGGCATCGCGATGATCCGGTCCAGGAAATGAAGCGATCCCTCCCAGCCGGCCGGTTCATCGCCATGCAAACCGGCGAAGATGCCGACCCGCCGCCGCGGCACCGACTCCTGCCGCGGACCGGAATACCGGATCCGTTTGATGGCGTAACGCAGCCCCTCGCACTCGAATTCGCCGGCATCGGCCAGACTCCACAAGGCATCGGATGCCGACCGCTCCATCAGCGGCTGGTAAAGATCCCGGTTGTCGCGGGTGGAAGAGTCTGGGAAACGCTGCTCCATCGGATGCATCAGGCGGGGACTATCTCAGGGATATCCGGTCGTAGGTGCCGCCGTCGGAGAAATGCTCCTTCGCCGCCCTGCTCCATCCCCCAAAGGCTTCATCGACGGTGAACAGGTGAAGCTTCCGGAACGGGAATGCGCGGTCCGCCAGAACCTTCGCGGAACGGGGACGATAGTAGTGCCGGGCCGCAATCGCCTGAGCTTCCTCCGAATACAGGTACTCGAGGTAGGCCCTGGCGACCACTTCGGTTTTCCGCTTTCTCGCCACCTTGTCGACCACACAGACGGACGGTTCCGCGAGGATGCTGAGCGAGGGCACAATCATCTCCAGCTTCTCCCCACCAAATTCCTTGATCGCGAGAAACGCCTCGCTTTCCCACGAGATCAGGACATCGCCCGCCCCGCGCTGAACAAACGTGGTGGTGGATCCGCGCGACCCGGAATCCAATACGGCGACATTCCTGTAGAGCGCGGCAACAAAGTCCCCCGCCGCAGCGTCACCTCCGTATTTGCGGCGCCCATACTCCCACGCCGCGAGATAGTTCCATTGGGCGCCTCCGGAAGTCCGCGGATTCGGCGTGATGATGCTGACGCCCGGCCTGGCAAGATCATCCCAATCCCTGATGTTCCGGGGATTGCCCGCCCTCACGAGAAACACGATTGTGCTCGTGAACGGAGCGGAATTGTGCGGCAGGCGTTCCTTCCAGTTCGCCTCGATGAGGCGCCCCCTCGTGGCAATCGCATCCACATCATGGGCCAGGGCCAGCGTCACGACATGGGCCTCGAGCCCATCGATCACCGAGCGCGCCTGCTTGCCGGAACCTCCGTGTGACTGGCGGATGACAACCTCCTCGCCCGTCTCGTTCCTCCAATGCGCGGCGAAGGCCTGGTTGTACTCCGTGTAGAATGCCCGCGTCGAATCGTAGGAGACGTTCAACAGCTCAACGGCCCCTGACCGGCCAGCGGAAGCCGCGGCCAGAGTCAACAGGAGGAAAAGCGGAAGGATCCGGGCCTTCATCTGGAATCGGATGCCACCAGGACGCGTGCCTTGAGCGCCCGGCCCGGCTCAGGCTTGGCCAGGATGCAACGCGCCGCATGAATCCCTTCAAGGAGCCGGCCGCGCCGATGGGCGACGACGGGATGGCAGATGGAGGTGGAATCAGAAGCCAGGTCCATACGAAGGCGCCGTTCAGATGGCATAATCGGGGTACAGGTTGTTGATGAGCCCCTCGACCGGCTGAAGGCGGGCCGCCGCAGGCTCGAGATACGGCCGGGGGGCGGCAGGATGATTCGACCCGCGCGCGGACTGGCTGAACGGCAAAGGTATGCCGTCACGGCGGAGTTTTCGCAGAGTGACCTCGACCACATCCGCCAGGGAATACCGATCGAGTATCCCGGTGATGGCGTTGCGGACGTCGAGCATGAGCATGCGCAGCCCGCAATGCTCCTCGTCGGGGCAACTGCACGGCTCGTACGCCGTCTGCGAGACGCACCCCAGCGGAGCCAGCGGTCCGTCGATGAGCCGAACGACCTGGCCGATCGAGATCTGAGTTGCCTCACCTGCCAGACGATAGCCTCCAAACTTGCCGCGCTGGCTCTTGATGAAGCCTCCCTCCTTCAGGTGCTGCATGACCTGCTCGAGAAACTTCATCGGCAGCTTCTCCTTCTCCGCGATCTCGGCGACCTGCAACAAGGGCCGCCCCACCTCGGCGGCAATACCAAGGTCGATGAGGGCACGGAGGGCGTACTCGCCTTTCTTCGAGAGCTTCATACCAAATCCTCAATTCAGAGTGAAATGATAGGGTTTAGACTCAAGATAAAAAATCTATGTTTACCAACAAAGTAAACTAGTTATCTAACTAACTATGAAACATTATCTTAAATCAAACCTCCGATTGGAGGGCCACGGTCCCTCGTGGCCGCGGGAACGCATCGCGCTCGACAACGCCGACACGTAAACCTTACCACGTCGTATCCCACGATCTCGGCCACGAGGGACCGTGGCCC
>CAZOXB010000225.1:0-6681 GCA_964583635.1 uncultured Opitutaceae bacterium | reverse complement strand
CCGGCGCGGACTGCGTGTTTCCGATCGGCCTGAAGGATCGCGACACGATCGCCCGATTTGTCCGCGCGGTGGCCGGTCCGGTCAACATCATGGCGGGGCCAGGTGCGCCGCCTCTCGGCGAGATGCGGGAGCTGGGCGTGCGCCGTGTAAGTTACGGCACCGGGCTGATGCGCGCCAGCCTGCCGGCCGTGCAGCGCATGGCGCAGGAGCTCCGCGCCTCGGGAGAGACCGCATTGCTGGCGCAGGCCGAGTTCACCCACGCGAGCGTCAACGCCCTGTTTTCCCGGACCGGATAAGGACACCTTCGGTTTCCGCGTCACGCCCGGCCAATTGCGGGCGCACCCTGACGTCCGGGTGGAAACACCGGCGGTGCGCGACACATTCCGGAGCCGCGCCGCCGCTGCTCAACCCGTTCTTCGTCGGAGCGTACTTCTCCTCAAGCCTTCCTTGGCTTGCCTCGGGGGCGTGCGCGATCTTGGATCGCGGTCGGAACCAATTCATGGCATAGAATCCTATGGAGACTGAACGGAGGCGGGATGTATTCCGGCGGTGGCTCGGTTGGATCGTGTCGTGGGGGTGCCTGTGGGCATCGGCGGGCGCGCAAGTGGCCGTGGATCCACCGGTGCAGCTTGCCGAGGTGGTCGTCACGCCGAGCCGGTTCGGAATTTCCGATGACCGCTCGGCGATCTCCGCGACCCTCACCCAGTCCGAGCTGGAAACGCTGCCGCAGTTCGGCGAGGACCTGTACCGCTCGATTGCGCGGCTGCCGGGCGTGGCGGCAGACGACTTCACCGCGAGGTTCTGGATACGCGGCGCGCCCAATGCGCAGGTGCTGGCGCGTCTGGATGGCATCGACCTGATCGAGCCGTTTCATCTCAAGGACATCGACGGGGCGCTCTCGATTGTCGATCTGCCGTCGATCAGCCGGCTCGATCTGGTCACGGGCGGATTCACCGCGGAGTTTGGCGACAGGCTGGCGGGTGTGCTCACGCTTGAAACGGCCACGGCACCCCGGGCAACCGCGGCGACTTCGCTCGGCGTCAGCCTCACCGGCGTTCGGGCGTCGCATGCCGGGCGGTTTGCGCAGGGTCGTGGCGCGTGGCGGGTGACGGCCCGGCGGGGATATCCCGACCTTGCCCTGAAGCTCGAAGGGCGCGACGACGAGGTGTTCCCCCGCTATTACGACGGCGTGCTCAAGGTCGACTGGTCCCTTTCGCCGCGCCATCGCATCTCGTTCCAGGCCCTGCATGCCGGCGATACGCTGAAGTTTCGCGACGACGACGAACCCGAACTGCAGAGTCGCTACGGAAGCGATTATGCGTGGCTGCGGTGGCAGGGCGAGCCGCGCGACGGCTGGGTGGGCGAGGCGGTGCTCTCCTACTCGCACCTGACGTGGAATCGCCGGGGCACCGGATTCTTCGATCAGCGCCTCCGTCTCGACCTCGATGACGATCGGGATCTCTCCGTCCTGGCGTTCCGCAATGACTGGACGCTGGCGCTGTCGGACCGCCTGGTGTTGCGCGGCGGCGTGGAGGCGAAGACGGCGGGGGCGGACTACAGCTACGTTCTGCTGCGTGAGGAGAATGTCGTCGTCAACGGTGCCCAGGGGATTGATCGCCGGACGGCCGACGTGCATCTTTCGCCGGCTGGCCAGGGCTGGGGCCTGTTCGTTTCCCCACGAATCCAGGTTTCACGGTCGCTGGTGATTGAGGCGGGAGCCAGACTTGATCACGATCCGGCGCGGGGAGACACGGTGGCCAGCCCGCGCTTCAACGCGTCCTGGTCGCCGGGTTCCGGCACCACGGTGCGCATGGCGTGGGGTGGGTACCGTCAGGCGCAGGGCCTCCAGGAACTTTCAGTGGCGGATGGGCAGACTGCATTTCAAGAAGCGGAGCGGGCGGAACACCGGGTGGTCGGAATCGAGCACCGCCTGCGGTCGGGCGTCCTGCTCCGTGCTGAGGTTTATCAACGGCTGGGACGGCGGGTGCAGGAGCGTTGGGACAATCCGGTCAATCTCTACAACGTATTTCCGGAGATCCAGTCGGACCGGACGCGGATGGCGCCGTCGGAAAACAGTGCGCGCGGCATCGAGTTGATGGTTGCCCGGCGGGTTCGCCGTGGCTGGGGCTGGTCCGCCAGTTATGCGCTGGCGCGTTCGGAGGAGATGGTGGAGGGGCGCACCGTGCCGACGGCGCGCGATCAGCGGCACACGGTGTTTGCCGACGCTACCTACGTGCCGAATGCCCGGTGGAGTTTCAGCGCCGCGTGGCAGTTTCACACCGGCTGGCCGACGACGGACGTCGGCTATGTGCTCATCCCGCTCAACAATGGCCGGCGTTTTGTGCAGCGCGTGGTGGGGCCCGTCTACGGGAAACGGCTGCCCGCCTACCACCGCCTCGATCTGCGGGCAACCCGCCGGTGGGAGTTGAAGCGCGGCGAGCTACGCGTGTTTGCCGATCTCTTCAACGCCTACGATCACGCCAACCTGCTTGGATACACCTACCGCGCGAACGTGCAGGGCAGCCAGGTAACCGCGCAGCCCAAGCCGAAGGAGCTGCTTCCCGTGCTGCCAAGCCTGGGCGTGGAGTACGAGTTCTGAACGGGGTTGAGATCCTCCGTGGAGAGCACCGTACAGCCGGGCGCCCGGGCGGCGGCGACGCTGCGCGTTTCGTAAAAGGTCCGGGCTGCCGGAGCGGCCACGACGATTCCCGGAAACCGGCACTCAAGCAATCGCGAGGCGAAGGCGGGCCGAAATCAGTCGGGCCAAGGCCGGATCTTGACCCGGGATTTGGATTTGACTCGGCCTGATCGCAGGCCAAGGCGATTCGGCATGCTCATCTTGCATCATCGTGTACGGGCCTTCGGACGGCTCGGGGGGAGTGGTCTTGAAATCGGGGCGCTCCATGAGCCCGCTGCGCTTCCGCCGGCCGCCCGGGTCGTTTATTTTGATGCGATCACCGAGGACGAGGCGCAGAAACTATTTCCCGAGATTCCGCCGGAGAGATTTGTAAAGGTATCTTTCAAGGGGGACCTCGATGGCGACGGGCTGGCTCAATTTGGGGACGGCCGGTTCGACTTTGTCATCATCACCCACGTGCTGGAGCATTTGGCGAATCCGATCAAGGCGGTGAAGGAGGTGTTTCGTATCACCAAGCCGGGCGGGCATGTGGTGCTGGCGATTCCCGACCGGGAGTATACCTTCGACCGGAACCGGGAGAACACCTCCTTCGAGCACCTGCATGGCGATTTTCAGAATGATGTCCGGGTGAGCGATGATTCCCATTATTTGGATTTTCTGAAAAGTGCCGCGCCGCATGTCTTCTCGGAGCCACCCGGGAACCTGCGCCATCACATTGAACGCGCCCGGGAACGGCGTGAACATTCCCACGTCTGGACCAGTGCGAGCTTCAAGGAATTTCTGCGGAAGACTTTTGCTCTCCTTGGAATCAAAGCGGAGCCGGTTGTGGAGAGCCTCGCCGAGGAGAATCGAATCGAATGTTTTATCATGTGGCGAAAGGTATCCTGAGAGTCCTCCGGCCCCGGTCATCGCTTCTTGCCGATGACATTCGCGTCTCCCGGCGATGAAGATCGGGGATTTTCAAACCGGCGGGGCGGTTGCGTGGCTAGAAGATCAACCGTCCGTTGTCGGCGTCGAAGACAGTGGTGCTTCTCGGGGGGAGGTCGGCGGTGATGACACCGCCGCCCGGCAGGCGCAGCTTGCGGCTGCCTCCTTCCAGGGTGTGGACCACCAGCAGGTCCTGGCCGAGCAGAGTGGTGTCGTCGTGGTCGTTGATCACGTGGCAACCGGCGCGGCGGCCGAGCGTCCGCCACGCGGCGGGGCTGGTCGGCGGGACCGCAAACGTCCACCACGTGGCCGACGGCTCGCTCCGCCAGGCGGCGGCGGGGGTACCATCGGACCAGCGTCCTGCCACGCAGTCCGCGGGAACATCGTAGGCGGGCAGATCCAGGCCGAGGCCGAGGGCCGTGCGCTCGCGCGTCCCCTCGATGTCGATCTCTGCCACCGGTTCCGCCTGGAACCGGAGCCGGGTCGGAATTCCGCTCAGCGCCTGTGCCAGCGGCGCTCCCACCGTGGTGTCGTCGCTCCACCCCGCAAATCCGAGAAGGACGACATGGCGTCCATTCCGCGCGACCTGTTCGCGGATGTGGCGACGCTGCGCTGCATCGAGGACGGGGGCAGTTGGCAGAATGATCAGGCGGAAGGCGGAGAGGTCCAGGTGCGGAAGCTCGGCCAGCAGGGCGTCGGTGTGGATCAGTCCGGAACGGTGCAGGGCTTCAACCACCCCGTCGGTCAGCAGGCGCGAGAGTGGATCGACCGAGGAGACGGGCATGACCCCGAACACGGTGCGGGCGGGATCGTGCCGTGCCGAGGCGATGTGCGCGAATGACCACGGATCGTGGAGAAGAAGCACGTCGCTGGCGCGCCGGAACGGACGGGAAAGCCGTTCCGTGGCCAGTTGATGCAATTGTTGCCAGGTCGCCTGTAATGACGGTTCGTCCCACCAGCCGATGTTTCCATAACGCGCGAAGGCAGGCGATCCGGTGATCGGGCCGAAATCAAAGCACCAGGAGCCGCCCCCGCGGGTGATCGTCTGGAGCAGGTTGCGCTTCAGGACGGCGCGATCGTCTTCGAGGGTGCTCGTGAATGACTTGTCCCACGGACACCCGCAGACCGAGGTGGCGCGGTCCATTTCCTCGATGAAGAGCTTGCCGGCCCGGCGGATCGCATCGACCAGACTCCGCGGATTGGCGCTGCCACCCACGGGAAGGGCGGTGGGGGTGTAGGCAGGGGTGGCGCAGATGCAATCGACATGGGGAGACGCCAGCAGTCGTTCCAGTCCGAGATGGCCACCGGCCGCTTCCCGCCCGAAGGCGCAGTAGAAATATCCGAAGAAGGTCGCCGTCACCACGGGACGCGGCCACGACTCCTTGATGGTGCGCGCCATTGAAGAGACAACGTCGGCGAGGCCCTCGTGCAGAAAAAGGAAGTAGTCGATGACGTCGCGCTGCCGGACGGGATCCCGCAGCATGGCGATTCGTCCCGATTCGCGGGCGGAGACGTCCGGCGGCGTTACATCGGACCATTTCAGTCCCGCACGGCCCCATGCCAGCGACAGCGCGGATTCATCCTGGTAGCGGGATCGAGCCCAACTGCGGAACGCGAGCGTGGCGGCGGGGCTGACGTCGGGCTCATGACAGAAGAACCCGAATTGGTGCCACTCGCCGTAGACGCCATAGGCAACCTGGAGGGCGAAGATCGCTGCTCCTTCCGGCGTGACGGAAAATTCAGCGCAGAACCGCCCTAGGATATCCCGAGCCCAGGCCTGCCAGAGCGTCGATGAAAAGCTGGCCCGGACCGGTGCGTCGTTGTCCCTGCCAATCCAGCGCTCCAGGCCGTGTCGAACTTCAGGCCGGGCTTCGGTGTCGGCGTATTTGACACACTCATCCGGATGCTGCTCGCACCATGCCGGCGGCGGATTGAGGTGGAGTCGCAGCATGACCTTAGCCTCCGGGCAGGCTGCCAGCACGCCGCCCACCTGGCGTCGCGCCAGGCCAAGGTCAAGGGAGCCATCCGGCTGGATCAGCGTTTCCAGCCAGAGGTCTGCCTGAAAAAGCCGGCAGCCGCTGGCCGCGAAGACAGCGATGTTGCGGGCCGGAATCTCCTCCCAGGTCCAGCGTGCTCCGGGGCAGTCGGTCAGCGCGTAGAGAAGCGGGGCCGTCGGCCGACCCTGGATCAGGAGAGTGGCACGCCCGTCGCGGGTTTCCACGGAGGCGTGCACGGGAGGATTTTGAGTCTGTGACATGGGCGATGGCCGAATTGAGCGGCCAATCGAACGGGGTTCAGCACCCCGGGCGAGCTGAAAGCCGATGAAAGATTCCCGTTGGGAGCGCGAACCGCCCTGCTCCCCTTGGGGTGGCCTGTCAGTCCCTAGAATCGCACAGATGCCGCCGAGGCGTCGACTTCCAGTTCAAACAGGAGGTCATCGCGGCAGACGGTCCCCTCCACGGCAATGCAGGGCAAATCGGTCAAACCGTGACTCTTCAGCCATTTTGTCCAATGGGGATGATCGACCGCGTGCTTGAAGTAGGCGACCGCCCGATCGACATCGGTCCAGCTGAAATCGCAGGAAGACAGGATGGCGGAGATGACCTCCATCGTGAGGTCGATCTGGCGATCGATGTTGCCCTGCCAGATGGATTCTCCGGACGGGGCAATGCTGGCCGTGCCGGAAACGAGGAGGCGTCGCATGCCCCGGCTGCGCAGTTCCACCGCGCGGCTGAACGAGGAGCCGTAGGCGGGTGCCGGGCACTGGAGTGGAGAGATGACTTCGACCGCACGGGCGGATACCTCGCGCGATTGAAAGGCCCAACCGGAGAGACCGAGGGCCGCGCCGTCCGCATAGAGTCCCCCCACACCGGTGCTGGCCGGCGTCGATCCCATCTGGAACGGTTGTCGCTCATAAAAGGCCGTTCTCACGGCGTTGAACTCGGGATACCAGGCGAGGATGTCCTCATTGTAGAACCAGGTGCGGATCACATCGCTGATCGCAAAACCGGCGCGGGTCAGAACCTGCTCAAGCTGTTCGAAAGCCTGGCGGGTCTGGACCGCTCGCGACGCATGGGTGGACGGGCTGCCCATGCCGCCGAAGAAGCAATGCCGGG
>CAZOXB010000224.1:0-6689 GCA_964583635.1 uncultured Opitutaceae bacterium | reverse complement strand
GGTCGCGATCGCTGCCCCAAAGACCACCAACCATTGCGCGCGCACGGGAGCGAGGGAGATCAGGAACAGCAGCGGATATCCGAGCCCGATCTGTGCCAGTACGTTCGTGAACATGAATGTCGTGCGGCTTGCCCCCGGCTTGGTCGAAATCACCAGGGCCAGCAGCACGAGGACCAGCGACCGCCACAGCACATGGCGGAACTGGCGGGCAAACGTCTCGCCTTCGGCGGCGCGGCGTCCGTAGCTGAACGGCATTGCCATTCCCACCATGAGCATGAACGCGGGCTGAATCATGTCCCACGCACTGCCGCCCAGCCAGGTGACGTGCTCGGTGTGATGACCGAGAAACGTCCAGAATCCACTCTCCGGAAATTGCCGTGCGACCTCCTTGAAACCAAAACCCGCCGACAGGAGGAAAAGCATGATCGCCCCGCGATAGGCGTCCAGGGAGACCAAGCGCCCTGGTTTCACCCCGGCGTCCGGAGTTGCGCGGGAAGCATTGATAGCGTTCATGGTTGCAGGGCGGGAGTCCGGGACCGGCGGGCGTCTTCCGGGCGCTCTCCCGGACCAAGATCACGGTGCTCACTCACCATGATTTTTGCGAGACGGACCGCAACCTCGGGATGGCGGTCCGCGACATCGTCCCGTTCGGCCGGATCCGCGCGCAGGTTGTAAAGCTCGATGTTTCCCGTCTTCATTGGACGGCGCACCGCCTTCCAGTTGCCCTTCCGCACCGCTTGCATGGTGTCGCCCTGCCGGTAGAACTCCCAGTAGAGTGGGTTGCCGACGGGACGCTCAACGTTGGCGGACCCCGTCATCGCCCGCAGGAAACTGACCCCGTCCATCGGGTGCGGATGCTGGGCTCCGGCCAGTTCGACAAACGTGGGGAAAATGTCCGCAAAGTAACCGACACTTTCGGAGATTCCGCCCGCGGGAATCATCCCCGGCCAACGGGCGATTGCCGGCACCCGCAGGCCGCCCTCGTAGACGTCAGCCTTGATGCCGCGCAATCCACCGGATGAGCCGAAGAAGGCGGGATCATGGCCGTTCTCCCGATGAGGTCCATTGTCCGAGGTGAAAATCACGAGTGTGTTTTCGGCCAGCCCGCGTTCCTCCAGCTTCGACAGCAGGCGGCCCACGTCGGTATCGAGCCGCGTCACCATGGCTGCGAAGCCCTCTTCCGCTTCCGGCCAGTCCCGGTCCGCGTACCGGCCATAGTCAGGAATTTCCATGCCGGATTTTCCCGCGGGAGCCTGATTGTTGGCGTGGGGAAGAATGGTGGCGAAATAAAGAAGAAACGGCCTCCGGCGCTCCCGCCCGATGAAGTCGAGCGCGTCCTCAATCATCAGGTCGGGAGCGTAATCGATCCGCACTGTGGCGTTGCCCTGTCCATATTCGCCTTCGTCGGGTACGACGTTGCGCAACTTCACCCGCCCGCCATCCCGCAGCAGGAACGTCGGGTAATAATTGTGCGCGTGGTGCTGGTCCGCATAACCGAAGAAATGATCGAAACCCTTCCGGTTGGGCGCCGCGACCGAGCCTTCCGCCCCCAAGCCCCACTTTCCGATCAGGGCAGTCTCGTAGCCCGCCGCCCGCAAAATCTCGGCCCAGGTGGGATCACCGGCACGCAGGTCGATCTTTCCATTAAAGCGGACGCGGGCATGGCCGGTGTGCTGACCCGTCATGAGCACGCAACGCGACGGCGCACACACGGGTGCGCCGGCATAAAATTGGGTGAAACGGCGCCCTTCCCGTGCCAGGCGATCGATATGCGGTGTGGCAATCCGCTTCTGCCCGAAACAGCCGACATCCCCGTAACCCAGATCATCGGCGAGAATCAGGACGATGTTGGGCCGGGAGCCTTTCAGATTCGATTCTGTTGCAAAGGCGCCGGACGCGGGTAGGCAACACAGCCAGCAAAACGCGACTCGAAAAGGGAAACAGTGATGGGCCACTGGTGAGGGCGGACTCGGGACAATCCGACCGATGAAACATCCCTCCGGGAGAAAGGTAAAGCCTCCGCCAGATCGTTTTTCCCGATGGATAACTGGACTTTTTGAATTCGGACCGGCCCGTCCGCAGCGTGCCGGGCCTGTCCGCACCCATCCGGACCACGCTCCACCGTGCCGGGAGGAGGATGCGCGGGCGAATTCTCTCGCGAAATCGGCGAAGTATCCGTCACGGTTTTCGAACCACGGGTCCGGTGCCCGGCGCGCCGCAGTGCCGCCGGAAGTCCTCCCGAAACCTCATGAGATCTGCGATTATCAGTCTGTTTCTTATGCTCTCCGGCACGGGGCTCGCGACGCCGGCCCGTCCCAACATCGTCATCCTTCTGGCCGACGACATCGGTTACGGCGATCTGTCCTGCTACGGCGGCAAACATGCCCGGACGCCCAATCTGGACCGGCTCGCGGCCCAAGGACTTCGCTTTATCGATGCGAGCGCCACGGCATCGGTGTGCACACCCGCCCGGCGCGCCCTGCTCACCGGCACCTATTCGAGCCGCCAGATCCCCGGCTCGCAGATCATGCGGGGCACCGACCCGGCATCGATCCTGCCCGGCACACCCACCCTGCCCTCTCTCCTGCGCTCCGCCGGCTACCACACCGGCTTCGTCGGCAAATGGCATCTCGGACTCGGGCCCGCCCCGGATGGACCCGATTGGAACGGTGAGATCCGACCCGGACCGCTCGAGATCGGTTTCGACTACGCATTCTTCTTTCCCGCAACGGCCGATCGAACTCCGTGTGTCTACATCGAGAACCACCGGGTCGTCGGCCTCGATCCCCGAGATCCCATTGTCGTCAACTACGATCACAAGGTCGGTCGCGAACCCACGGGTCGCGAGAACCCCGAATTGTTGCGCAGGAAGGTCTACATCGGACACGACCAGACCATCGTCGGTGGAGTGAGCCGGATCGGCTGGATGGGTGGAGGCAAGACCGCGCTTTGGAACGACGAGACGATCGCCGACACCTTTGCGACGAAGGCCATCGGCTTCATTGATTCGGATCACCGCGGCGGCCCCTTCTTCCTCTATCTGGCAACCAGCAACATCCACGTGCCGCGGCTGCCCAATTCGCGTTTTTCCGGCCGGAGCCCGAGCGGCAATCGCGGCGACTCCATCGAGGAACTCGACGACACGGTCGGCCGCGTCCTTGACGCACTCGACCGGATCGGCGCAACCGGCAACACCCTGTTCATCTTCTCCAGCGACAATGGGGGCAAACTCGACAAGGACTACGAGGAGGTTTACCTCTACGATTATTCCCCCAACGGCCCGCTGCGGGGTGAGAAGGGTACCTTGTTCGAAGGCGGACACCGGGTACCGATGATCGTGCGTTGGCCGGGCCATGTCCCCGCGGGTCTGCTCACCGATCGCCTGATCGGACTCGTGGACCTGCCCGCATCGCTCGCGAGTCTTGCGGGGAGCCCGATCCCGGACGGCGCAGCAGCCGACAGCATCAACCTGTTGCCCGCCCTGCTCGGGCAGCCCGGTGCGCGCGGGCGCGACCATCTCCTCATCCAGGGCAACATCATCAAGGGGAATGCCGACGGACGCCTTGCCCTGCGCGAACACAACTGGAAATACATTCCGGCCTCCAGCACCCAGCCCGAACAGCTTTACGACCTGGCGACCGATCTCACCGAGCAGCACAATCTCGCCCGCGAACAACCCGCCAAGGCGATGGAACTCGCGCGACTCTTCCGGACGCTGCGGCAAAATACGGAGCGCAGCCTTCTGCCGCGAGCCTCCCTCTGCCTCGCCATGGGTCAGCCGTTCTCAACCGGAGAATGAACTTGAAAAACGCATTCGGTATTGGCTGCAAGGAACACCCAGAAGGCAACTGAGCGAGTCTGCCCCGAGGGCGCCTCTTCACGACCCCTCCCCCCACAAGACCGGCAGCCACACGCTCATCGCCGCCTTGCCGCGGTTGGCCCAGGCGTAATACGGGATGAACCGCAGCGGCAGGGTTTCAAAATCGCCGCCGGTGTCGACGGGACGGTAAAGACCGTCCCAGGAGCCCGTGTTCCGTTTGCGCCCTGAGGTCATGAGCGTCATCGCCTCGGCTGCCAGCGGCAGCTGACTGCCCGGCAGTCCTCGCTGCAACGTGAAGGTCGCCGCGGCCGGCAGGTGGACAGCGGCTATGTCCGTTCCTGCCGGCAGGTCCGTCGACTCCACGCAGTAGACCAAAGGTCCGCGGAAGACCGCGACCTGGTTGCGCACCGACTCGATGCGCGGATTGCCCTCCACGAGGCGCGCGGGCATGGGCATCGTCAGCGTCAGCGTGTCGCCTGCCTGCAACCGCGCCGACACCCTTGCATAGGTCCCCGGCACGGCATCCGGCGTCAATGATCTTCCGTTCAGTGCAATCGACGCGGATGTCGCCCAGGACGGTATTCGCAGATGCAGGTCAACCGGCTCCGGCGGGGCCTGCTCAATCGCAAACCGGACCGTACCCTCCCATGGGTAATCCGTTTTTTGCTCCAGGACGAGGAGCCCCTTCCCGCCGAACGCGCAGCTTAGGCGGTTCCCACCATATTGATGGATCCACAGGCCGGTATCGTCACGACTGTAGAAATAGGACGAGAGCTCGGCGAACGTGCGCAGCAGATTCGAAGGGCAACAGACATTCCTCTCGCCGGGCTGGGTCCGGGTCACCATGTCGGTGAGCGGCCCGCTCTCGGACCCGGCAGGGGCGTAGTCCACATCGTAACGCCGGAGCGGGTTCCGGTAGAACCAGCTTTTCCCGTCAAGGCCGACACCACCGAGAAATCCGTTGAACATCTCCTTCTCCATCACGTCCGCAAAGCCCGCCTCCGGGGAAATGGCCAGCATGCGCGCCCCCCACATGAACGCCCCGATCTGGCCGCAGGTTTCGTTGTAGGCGGTGGCGTTGGGCAATTCATAGGCGGGGCCGACGGATTCGTAGACACGGTCATTGTGGGAAAGGCCGCGCGCCAGGGCGCTGATGCCGCCGTGCACGAACATCTTCCGTCCCGTAAGATCATCCCACACGCGCCTCAGGCCCGCGGCCAGCGCCGGATCCCCAATCTCGGCTTCGACATCACAGGCTCCGGCATAAAGGTAGGTGGAGAACACGTTTTGACCGACCATCTCCGTGGCCTTGCGGATCGGCACACGATCCTGGATCAAATCGCTGCCCGGCACCTCCGGCGCGTTGGGACGCGCCGGCTTGTAGGGGAACCTGGGTTTGCTGCCACGGCGGTCAATGACAAGCTGCGCTGTGGCCAGGTATTTCCGTTCGCCTGTCTCACGAAACATCTCCGCGAGGCCCATCACTATGGTCGGATTGTGCGCAATGAACGGATCAACCCTGACTCCGACCGTCTCACACAGGTAGTCGGCACAGCGCTTCCCCACCGTGAAAAGCGAGTCCTCTCCTGTCATGCGGCGGTGCATCACCGCCGCAGAGACGAGATGTCCCATGTTGTAGAACTCGTGATCGTTCGGATTCGCGAACCGGGGGGACTGGTTGATGACGATCTTCGTCGAAAGGTATCCATCGGACTGTTGCGCTGCAGATATCAGCGCAATGCCCTCGTCCATGCGCTCCTTGATCCACGGCTCCTTCGTCAGGCGCCACACACAGGCAGCAGCCTCGATCCATTTGTAGAGCCATTCGTCCTGCCAATTGGTCCCAAAATAGCGTCCTGTCGCCCGCCCTGAAGCGATCCGGAAGTTCTGCAAAACCCGCCCGCCGTCCCGGTCGTCGGCGAGCAACCGCCACATCTCCGGAAGCGTAACGGCATCGAGCTGCTTCCAGCGTTCCGCCCAGAAGCCGCTTGTCCAGGTGACGGCATCAAAGGGAAGCGGCCGCAGTTTCGCGTGCGGGCTTCCGCTCGAATCGACGACATAGGGGCCCAAAAGGCTCCGCGTCTCGGCGCGGGCCGTGGTGAACGCAAGCCCCAGCAGCCCCAGCAACGGCAACAGCGATGCGGCCTTCATCCCTCAGGGCTCCGTCGCCAACGGCATCCAGACGCTCATCGCGGACTTCCCCCGATTGCCCCACGCAAAATAGGGAATCAGCTTCAAGGATATGGGCTCGAATTTCGCACCAGCCAAGGGCCGATAGAGTGAACTCCATCCCGTTTCCTGCACCGCAAGGCCCGGTCCGCTCAGGCTGACAACCTGCCCCGCCAACCGGCCGTCACCACCCGCGAGTCCGACGACCGGGCTGAACGTTGCCGTACGGGCAACGTGAACATCCGGCACCTTTACCCCCTCCGGCAAATCGGGCGATTCGACGCAGTAGACAACCGGGCCGCGCATCACGGCCGTCTGATTGCGGGTGGCCTCCACGTTCGGATTCGCCGCCATGAGCCGCGATTCCATCGGCAATGACAGCACCAACGTATCGCCGCGACGCCAGGCCTGCGATACGGTCACGTAGCCGTTCTCGATCCTGAATTCGTCGAGTGGGCGCCCGTTGACGCGTACCCGCTGCCGGTCGGCCCACCCCGGCAGGCGAAGGCGCACCGCATACGGTTTGTCCGGCGCCTCGGAAAAGATGAATTTCACCTCTCCACCCCACGGGTAGTCCGTCCGCTGCTCGAAGGCCAGCCGCGCTCCGTCGGCCGTCCGCAGATCCACCCGCGTGCCGCCGAACTGATGCACCCAGAGGCCGCCGGCGTCCTGACTGTAGAAGTACGATGACAATTCGGCC
>CAZOXB010000223.1:0-6703 GCA_964583635.1 uncultured Opitutaceae bacterium | reverse complement strand
CCGGCACCCCGGCCACGGTGAGGGAGCGTCCATTGTCCCTCGGCCCGAGGGCAAGCATGTAGGGCGCCGCCGTCCGGGCCCATTCCGCGGCCTTCGGATAGGCGGCGGCTCCCTCCGACCACGCCGTGCGCAGCATGTCGGTGTCAATGACGCCGGGGTTCAGCGGAATCGCCGCCATCCCCGCCGGAATCTCCTCGGCCAGGGCCTTCGACAGCCCCTCGATGCCCCACTTGCTCATGCAATACGGAGCGACATCCGGGGAAACGCTGCGCCCCCAGCCGGAGGAAAGGTTGATGATCACACCCTTCTTCGCCGCCACCATCGCCGGCACGAAATGACGGATGACATTCACCACCCCCCGCAGGTTCACGTCGAGCAATTGCGAAATGCTGCGGTCATCCTGTTCCCAGAGCGGGCCGGGCGGATTCATCAGCGCGGCATTGTTGATCAGGAGGTCGGGAGCGCCGTGCCCGCCGAGAACGTCCGCAGCCCAGATGCTCACCTTGACGTCGTTCGCCACATCAACCACCGAAAAATCATGCGGGGCGGGATGCATCAGGCGAAGATCGAAAATCCCCTCGCCGCCCCGGCCGCATCCGAAGACCGTGTGGCCCCGGGCGATGAACTCCTCCGCGAGCGCGCGGCCCAATCCACGGGTCACGCCGGTGATGACAATCTTCTTCGCCACGGAATTATTGCCTGACCTGCATCACCACCTTGTTCAGGCCCAGTTTGCGACACGCATCCCAAACCTCGGTCACCTTCTTGAACTGCGTCACTTCGTCCGCGCGGACGAGGACCGGCGTGTCCTTGTTGATCTTCTTCACCTCCTCAAGGAGTCCGTGCAGATCCTCGTAGGACACCATTTTCCCATTGAAACTGATGCGCCCATCCTTGTCGACGCCGATGGTGACCTTGCCGGTAAACTCATTCTTGCCGGCGGTATCCACCTTCGGCACGTTGATGTTCAGCTGCGCACCCGTGCGGGCCTGCATCGTGACATAGGCGAAGAGCACCAGCATCACGAGCACGTCGATCAGCGGCACGAGCGTCAGTTCGGGACGCTTCCGCTTCCTCCGGAACAGGACGCTCATCGTGCGACCGCCTCGGGCTTCGGCTCGATCCCGGTCGTCTCGGCTTGCCTTGCGAGCACGCGCTCCAGCAGCACATCGAGCTGCGCGCTGCGCTTGTCCACAATCCGTTGGAGGAATGTGCTGCCGATGAGGGCGGGCAACGCAATGCACAATCCGAGGATCGTGGCGGACAGCGCATAACCGACACTTTCCGTGAACCGGACCGGATCCGGCATCCGGGTCTCCGGATCAACCACCGAGAATGCCCCCAGCAGGCCCGTCACCGTGCCGATCAGGCCGATCAGCGGGGCCAATGCATAGATTGTGTCCAGAAAGCTGATGCCCCGCTCCATCTTGATCACCTCAAGGCGCGCATAGGCCTTGGTCGCCTCGACATCACCCGTGTGGCGCTGCGCGAAAGTCAGGATCCGCCCGAGGGTCGATCGCTTCTCGACCATCGGCTTCTGCCCCTCGATCACGGCTTCCGCCAGTTCGTCCGGGATCACCACTCCCCGGCGGAGCGCGATCAGGCGTTCAACGATGATGAAAACGGCAACGACCGAACAGAGCCCGAGGGGATAGATCAGCAGCCCCGCCTCGCGAATGACTCGACCCAGGTCGATGGAAGTGGCAAAAAACATAAACGGTGGTCCATGAATGACGCTCGCGGGCAGGAAAAGGTTCATCAAAAAGCGGAAAGATCCACCCACTTTTGCATGACGGCCCGTCTCCGTCGAGGAGCATCTCCGCAGAACCGCGCCGAGGCCGCAGCCACCCTCACGATTCCACATTATCCCCAGCTTCACCCATAAAAATGCATCAGGATTGCACGATACCACGAAGGGTTTTCTGACGTCATAGGAAGGTCAGTCTGCGCCTGCACACCCACCTTTGCCCACACGATCATGTCCCTTCTCTCTTCCCGTAAACGCTGTCTTCTTTCCCTCCTGACTGCGCTCGGCACTCTTTTTTCCGTCGGCCAGGCGCAAACATCGAACCGCGCCACCGACTTCCGCTCGCAAACAAGCGGTGAAGATTCCCGCCGCGACCGGCGCTCCAACATGACACCCGAAGAAATGCGGCAACGCATGACGGCCGCGCTTCGGGAACAGTTCAAGGTCGAGAACGACGAGGAGTGGACGCTGATCAGCGAACGCATCATGAAGGTCCAGGACCTGCGGCGCAGCACCATGATGGGTGGCACCTTCATGGGACTCATGGGCCGCTCCATGGGGGGGCATTCGGGCAGCGACACCGGCAGCCGATTCCGTTCGTCGATGTCGGGTTCGGGATCCAGCCCGGAAGTCCAGGCACTGACCGCCGCGCTCCGCAACAACGCCACCAATGCCGATCTGAAGGCCCGGCTGGAGCGCCTGCGGGAGGTGCGGACGCAGAACGCGGCCAAGCTGGCCACCGCCCAGGAGGAACTGCGCGCCGTCCTCGACCTGCGCCAGGAGGCCCTGGCGGTTCTGATGGGCCTCCTGCCGTAGCGAGGACAACATCCTTTCCATGCCCGCTTCCGATACGCCGCCCGTCCTGCCGGACGCGCTGGTCCGACTGATTGACTCCCGTCAACTGACTGAAACCGACGCCCGCGCCTACCTCGCGTCCGCCGCCGAACCGTCGACATCCGAGGAGAGCGTCCTGCGCTGGCTCGCGCAGGAATACGGCCTCGCCTTCAGCTCCCTCGAGGATGCCCATCCCGACAAGGAGTTGCTGGCCCTTTTCCCCGCCCGGCTCCTGCTGCGGGACGAACTGCTCCCGCTTCGCCGCCACGACGGAGCGGTGGAAATCGCCACCGCCCGGCTCTTTTCCACCCGCGGGCTCGATGGACTGAAAACCATCACCGGCCTCCGCCTCACACCGGTGCTCGCACCGGGCGAGGTCATCCAGCGCGAATTGAAGAAGCGCCTCGGCGTCGGCGCCGACACCATCGGCATACTTGACGACGAGACGGCTGTGCAGGTGGTGGATGACGACGGCACCGGTGACGGCAACCTCGACAATGCCGCCGAGGACGCATCCATCATCCGTTTCGTCAACCAGGTCCTCAAGGATGCCATCGAACTGCGGGCATCCGACGTGCACCTCGAACCGTTCGAAAACGAGCTTCGCATCCGCTACCGGATCGACGGCGTGCTCCAGGATGTGCCCGTGCCCGCGCAGATCAAACGCTTCCAGCCCGCAATCGTGGCGCGCGTGAAGATCCTGAGCCACCTCAACATCGCGGAGAAACGCCTGCCGCAGGACGGGCGGATCAAGGTCAAGATCGACACCGCCGAAGTCGATATCCGCGTTTCCATCATTCCCATGCTGCACGGCGAAGCGGTGGTCATGCGCCTGCTGCGCCAGAACGCGGCACTGCGCGGCGCGGGTGAACTGGGCATGGCGGCACGCGAACTGGCCTGCCTTCGCCGGGTGCTGCAACTGCCGCACGGCATCGTTCTGGTCACCGGCCCCACCGGCAGCGGCAAGACCTCGACGCTCTACACCGCGCTCCAGGAAATTAATGATGCGGAGCGCAAGATCGTCACCATCGAGGATCCGATCGAATACCAGTTGCGCGGCGTCAACCAGATCCAGGTTTCGGAAAAGTCCGGCCTGACTTTCGCGCGAGGCCTGCGTTCGATCCTGCGGCACGATCCGGACGTGATCCTGATCGGCGAAATCCGCGACCAGGAAACGGCCCAGATCGCCGTCCAGGCGTCGTTGACCGGTCACCTGGTGTTTTCCACCCTCCACACCAACGATGCCCCCGGTGCCATCACCCGGCTGGTCGACATGGGGGTCGAGCCTTATCTGGTCGCATCCTCCCTGGAGGCCGTCCTTGCCCAACGCCTGGTACGGTTGCTGTGCCCTCACTGCAAACAATCGGACAGCGGAACCAGCGCCGAGGCGTTCAAGTTCAGCCTGGGACTGCCCGCGGACACTCCCGTTTACCGCGCTGTCGGTTGCAGGGAATGCCGCCAGACGGGCTACCACGGGCGTCGCGCCATTTTCGAGTGGATGGACACCAACGCCGAAATCCGCCAGTTGATCCTGCAGAACGCTTCCAGCGACCTTCTCCGCGCCGCGGCGATGCGCAGCGGCATGCGCACCCTCGCGGAGGACGGACGCCGGCTCGTCCAGGAGGGGTTGACGACAATCGACGAAATTCTCAGCGTTTCACCGTCCAACGAGGTCTCCGCGGCCGGTTCAACTTCCGCCTCCTGATGCCCGCGTTCACTTACAAGGCCTTGAAGTCGGACGGCGCGGTGGTCGAGGGCGTGCTCGACGCCGGCGGCCGCCAGCAGGCCCTGCGGCAAATCGAGGGCAAGGGGCTCAAGCCCGTCCGCCTGACCGAGGCATCGTCGGGACCCTCTCCCGAAATTCGCGGCCCGAAGGCATCCCGGACCGGTGGCAGCGGTTCCGCGCCGGCTTCTGACCAGAAACCGTCCTCAGAGCCGGCGTCGTCCCTGCCCGCCGCATTCTCGCTGGGTCGCCAGGGAAAGATCACACCGCGGATGCTGGAGAATTTCACGCGATTGCTTTCGAGCCTGTTGGCCGCGGGTGTGCCTTTCAGCCGCGCGCTTGTCATCCTCCATCGCGAAGCAGTGGCGCCCGTGGCGAAATCCAAATGGAAGGAACTGCACGATCTGGTCGTCGACGGCATGTCGCTGTCGTCCGCAATGGCCCGCTCGCCGGAAACGTTTCCCCGCGTCTATGTCGCGATGGTGGAGGCGGGTGAAACCGGCGGATTCCTCGACCTGGTTCTCGCGCAGATCGCGGACTTCCAGTCCCGCGAAAAGGAACTCAAGTCCAAGGTCGTTGCCGCCCTCATCTATCCCGCGGTCCTCCTCGTGCTGGCAATCGCGGTCATCATCTTCCTGCTCGTTTTCTTCATTCCGCGATTTCAACTGGTCTTCCAGGGTTTCAACGCCGACCTGCCCCTGATCACCCAGATCATCGTCAGCATCAGCGAGGCCATCCGGGGTTATGGTCTTTTCGTCGCGGGCGGCATCGCCGTCATCGCGTTGCTCCTGCGGGGCTGGTTCAAGTCGGAGCGCGGTCGTCGCGCCTGGGAAGGCGCCCTGCTCAGGATTCCGGCCATCGGTCCGCTCATCGCCCAGTACGCCATGGCCCGTTTCTGCCGCATGCTGGGAACCCTGCTCGGTGCCGGCGTCCCGCTGATCAGCGGCCTGAACGTCGCCCGACGCTCGATCGGCAACCAGATCCTCGTCGACGCGGTCAGCGAATCGATCGACCGCGTGAAGGAAGGCCAGGCGCTCGGCGTCAGCCTCGCCCGGAACCGGTCGCTCTTCCCGGGAGCGGTCGTCGAAATGATTTCCGTCGCCGAGGAAAGCGGCCGGCTCGACAAGGAACTTGTCCGCATCGCCGCCACCACCGAATCAGACCTCGACCGGCAGCTGAAATCGGTCGTCTCCCTCGCCGAGCCCCTGATGCTCTTCCTCATCGCCGCCTTCGTCGGCACCATCTTCATCGGCATGCTCATCCCCATTTTCTCACTTCAGGATCACATCAAATGACTTCCCTTCCCATGCGTACCTCCCCAGCCACTCCGCTCCGCACCGTTCGCGCGTTCACGCTCGTCGAACTGCTGCTCGTCCTGGTCATCCTCGGCACCCTCGCGGCCCTGGTGCTTCCCAAGTTCACGGGACGCACCGAACAGGCGCGCATCACCGCCGCCCAGACCCAGATCGCCACCTTTGCCACGGCACTCGACGCCTTCGAGGTGGACACGGGCGCCTATCCGCTCGGCACGGGCGGCCTCCAGTCCCTGGTCGTCGCTCCGGGGGATGTCTCCGGCTGGCGGGGACCCTACCTGAAGAGCGACATTCCCCTCGATCCCTGGGGGCACGCCTACATCTACGAGTTCCCGGGCAGGAACAATCCCTCGGGATACGACCTCCGCTCGGCGGGCCCGGACGGACAAATCAACACGGCGGATGACATCGCCAACGGCACGATTTCCGGCCGCTAGGCGGGCTTGGCAAGCTCCCGCTGCTGGCTTCACGCTGATCGAGCTCATTCTCGTCATGGCCCTGCTTGCGATTGCAGCCAGCCTGGCGGCGCCGCAGATGGCGTCGTTCTTCCGCGGTCGTTCCCTCGACCAGGAGGCGCGGCGCCTGCTTTCGCTGACGCATTACGCCCAGAGCCGGGCGGTCACCGAGGGCTATCCGATGATGCTGTGGATCGACACCGCCGCGGGACAATACGGGCTCGAGATCCAACCGGGCTTTGCAGTCGAGGATGATCGTGCCGTCCACTACGAAGTCGATTCAGGCGTCACTCTGGAGACAGTCGCCTCCGCCGCACCCGATCCCTACGAGGACGAGGGCATCGCCCAGGACTCCAACCGCGTGGGCATCCTGTTCACTCCCGACGGGCTCGTGGACTCCACCAGCGTCTCCGAGGTGATCCTGCGGCACAACGATCAGTCAGCCATCGCCCTCCAGCGCATGCGGAATGGCCTCGCCTTCGAACTCATCCGTGTTGACGGCACAGCCTCCCGCTGAGGCGAAATGGCATCCGACCTTGAGCGACCAATCTACAGTCTCCCGTTCCGCCTCACCCCCTCAGGGAGGGCCACGGTCCCTCGTGGCCGCGGGGGCGCCTGCCATCGAACAACG
>CAZOXB010000222.1:0-6714 GCA_964583635.1 uncultured Opitutaceae bacterium | reverse complement strand
CCCTGCCTTTTCGAGCGCCGCAGTGAGTTTCTGGCGCAGTGCCAGCAGCGGGCCCGCGTCGACTTCGACATCGAGATAAAAGTGCGGAATCTGGGTCTTCGACTCGAGGAGTCGCCTGGCGATGACCCCGCGCATGGTGGAAACCGGCACGGCCCGCTCCTCCTGGATGGGCCCCTTGGTCGAAAGCGTGGAGCCAAATGTCCCGCCACCCTTGGCTGCTCCCGACTTGGCCGGCCCCGCTTTTTCCGCGGCCAAAACGTCCGCACGGACAATGCGCCCTCCGGGTCCGGAGCCGGTGACGCCGGACGGATCGATGCCTTTTTCGGCGGCGAGCTTGCGGGCGAGCGGAGAAATGCGGATCCGGTGGCCTTCGGCAACCGCAGGGGGAGCGGCCGGAGGTTCCTGCACTTTTGGCGCAACGGGGACAGCGGGGGTGGCGGTGGATTGTTTGGCCGCGGCGGCCGGCACGGATTCCTTCCGTTCGGTCGCAACCTTGTCCGGTCCCTTGCCGGGGGCGGCGGCGGACTTGTCGCCTCCCGCGCCGGCCGGAATGTCTATCTTTTCGCCCGGTTTGCCGATGGCGCAGAGCGGCGCGCCGATTTCAACCTGCGAACCGGCGGGCGCGAAGATCTTCAACAAAGTGCCATCGAAAAAACACTCCAGCTCCATGGTGGCCTTGTCGGTTTCCACCTCCGCCAGCATCGTGCCGCTCTTCACGGCATCGCCTTCGTTCTTCAGCCATTTGACCAGCGTGCCCACCGTCATGGTGTCGCTGAGTTTCGGCATATCGATGATTTGGGCCATGGTCGGACTTTGCGTGAATCAGGTTCGCGGTGACAACGGAATGTTGGGGATGCCCGGGCGGGCCCTCAGGCCACCGCGGCAAGGGCCGCCTTGAGGATCCGCTGGGGATTGGGCAACTGTTCAATCTCAACCGGCGGGCTGTAGATCGCAGGTGCGTCCACGGTGGCAAGGCGATGAATGGGGCCGTCGAGTTCGTCGAAGGCTTCTCGCTGGATCATGAAGGCGATCTGGGATCCCACGCTCGCGAAGGGCTTCTGCTCCTCGACGATGAGTACGCGATGGGTTCGGGCGACCGAGGCGAGAACCGTGTCGATGTCGAGCGGACGGATGGAGCGGAGGTCCACGATTTCGACCGACACATCGTGCTCCTTTTCGAGCAGCTCGGCGGCGACGAGCGACTGCATGGCCGAGCGACCGTAGGTGACGATCGTGAGGTCGGTGCCCTTGCGCTTGATGTCGGCCTTGCCCAGGGGGATGGTGTATTCGCCCTCGGGCACTTCGCCTTTGTCGCCGTAGAGCATGGTGTTCTCGAGGAAAAACACGGGATCGTTGTCACGGATCGCGGACTTGAGCAGTCCCTTCGCGTCGTAGGGTGTCGACGGCACCACGACCTTCACTCCCGGATGGTTGGCGAGCACGTTTTCGGGCGTGTGCGAGTGCGTGGCTCCGACGTTGGTGCCGCCGTTGGCGGGGCCGCGGATGACGATCGGACAGTTGATCTGGCCGCCGGACATGTAGCGCACGTTCGCGGCGTTGTTGAGGATCTGGTCGAAGGCGACGGAATAGAACGACCAGAACATCAGCTCCATCACCGGGCGAATGCCCAGCATGGAGGCGCCGATGCCCGTGCCGATGAAGCCGGCTTCACTGATGGGCGTGTCGACAATGCGTTTGGGTCCGTACTTGGCGAGGAGTGTCTCGGTGACCTTGTAGGCGCCGTTGAACTGGGCGACTTCCTCGCCCATGACCACGACGTTGGGGTCGCGATCGAGTTCTTCGGAAAGGGCGTGGCGAAGGGCTTCGCGGAAGGTGATGACAGGCACGGTGAGGTGTGAAAAGGGTGAACGACCTGGGTTGGCGGCGAATTATTCGAAGAACAAACGTCCCTCGGAGGCCCGCTTCCCGGGATTGTCGGCCTCCCAGTAAACGTCCTTCTGGATGTCTTCCACGGTCGGGAACGGGCTGGCCTCGGCAAATGCGGCCGCCTGGTCCGCTTCGGCGCGGGCCTCGGCATCGATGGATTCGATCAACGCCTCGGTCAGCACGCCCTCGGCCAGAAAGACATTCTGGTTGTGCGTGATCGGATCCTTGGTCCGCTGGTACTCTTCGATTTCGGACTTGTCGCGGTAGGTCTTGTCGGGATCGGCGACCGAGTGGCCCCGGTAGCGGTACGTCCGGATCTCGACGATCGCGGGTTTCGATTCCTCGCGGGCGCGAGTCAGGAATTCGTTCATCACCGAGCGCACCTCATAAAGGTCGAATCCGTCGCAACTCGTCCAGGCCATGTGATAGCCTTCGGCGCGCCGCGCCAGGTCTCCCGCCGAGGAGCGGGCCTGGCTGGTCCCCATGGAGTAGCCGTTGTTCTCGATCACGAAGACGACCGGGAGATCCCAAAGTGCGGCGAGGTTGTAGGACTCGTGGACGGCGCCCTGATTCACGGCGCCATCGCCCATGAATGCCATGGCCGCCCCCTTGAGACCCTTGTACTTGATGGCGTAGGCCAGTCCTGTGCCGAGTGGGATTTGTCCGCCGACGATGCCGTGGCCGCCCCAGAAATTCCGCGAGGGATCGAAATAGTGCATCGATCCACCCTTGCCCTTGGAGCAACCGGTGACCTTGCCGTAGAGCTCCGCCATCAGGGGCTTGGTGTCCATGCCGACGGCGATGGCATGGCCGTGGTCGCGGTAGGCCGTGATGATGTGGTCGTTTTTGCCCATCAGCGAGCAGCAGCCGACGGCCAGCGCCTCCTGACCGATGTAAAGGTGGAGGAAGCCGCCGATCTCCTTCTTGAGGTATGCCCGGAGGCTCCGCTCCTCGAATCGCCGGATGCGCACGACCTGGCGATAAAGCTCGATCTTTTGCCCGGCAGTCAGCTGCCGATTGATGGGAGCATCGCGATGCCGGCTGGGATCGGAGACGCTCCCGGCGTCCTTCTTTTCTGCGAGTGCGGTCGGTTTTTTGCTCACGTGGTGCGCTGGTAAGGGAGTTGAAAGCCAAGTCTTCGCTGGAATCAGGCGAAATCAAGTGTTTGTTGGGATACGGAACGTTGCTGCGTCCGTTCCCTGTGGCCGGATGGAAGAAAACGCGAAGGCGCAAAGACGCGAGGTAAACGCGGAGAGAGGATCGTTGGTTTTTGAGGGGGAGGAATCGGCATGATTGGGAACATTCACGCGAATTGAAACTTGTATTGCATTGGGAACTCGATCTTTAAGCCGCAGCTATTCCAGAAGGAAGTCGTTCCCTCTTCCTCCCTTTCGCCCTCTCCCCGCCTTTGCGCCTTCGCGTTTTCCTCCGTCTCTGTTCAGGCCAGGCCCACGAGGCGGATGATTTCCTGCGAGGGGCCGTCGAAGGTGGCCAGCGGGACGTTGCCGATGTAGTTGATGTCCTTCATGCCCACCGGCGTGGTGTAGAAGCCGCCGGCCGTAAGGTCGCGATACCTCGCAAAAAATCGGGCGGCTTTCCTGTGCGCGGGTCTGGCGGCGGAGACGAGGCAGATGTCGTCGCAGATTTTGCCGCGTTGATTGTCGTCGAGTTCCGAAAAGGACTTCGCGAAGCGGGTCGTTGACTCCTCTTCGATCCAGGCAAGTCCGTCGAGGATGATTGGCCGATCGCCCCGTTGCTGCGGGTAGGGTGCGCTGATCCATTCGTCGATGAAATCGACCACGCCGACGGTGGAGGCGGCGGGTGAGGTGGCGTCGGCCGGGATGATGGTGTCGCAGAGCGATGCCGCGGTGCGCCGTTGAGCCGGCGTCAGCGTGAGGGGCCAGAAATCGCCGGGACTATAGGTTTTGGCGAGGAGCGGATCGGTGCCGTAACCCGTTGCGCTGGCTTCTGCGGCCGCGTCCGGCGCCCCGCGAACCCTCAGCTGGGCCAGCGGCAGGCTGGCAGCGGCGGTCATCATCCATTTGATGGCGGCGCGACGTTCGATGCGTCGATTGAAACCCTCATCCGGTGCGTGTTCGGGAGCGCTCATAGGTTTTGTTTCTTCGCTTGGTCCACAATATGGTCGGCGGCGCGCCAGGCCAGGGCCATGATGGTCTGGGTTGGGTTCTTGTCCGCATTGGACGGGAAAGGTGCGCCATCCGTCAGAAAGAGATTCTTCACATCGTGCGTCTGGCACCATTGATTTGTCACGGAACGGGATGCATCCGCACCCATGATGGCGCCGCCGACTTCGTGGATGATGTTGCCGCCCGGGGCGATCGCCTTGGCCCCGTCGGTTTCGACGGGCCCGGAGATCCGGCCACCCATTTCGCGGATGATGTCGGCGAAGGTCCTCACCATGTGTGCGGCCTGCCGCGTCTCGTGCTCGGACCATTGCCAATGGAATCGCAGCACAGGGATTCCCCATTTGTCCTTCTTCACGGGGTCGATCTCGCAGAACGACTTTTCATTTGGGATCATATCCCCGCGTCCGGAGAAGCTGACAAACGAGCCATAGTACCTTCGGACATCTTCCTTGAATTTCCGGCCGTAGCTGCCACCGGTGAGCCACTCCATGCCGGTGCCTGTTCCGGCGGACGGCATCTGCCGGCCGCCACCAAACTCGATGTGATACCCGCGTGGGAAATCGAGTTTGCCCGCAAGTTGTTCCTTGTAGAGCCACCAAGGGGCGTAGACGTGATTGCCACCGGCTCCGTCGTCATTGTGGGCCGGAAGATTCTCCAGAAGCGGGATCTGGCCACCCAGCCTTGCGCCGACCGTGTCCATGAGGTACTTGCCGACCAGTCCGCTGGAGTTGGCGACGCCGTTCGGAAACCGGGCCGACTTGGAATTGAGCAGGATGCGGACCGATTCGCAGGCGCTGGCGGCGAGGATCACGATGCGTCCGGCGGCATGGCGTTCCCTGCCGGTTTTTCGATCGATGAAGCTGATGCCGGTGGCCTTGCCATGCTTGTCCATGGTCACTTCGCGGGCCATGGCATCCGTCAACAGATCGAGATTGCCCGACGCCATCGCCGGAGGAAGGTGCACGGTCGTCGATTGATAGGTGGCGCGGATGGAGCAGCCGCGTCCGCAGTTGGTGGCCCAGAAGCAGGCGGCGCGGCCCTGCATCGATTCATTGACGATCCGCTGGGCGAACGGATTTCTCGGATGGAGTTTGGCGGGAAGATTGTGAAAATCGAGTCGCTGGCTCAGGACCGCGCGATGGGCCGCCACCACCGGAACACCCAGGCGCCTGGCTCGGTTCTGCATCAGGAGTTCACTGATGCGGGGCTTGGGTGGCGGCAGCAGCACTCCCGGCGGCGAATCGGGAGTGTTCTCCAGCCCGTTGTTGTCGCCGTAGACACCGATCAGCATTTCCACCTTGTCGTAATAGGGTGCAATGTCCTCGTAGCTGACCGGCCAGTCGAAGCCGAGTCCGTCGCGGGACTTCGGCTTGAAATCGTAGGGGCCGTTGCGGAAGGAAAGCCGTCCCCAATGGTTGGTGCGTCCGCCCAGCATGCGGGCCCGCCACCAGGTGAATTCCTGGGCCGGATCCGACGAAGCCTGGGTGTAGGGTTCACCGGGAACCTGCCAGCCGCCGTCCACCGTGGAATCGTGAAATCCGAACGGCTTGTCGGGAGTCGACGCTCCGCGCAGGGGCGCTTCACCGTTCGTCTGGAACATCGGGGTCTCCTGTTCCGGGACGTAATTGCGGCCGGCCTCCAGCATCAGAACCTTCATGCCTTCCAATGTCAGGGTGTAGGCGGTCTGACCGCCTCCCGCTCCGGAGCCGACGATGATGGCGTCGTAGGTTGGCTTGAGGGTATCCGCAGTGACGAGTGGCATGGCGATGAACGGGAAGGGTGGGGGGAAATAAAACGATGTTACGGGTGGCGCTTCATCCGGGCACGAGCAATTCGTGGGGAAGAAATGTACGCAAGGCTGGAAGCCGGTCTGCCGGGAAGAGACAGGCGAAGAGTTGTCGCATCGTCAAGCGGCGGGGACGGCTTTGCCTGGCGCCGAGCAACACACTCCGGGCCGGGCCACGTCGGCGATGGGTCGCAGGTGCTGCCGTGGAGGCGCGGCATTTTGACGGAGGTCGGATTCAACTGATCTGCTCGGGAATTACCCGCACAGGCTTGCCCGGCTCGCAATCCGCGCGCATCGCCACGAAGCGATCGCGGTACTGATCATAGGTGGGCCAGAGGGCAACCCGATCGGATTCAGGAATCGCCAGGGCCTCGATGGCGTCGCGAGAGAAGAATCCAAATTTCCCCTCGTCGATGGGTGGCGGCAGCGAATCCAGGGTTCGCCGGCAACGGAACATGAACAAGAGCCAATGGGAATGTCCCTCGTAGGCTTTTTCCGCGATCATCGAAAAGAGATGGAGATCGGCCGGAGTGATCACAAAGCCGGTTTCCTCGGCGGTTTCGCGGACCGCACACTCAAACGGGGATTCACCGGTTTGCATCTCGAGTTTGCCTCCGATCGGACTCCATCGGCCGATATTGGGCGACTGGGCGCGCAGCATAAGCAACTGCTCCCGGCGGTGATTTTCGATAAAAACCAATACGGCGATCTTGTAGGGCAACGGTTGTAATAAGTTCATCGCGAGCTTGTTGCTAGGAAACGCAAAAATAAGGCGAATAATGGCTTGATATGCAAAAACACGGCGTTAAGATCGCCGTCATGACTTACGACAGTCTGACAGTTTTGGATTGGGGGGCGAGTCACTTTGCGGCGGCGCGGTTTTCCGTCTCCCGG
>CAZOXB010000221.1:0-6719 GCA_964583635.1 uncultured Opitutaceae bacterium | reverse complement strand
ACATGCACCACGGCCAATTCGGCGCGGATATCCCCGCGCGGGACAAGGCCGGCACGACTCTCTGCACGGTCGCATCCCGCTGCCCCGGCCACGAGAGACCGTGGCCCTCCGACCTTCATCCCGGCAGGGAAGCCGGCATCGTCGGGGAAGCCTCCGTTCAGGAGGTTGGCGCGAGCGTTTCGGCCACTGGCACGCGATAGGCCTTCAACGCCGGCACCACCCCGCCCAACGCACAAAGTCCGATCATGGCCACGGGCGCTATCCAGAGGACCGGATGCCCGGCGGCGATGTCGATGACCACTCCCGTCTGGCTGCGAATCAAGGCAGCGATCACGGAGAGAAGGCCGAAATAGAACGCGAAGCCGATGACCGCCCCGATCGCCCCGATCGAGGCCGCCTCGGCCACCACCGCCGCGAAGATCGTGCGCCGACGCGCTCCGAGCGAGCGCAGGATCGCGAGGTCGCGGCGACGCGCGCTCATCGACGCATAGATGCTCGCCAGCACGCTGCCGGCAGCCACCAGTGCAACCAGGTAGGCCACCAGCTCGAGTACACGATCAAACCAGCTGATCTTCCCAAACAGGTCCGAGATGATCGCCGCCACCGGATACGCCAGGGTCAGCCGGTTGCCCTGCTTGTTGTACATCATGTCGAGCATGAGCCCCGCCGTCGGCATGCGGAACTGGATCAGGACCGCACTGATGTCGGTGGCAAATTTCGGATCGTGACCCGACATCGTCTGAATGCCCGAGATCGGAATCCAGATGACCTTGTCCGCCGGCGTGTTCGTCGGCGCCAGAATCCCCGTGACCGTAAACACATCCTCATGCTGGGCGTTCGCCGCGAACACGAGCCCGTGATAGGGTCGGAACGTGTCGCCCACCTTCAGCTTCAGCTTGCCCGCCACAAAACTGCCCACCACCGCCTCCCGGCTCGCACCGGCAAACAGGCGCCCTCCCGGCTCGATCTGGTATTTCCTGCCCTTCGCGTAATCGACCTTGGTGAACAGATCCTCAATGGTTCCCACCACCCGAAAGCCAAAAAAATTGTCGCCCAGCGCCAGCGGAATCGCCGCCTTCACCCGCGGGTCGCGCTTGATCTGCTCGTAATCCGCCGCGCTGAGATTTCCCGCCGAGGCCTCCAGGTGAAAAATGCTGTTCAGGACGAGTTGCAGCTTGGAGCCGCGCGCGCCCAGCACCGCATCAAAGCCGGTGCTGGTTTCCAGGAAGGCCTTCTGTGACTGCGCCTTCACCATCCACACCACCATGAGCAGGCCGGCCGCAAGCGCGATGCTGCCCGCGGTGACCAGGGTGGACAAGGCGTGCTGACGAAGACTGCGGTAAATGATCAGGGGAAGCGTCACGTTGGATTGCCTCGTGTTGTTGCCACAATCAGGCCGCAGCTCCCGGCGATCCCGGCGCCGCGGGACGGTTGATCTCCGAAAAGGTCCGCACGTTTTCGAAGCGGGCCAGGGCCGCCTCGTCGTGGCTTACCAACAACAGCGCGGCTCCCGCCTCGCGACAAGCCTCGCGAATGAGCTCCAGGGCTTCCATGCCATGCCGGCGGTCAAGATTGCCAGTAGGCTCGTCGGCCAGCACCAGCCGGGGACGGTTGGCCAGCGCACGCGCCACGGCCACCCGCTGTTGCTGCCCGGTGGAAAGCTGTCGCGGAAAATGGGACAACCGGTGCCCGAGCCCCACCCGTTCCAGCAACGCGCGGGCAAGCCCCCGGTCAGCACCGGGGCCAAAACTCATGCCGAGGGTCACATTCTCAAGCACCGTGTAGCCCTGCAGCAGATTGAAGGTCTGGAAGATGTACCCGACCTTGTCCGCCCTCAGGCGATCGCGACGCGCCTCGCTCAGCGCCGTGACCACCGTGCCATCGAGCTCGATCGTGCCCCCGTCGGCCGCCAGGATGCCGGCGATCAGATGAAGGAACGTCGTCTTGCCCGAGCCGCTTTCACCACGCAACGCCACCTGCTCACCCGCCCCGAGCGCAAACTGCGGTACACGCACGATCTCGACCCACGCTCCGCCGGCTTCGGGTGAACGGAATCGTTTGCAGAGGTCAGTGATTCGGAGCACGTCTAAATAAGGTACGTTGGAGCGGGTCTCATGCGGAGGCATCCTCGCCCGTCTTGCCGGGCGCCTTGCGGGAGCGGCGCGGACCGCCGCCTGCGGCACGGGGTTTGCGAGCCGGTTTCTCCACCTTCGCGTTCAGCCACAGGCTGCCATCCTTGTCATTCCTCGAGATCCAGATCGACTCTCCGTTCAATTCGATGGAGTCCGCTTTCCTGGCTCCCTCGGCTGGCGCGGTGATGCCCTGATCCGCAAGCATCGCCAGGATCCCGGCCGGAGTCGTATTCAACGCCAGTGCCAACTCTCCCACCTCGCCGGTGGCGGTGGTGCTGCGCGGCTTCGCCTTCAGCATTTGCCGGATTGACGCCAGCGGCCCCTCACCGGTCGGAGGATTGTCCGCCGGGGCAGGCCCAACCGCATCTTCCTTGGGAGAAGCATCACCATCGATGCGTTTCGCATCGGTGGCGACGGTGGGCGACTCCGTCGGCCCGGTTGCCGGCGATGCCTCCGAATTGGACGCCGCCGGGAGGCTCTCCGCGGCCAAAGGTGCGGTTGACGCCTCCGCGGCCATCGTCGCACCGGATGAATCCACGGCCACCGCGACCTCGTCGCGCGGCGCGGAAACTCCGGTGGATTCAGACGCGTCGCCACGGCCCTTTCCGTCGCGCCCCCGCCTCTCCCGTCCATTGATCCAGAGTCCGCCGCGGTTGTCCTTGTTGAGCCAGTAGGTCCAGGTGCCGACATCCAGGAAACCCGGTTTGTCGTTGGGTCGTTCCGGTATGGAAAATCCCACCGCTGCCAATGCGGCAACGAGCTCCGCATCCGACTGGTCAAGCCCCCGCGATAGGAAGCTCACGCTGCCGGAAACGCCTGGCCCGCGGCGGTTGCGACGCATCATCGGGCGCAGTTTCGCGACGAGTTCCTCTCCACCGGGCAACGCCACCGGATTCGGAACCGCGGGCGCACTCTTCTGCGGTGCACGCTCCTGGCGTGAGTCGCGACCCTGTTCAGGATCCGTATGCGACGCATTCGATTCCCCCTGAGCTCGGTTCTCATCCGACCCGTCGGCCGGCAAGGCGGTTGCACCACCTGCTTCAGGAGGTTTTGGAACGGAAGGTTCCCGCAGCTTTGCCTCATCCCCCTTGCGACGGCGGCCCTCGCGGCCTTCACGGGTTTCGTCCCGCGGTGTAGATTCGTCGGTCGTCTCCGGGGGGGCAAATGGCTGGCCCTTCACCGCGCGGAATACCGGGCGGGGCTTCTCCTTGGTGTTGATGAAAAGCTGGTGGTGCCGGTTGCTGTTTACCCAGAACAGATCGCCGTCGTACTCAAGGTACACCGGATCGTCGTCCTCCCGCTCGGGAATCACAAAACCGCATTCTTTTAACGCGGCCACGATGTCCGACGGTGTCTGGTCGATCTTGTTGGCGAGGTAATCCACTGCCAGGGAAAGCCCCGGTCCGCGCTGATTGCGACGCATGTGCGGGCGGATGTATTCGAAAAAGGTGGGGAGTTCGTCTTCCGCGTCCAAGGGCAGATCATCGGCGTCCTCCCCATCGGCCAATGCCTCCGGATCCTGATCGCGATCGGTATCCCGCAGGCGGCGCAAACCATCCTCGGGAGCCGCCGCCTCGCCCACCAACGAAGCCGGCTTCTCGTCCGGCGCGGGCGCCTGCGCCGCCTGAAACTTGGCGGCAAACTCCGCCCGCAGCTTCTCCGCCTCGGCCTTGGCCGCCGCCGTGGCGGCGTCCTGCAGGGTCCAATCCCGCTGGGTCGTGCGCCGGGCAAGCCCCTGGAAGGCGAGCGGATTCTCCGGATTGGTGTTGAAAGCGATGATCTCCCACTCGTCCTTGCCGAGCTGGTTGAGATGCGATTCGAGCAGGGACGGGCTTCCAAAGCCGCCTTTGCCGCTGCCGATGATCTTGTATTCCCAAAGGGCCATAGAATGTCGTGCTATCTTTTGTTGCCGCTGTCCGCCAAGCCATCCCAAATGCAGGCAAGCTTGCCGAGCCTATTTTCCAACCCATTTTTGCCATAATGCCCTCCCTGACCGCTTTTCGCCTCCTCGCCGCGTGCATTTTCCTGCTCCTTGCCCCATGCCTCCGCGCTGAAGTCGTGGTGCCCGCCCCGGCTGACGACCGTGTCGCCACCACCCAGATCCGCGTGGTGCCCGATCGCCCGGGCTGGACCTACAAGGTGGGTGAAGCCGCCAAATTTTCCGTCAGCATTGTCTGGGATCAGCAACCCCTGGAACAGGTTACAATCAAGTACCGGGTCGGCCCGGAGATGATCGAAGTCCCGGAAAGAACCGCCGTGGTCCCCGCCTCCGGACTGACCATCGAAGGGGGGACGTTGCCGTCCCCTGGCTTCATCCGTTGCGTGGTGACCGCCGAGATTGGCGGTCGCACGTATCGGGGGGCAGCGACCGCCGGCTTCAGCCCCGAAAAGATCACCCCCACCCAGGCGAATCCACCGGACTTTGAGACGTTTTGGAACGCTCAGAAGGAACTGCTGGCCGCCATCCCTGTCGATCCGCGCCTCACCCTGCAGCCGGACCTGTGTACGTCCAAGGTCGATGTCTATCACCTCAGCCTGCAATCCGCCGGTCCCGCGGGTAGCATGGTCAGCCGCATTTACGGCATGCTCTGCGTGCCCAAGGCGGAGGGCACCTTTCCCGCGATCCTGAATGTCCCCGGCGCCGGCGTCCGCCCCTACGGTGGACTGGTCAGTCTGGCCGAGCGCGGCATCATCACCCTGCAGATCGGCATCCACGGCATCCCCGTCAACCTTCCCCAGGAGCTCTACGACCAGCTCGGCGCGGGTGCCATCAGCGGCTATAACACGATCAATCTCGACCAACGCGACCGCTATTACTACCGCCGCGTCTACCTCGGCTGTGTTCGCGCCAACGACTACCTGGCCTCGCACCCCAAGTGGAACCGGAAACAGCTCATCGTCATGGGCGGCAGTCAGGGCGGCCAGCTCTCCCTTGTCACCGCGGGCCTGGATCCGCGCGTGACGGCGCTCGCGGCGAGCTACCCGGCCTACTGCGACGTCACGGGTTACCTCTACGGCCGCGCCGGAGGATGGCCGCACATGATGCGCGGCACCCGGGACGGCGCCTCCCCGCACGCCACCGATCCCAAGATTGCCACAACCGCCTATTACGATGCCGTGAACTTCGCCCGCCGGCTCAAGGTCCCGGGATACTACACGTGGGGATACAATGACGAGATCTGTCCGCCGACGTCGATGTACGCGGCCTACAACGTCATCCAGGCCCCCAAGTACCTGCTCCTCGCCCTCGAGATGGGGCATGCCACCACGCCGGAACAGACCGCCCGGATCAACGCCTGGGTCGTCCAGCAGGCCGGCATCCGCTAAAACCCCGAGGCAACGCTCCGTCGGGATCGGATCCGCCGAATGATCCGCCAATCTGCGCTGACCCGCGAAATCGGCGCACCCGTCCGGCGCACCATCGGGGATTTTTTCACCGCCGATCGCCCGGCAATTGATCAACGGCAGATATGGCTGTTCCCCGCCCGTCTTTGCGCTGCAGTCACTGCAACCAGCCATGCATTCGTTTGATGGCCGGCACGCCAACCCAGTATCCATCCAAATAATGTCTTACTATTTACTACTTGCCTTACTTTCGTTCCCGATTCTTCTTCTCTGATCATGGTCACCATGAGGAACACGGAATCCGCCTACGTTACCTCCAAGGGCCAGGTAGTGGTGCCAGCCCGGCTGCGCCGAAAATATGGAATCAAGGAGGGCACGCGCTTGAACTTCACTGAGGAAAGCGGACGCATCATCGTCCAGCCAGTCACCAAGGAGTTCATCGACTCCTTTTGCGGCATTTTCAAATCGAAGCCCGGAGAAAAGTCCTCCGTGCAGGAACTGCTTCAGGATCGCGCCGCCGAACGTGCCAGGGAAGATCGCAAAACCGCCGGGGACCGCCGCCAATGAAGGCGATGGTGCTCGATGCCTCTGCGCTCCTGGCCATGCTCTTTGGCGAAGCCGGAGTGGAAGAGATGCGCACGCTCTTCCATAAGGCCGCTGCCGCCGACAAACCGCTGCTGATCACCGCTGTCAATTGGGCCGAAACGCTGAACCGGATCACCCGTCGCCAAGGCCCCAGCGGATTGGATGCCGTCAGGCTTCTGGCATCGAGCGGTCCCTTGGAAATTGTGCCCGCGGACCGTGAGCTTGCCGAATTCGCTGCAGCCTACAAGGCCGCCGACCAGCTCGGCCTGGCCGACGCCTTTGCCGCCGCCCTCGCCAAGAGCCGGAAGGCCGAACTTGTCACCGCCGACCGCGAGTTCAAATCCGTGGAAGACGAAATCAAAATCACATGGCTGAAGTGACCCCCCCCCAATCACTTACGTTTGTTGACCTGTTCAGCGGGTGCGGCGGATTCAGCCTTGGTCTCACCAGGGCCGGGCTCCGTTGTATGGCCGCGATAGATTTCAATCCACAGGCGGTGGAGGTTTTCCGCGCCAATTTCCCGGAGGTGTCAGCGGCGAGTAGAAACTCGACGTTTTGTGGCGGGTAGTTGTTCGACATTCCTTTGGTCGATATTCTTCCGTTTAGCCCGACTTCCGCAACTCGCCCCGATTTCTGACTATTTTGGGGGTTGAGCGC
>CAZOXB010000220.1:0-6728 GCA_964583635.1 uncultured Opitutaceae bacterium | reverse complement strand
CCGGTGCCGATGAACTTGATGGGAACTCCCGTGATCGCCTTGATCGAAAGCGCCGCACCGCCGCGGGCATCTCCATCCAGCTTCGTGAGAATGAGGCCCGTGAGTCGCAGGGCTTCATGAAAAGCCTTGGCCACATTGACCGCTTCCTGCCCGAGGGCGCCGTCGGCGACGAGCAGGATCTCGTCCGGCTCGACGCGTGCGGCAAGCCGCTTCACCTCCTCGATCAGATCCAGGTCGATCTGCAGGCGGCCGGCCGTATCGAAAATGATGCAGTCGGCGTTCGCCTCGCGGGCCGCATTCAGAGCAGCGGCGCCGATTGCCGGAACATCCCGCGACTTCCGGTCGCAGTGAAAACCGATCTCCTCCTGTTTTGCCAGAATCTCCAACTGGTCGATGGCTGCGGGACGGTAGATGTCGCATGCCACAACGAAGGGGTGATATCCCCGCTTTTTCAGGAGGCGTGCCAGCTTGACGGTTGACGTTGTCTTGCCGGAGCCGTGCAGGCCCACCATCATGATCTTGAGCGGGCGGGCGCCCGACAGCGCGGTGGTGCCTTCGCCCAGAAGGTCGACCAGTTCGTCGTGGATGATCTTGATGATCTGCTGGCCCGGCGTCACGCCGGACAGGACCTGCTGGCCCAGGCATTTGGCCTGCACGCGTTCAACGAACTCACGCGCCACCTTGAAATGGACGTCCGCTCCCAACAGGGCGGTGCGCACTTCCTTCAGCGCATCCGCCATGTTTTCTTCACTGAGCTTGCCCACACCGCGGAGATTGCGGAGGGCTTGGGAGAGTTTATCGGTGAGCGATTCGAACATGGGAATCTCCATTGGATATTTCGCGGCGAGAGAATCGACGCAAAACTTTCATCCCTGGTCCGCTGATGATGAATCCCTCGGGAGCAGCGGGATTCAAAGCGCTCCGGTATGGCAATCCAATTGCCGGATTAAGGATGGTCTGACCTGGGATCTGGTTGCGACTCTGCGGGTCGCTCACTTCGTCCTGTAAATTCGGGAGTTCCTGCCTACGGTGGATCGCTCCCACAGCCATGATCCTTCCGAAGAAAAACCGCCTGACCGACGAGCAACTCGCCGAAATTTCCCAGATTGTGGAGGCCTTCGGCTGCCGCATCCAACCCATCATCGGCGCGGTGCGAAGCGTCTATGCGATCGTGGGCGACGAGCGTGACGACTTGATGATCACGCGGATCGAAGGACTCAGCTACGTGGACCGGATCGACAAGATCCAGACTCCCTTCAAGCTGATGGACAAGCGTTCCGACCTGGCATCCCACACGATCCAGCTCGGTGGAGTGACGCTCGGCGAGGAACTTCTGGTGATAGCGGGCCAGTGCACGATCGATCCGAAGAATCCCAATTTCCTGTACGAGACCGCGGCGGCGGTGAAGGAGGCCGGCGCCCATGTCCTGAGGGGAGGCGTGTGGAAGCCCCGGACGAATCCGTATGCCTTTCAGGGCGACAGCAAATCGCTCGACATCCTCATGGAGGCGCACCGGCGCACGGGCCTGCCGGTAGACGCCGAGGTGATGGATGAGCAGCAGCTCAAGCTGGCGCTGGATGCCGGGGTGCACATGCTGCAGGTGGGCGCCCGCAACGCGTTGAACTACTCTCTGCTGCGTGCGATCGGCCGCGCCGTTTCGGATCGTCCCACCCTGGTGCTCTTGAAGCGCAGCCTGCACATGGGATCGCTCAACGAGTTCCTCTCCGCCGCCGAGTACATCGCCTCGTTTGGAAATCCCAAGATCCTGCTCTGCCCGCGCGGCACCGCGCCGACCCTCGACGGATACCGGAATCACCCGGACGAAAGCATCACGCCCCTGCTCAAGGAGAGGACGTGGGCACCCGTCGTGGTGGATCCCTCGCACTCGGTGGGCAAGGCGGCCTACGTGCCCGCCTGTGCGCTCGCAGCGGTGTCCTATGGCGCCGACGGCCTTTGCATCGAGACGCATGTCCAGCCCAGCAAGGGCATCGGGGATGATCCCAAGCAGGCGCTCACGCCGGAAAAGCTCGGTGAAACGATCAGCCGGGCGAAGCAGGTGTGGTCGCTGATGCGGGCGACACGGCAGGAGGCGGGCGCTTGATCCGCGCCGCCATCGCACTCGCCGGGGTCCTGCTGGGCATGCTTCCGGCTGCGCTGGCGTTGAGCGTCGTTCAACTGAAAAGCGGAGCTTCGGTTCGCGGGGAAATCCTTTCCGAAAAACCCGACCGCGTGGTGGTGGATCTCGGTTTTACGCTGCTGGCGATTCCGCGCGATGAAATCGCCCGTTTGCAGGCGGACGAGTCTTCAACCCCTGCAGTGGAGTCGTCGGAACCGATGGCGGATCTCTTCCGGAACGGCGGCAGTTCGCCCGCGCTGTCGGTTAAGGAGAACGTTGGCCGTGTTGCTGAAGCCGTGGTGCAGGTCCACACGCCCACCGGTCTCGGCTCGGGGTTCATCATTCATCCCACCGGGTTTGTCATCACGAACGAACATGTCATCGCCGGCGAATACTCGATCTCCGTGACGCAGTTCCGGCGGGGCCGGGGCGAGCTGGAACGGGTTGTCCACCACAACGTGCGGGTGGTGGCCCTCGACCCGCGGCTGGATCTGGCGCTGCTCAAGATCGACGCTGCCGGAAATTCGGCATTTCCAACCGTTGCCCTCGGCGATTTCAATCTCGCTACCGATGGACAGGCGGTCTTCGCGATCGGCAGTCCGCTTGGACTCGATCGCACGGTGTCAACCGGCATCATCTCGCAGCGGGCCCGGGCGCTGGACGGGCGGCTCTACATCCAGACCACGACCCAGATCAACCCGGGCAACTCGGGTGGCCCGCTCTTCAACCTCCGCGGCGACGTCGTCGGTGTGAACAACATGAAGGCGATGGCTGTGGGGATCGAAGGGCTGAACTTCGCGATACCGGTTTCCGTGCTGAAGGACTTCCTCCGCAACCGGGCGGCCTACGCTTTCGACCCGAGAAACCCGAACTCGGGGTACCGTTATCTCGCACCTCCGGAGCCTGCAAGGCTGGTGCCCTCGAAGGGGAGTGCGCCGGCCAGGTAGACCGGCGCATCGGATCGGGGCACACCCATCATTCCAAATTTCCATGATTCGACTGCGTGCACTCACCCCGATCCTCGCCGCGCTCGCGGGATTGTCGTCGCTACCGGCGGCCCCTCCGTTGACGCGGCTCATTCCGGACTCTGCGGCGATCGTCCTGACATTTCAAGACGTGCCGTCGCTGCTTGCCTCCGCAGAGCAGTCACCCGTTTTCAAAATGTGGAGTGACCCCCGGATCGCCCGTTTTTTTGCGCCTCTTGAGGAAATGATGAAAGGGGAGGACAATCGGGCAGACTTCAAGACGCGGATGGGTTACGACCTTTCGGAACTCCTTGCGATGATCGAGGGCGATGCCGCCTGGATCGTCACAGACTTGGATTTTTTTGCGGATCCGACCAGGGCGACTCCGCCGCACGTGAATTTCCTCGCGGAGTTTGGCGAGAACGCCGGGAAGTTCGCAGCAGTTCTCGAGAAGATCACCCAGCGGTGGGTTGACGACGGACTGGTCAAGGCCGGAACGGAAGACTATGCCGGTTCCACGATCCGCTCGGTCACTCCGGTGGAGAAGACAGCGGATGATGGGCAGGATGGCGCCGATGACGCGGTGGTGGCTGCAAGGAGGAAGCGCATCCCGCTGTTCTGGACTTCGGCCGAAGGACTCATCGTGGTGGGTACGGCCCGGGAGACGGTTACCGCTCTGCTCGATGCCATCGGGAGCGGAGGCGTCGAATCTCCCCTCGAGCGGTCTCCGCGTTACCAGCAATTGCGCGAGCGCACGGGCGGGCAACAGGTCACGGCCCTGCTGCATGTCCCCGCCATCCTGCCGGCACTGCGGAAGAGGCTTCCCGACAAGGGGGAGGACGGAAGGGTGAATCCCTTTGGAATCGATCCCGACCGGATTCTGGACGTGCTCGGTCTGGATGCCTGGGAGACGCTCTATATGACCTATGGCTTGGATTCGACCTCCGTCGTCACCCGTTATGGTCTGACGTACACGGAGGAACGCGGCCTGTTGAAGATGTTCCAGCTCGCCGAGGGCGGGCTTCCACGGCCGGCGTGGATTCCGGCAAAATGGGAGAATGTGGCCACGGCCCGCTTCAGTCTGAATCGCCTGTTCGCGGTCATGGAGGAGATTCTGCAGAACCTGAGCCCGGCGCTCCATGCCATGATGCAGGGACAGCTGTTGCAGTGGGGAAAGCAGGTGAACCTGGACATCAAACGGGATCTCTTGGGCGGCTTTGGCGATGAAATGGTGGTGGCCCGGTTCCTGGGCAAGGCGGAAGGGGACGGCGCGCCGAGCCTCCTGGGTTCGGGGCAATTCTACGCCTTCTCGCTGACCAATGCACCGGCACTTTCGCGGGCATTGGATGCATTGATCGCGCTGGCCGGGCCGGGCGTGGAAAAGCGGCTGGAGCGTCGCGAATACCTTGGCAGGACCCTCGTCTCCTTTACGCCGCCGCCGATCCCGGATGGAAGACCGGCGGCAAGCACCCAGGGTTTTGCCTATGCGGTGACCGACCGTTACCTCCTGCTCGGTTTGGGTTCCGCGGCTCCCGTCGAGGCGGCCTTGCAGGCCATGGCCAATCCGGGCGATTCATTTTGGGACAAGCCCGAAGTCAGGCGGGCGCTGGCGGAGATTCCGGAGGATGCGGGCAGTATTCAAATCCAGAATGTCCCGATGCTGCTTTCGGCAATGTTTGATTGGCTGATCCACATGGCTCCGCCGATTCCGGGCGGGGCGGACAACGGAGGGACGCGCAAGACCTGGGTCGATGCCTCGGAGAAGCCCCCGCCGGAGGTCATCGGAGAATACTTGGGTCATTCCGTCGGATACGTCCAGCGGGACTCCCGTGGAGTTCATGCGGTCGTGAGGATGAGTTTCCCGCAGCCATGAGGAAGTTGCTGTGCAGGAGTGCGTGGACCTTGGCCGGGCTGGGCATCTCATGCCTGCCGTGGCTGCGGGCGGAGCAGCCGGTGCCGCCGCGTGCGATTGCACTCTCGGCGCCTGAGGTCCTGAAGCTCGACTGGAACACCCGGGCGCTGTCGTCGGCCGATCTCGATGGAGACGGGGCGAACGACCTGGTGTTGGTCAACAACGACCGCGCATCCATCGACCTGCTCTACCAGGTCAGGCCCGGAGAAGTGCTGCCTGCGCCCGTGCGACGGATGGCCGCGAACCGCTGGGAGCCCGTCCTCGAGGACGCCCGCTTCCGGAAGGTGCGCGTGACGACCGGCAGCACCCTGTTCGATCTGATTGCCGTCGATCTGAATGGAGACGGTCGCCTCGACCTTGCGTACACCGGAGATCCGCAGGCGCTGGCCATCCGTTATCAGCAGGAGGACGGTTCGTGGGGGGAGCGAAAGGTTGCCGATGCTCCCGCACCTTCGCCCCTGGTGGGTTGCCTGCGGGCGGCAGACCTCAATGGCGACGGTCGCCAGGACCTCGTCATGCTCGCACTGAAGGAGATCGCCGTCTTCCACCAGGAGATGTCCGGTGAATTGCGCCTGTCCGAACGCATGGCGTTGGTGGACGAAGGCACCTTTGGCCTCGAACTCGTCGACGTTGATGGCGATGGCCGGCCCGATATCGTCACGCTGAGCCCGGCGAATCGGGATGGTTTACGCGTGAGGCTGCAGGTCGGTCCGAGGCAATTCGGACCGGAGATGGCTTTTCCGCTCAAGCCGGCGCGCAGCACGCTGCAGTTGATCGCGCGAGCGGAGGGCACGAGCCCGGTGACGTTCGTCTATGCACGGGACCAGACGGGGCACATCGCCACCGTCTCGCTCGAACGGCGGGCGATTTCCGGTCCGGCGGAGTTCGGCGATCTGAGACCGCAGGTCTTCACGCCGCGCGTGGCGCCCAGGCTTCCGGCCAGTTATGCATTCGGCGATTTCGACGGCGATGGACAGGAAGACCTGGCCTTGGGCGATCCGGATGCGGCCCAGATGATCCTTTATCGGCGGCAACGAACGGGAGGCTTTGCCCCGGCGGAACGTTTTCCGTCGCTGGCCGACGCCCGCAGCATCGCAAGCGGAGACTGGGACGGCGATGGCAGGGCGGAGCTCTTCATCGCGAGTCCCAAGGAGCAGGCCGTTGGGATCGCCTCTTTGGCAAAGAACGGACGCTTCGACTACCCGCAACCGTTCCCCGGCACCGGAAAGCCGCTCGCGCTGGCAGCGGGGCCGCTGGGCGGCGGGAAATCCACCTGGGTGGCGGTGGTTCGTGATGAAAAGGGCAGGCGGTTGATCGACCTCTGGACACGCCTTGAAGCCGCGCCGGCCTTGATCCAGAGCCTGGAGATTCCCGCGACCCGCACGGACCCCCGCGCCATCCGCATGCTCGATGTGAATCAGGATGGACGCCTCGACCTGGTGGTCTTCACCCCGTTGGAGTCCGTTCGTGTGTGGCTGCAGAGTCCGCCCGGCCGGGCGGGTACGCTGCTGTTCAAGGATGTCTCCAGTTCACCCGCATTCCGCAAGGGACTGGTGGACAATCTCGAATCGGGTTCCCTTACCGCTGCCGATGTCGATGGTGACGGCAACGAGGAACTCCTGGTTTCCCGGCAAGGCTTTGCCCGCGCGCTGACGGTGGATGCAGAAGGCAGGTTGTCGGTGCTCGACCAGTACAATGCCCGCGACCCGGCGGCCGACGTACAGGCATCGTTTTC